>NZ_CP017014.1:3524967-3831461 GCF_001767395.1 Rhodococcus sp. WMMA185 | reverse complement strand
GTAGGTCGTGCAGGTCGCTATCGCACTGCCGAGGGCAGCGGCGTCGGCCGCGCCCGCGCCGAGTCCGGTGAGGGCGGCGGCGAGTGCCTTGCCGTCCTCGCTCTGATCGAAAGCCTCGCTCAGTTGCGCGGTCGGCGCGTTGAGGACACCGAAGTTCATGGGTGTCGCAGTCCCGAGGGCGCCGATCACGGGTGCGATGATGTCGGCGCCGGCGTCCTGAATGACGAAGGTGTCGTCGGCTCGCATCGCGAGTACCGAGACGGATTCGCCCTGAGACACACACAGCCTCGAGATGTTGCCGTCCACGTGCCAGCGCAGCGCGATCTCCCAGTAGGGTCGCGCCAGAACCCGCAGCCTGTCGGCGAGTTCTGGATGAACCTGGCCGCCGGGAAGTAGATCCCGAGCGGCGAGCGTGTCGGCCGCGGCACGCAGGGCCGCGTCCCGCGCATCGAGCAGGTCGTACCGCGGCGCCACGTCGAGCACCACTGGCAGTACGTCGAGCGACAGCGCGTCGACGAGGTAGTCCATTTCGTCGAGGCTCAGGTGTACCGCGGCCAGGGTCGGCACATTCGGTTGAGTACCGAGGTCGATCACCGTCCGGTCTCCTGCTGGTCGGGATTCGCACCGATCACCGAGGGGATGACGGTGCGGCCGTCGGAGAAGTGCTCGAAATTCCTGAGATAGTCGGGGGTGTCCCGCTCGTCGTCGTCCGGAGAGTTGGTTGCAGCCCCACGTCCGGCCATCATGGGTCCGTTGCTCGTGGCTCCGCGCCCCGTCGAGGTCGAGTTCGCGTCGGCTCGAACCTCGCCGATTGCGCCGCCGGTCGGGGTGCCTGGTCGGGGACCCTGTCCGGGTCCATCGGTCTTGCCCCAGCCTTCCGGCAGTGTCGCCCCACCGGCAGTCGCACCGATCGCGGTGCGTGCCGACGCGGCGCTGGTGCTCGCCGCCGCGCCGCCCGGCATCGGTGCGCCACCGATCGCGGGGGCTGCACCTCCGCCGGTGATAGCCGTCATCGCCGCACCGGCGATATTGGACGCAGCGGAGGTAGCGGTCGTTCCCGCGATGCTGCTGACTTGGGCAGCGGCCGTGGTGACAGCGGGGTTCTGCCCGGCGGACATCACCGCGGCAATCGCGGCGCGGGTCGGATCGAATTCGCCGTCCTCGGAGATTTCCTCGAAGCTCGCGGTCTCTTGGGAGTCGGCCTTGGTGACGATGCGGGGAGGCTCTCTGAAGGTGCGCTTGACCGCGAGTATGTTGGTCGCCGCCTCGTAGCCTTCCATCACGATCGCAGCGCGGATGTCCAATGCACGATCCGCGGCTTCGGCAGCGGCAGCGGTGCCGTTGAGGGCGCCTCCCGTCGAGTACGCCGTGGCCTTCGCGGCCTTGACGGCCGTGATCTCGGGGATGCTGGGCATGGCGAGCGCCGCGGTCGAGTAGGCGCCGGCCTCGATGCCGGCCTTGGCAGCGGTGTCAGCGGCGAGTTCGGCGCATTCGGTAGTCCACGCGGTGAACGGTGCGATCTTGGCTAGAGCGGCCGCTGCGGACGTACCCTGCCAGCCCGCGGAAAGCTCGGCCATGACCCGGACGAGCGTGAGGTTGGCGTCCGCGAAGCTCGCCGACAGCGCAGTCCAGGCTGAGGACGCCACACTGAGTGGCACAGGTCCCGCGCCGGCGGAGAGAGCGGTCGAGTTGGCGGTTGCTCCGCGTGGCAGCCAGATGACACCGGTCAGTCCCATGGTCATGTCTGATCTCCTTGTGGTCTCGAGGCGCTGGTGGTCACATGGTCGACTCGAGAGCTGCCCCGAGCGCGAGGTCTTCCGAGGAGTACACCGCGGCCTGTGCGCGGAGTGTGTTCGCGGTCTCGTGCATCTCGCGAATAGCCTGTGCCACAGCGGGACTGA
This sequence comes from Rhodococcus sp. WMMA185, assembly GCF_001767395.1. Taxonomy (NCBI): domain Bacteria; kingdom Bacillati; phylum Actinomycetota; class Actinomycetes; order Mycobacteriales; family Nocardiaceae; genus Rhodococcus; species Rhodococcus sp. WMMA185. Next base: position 3,829,560 of record NZ_CP017014.1, on the reverse strand, counting down.
ACGATCCGGAGACGGTGTTGAAGTATTGGGCCGCGTATCGGGATACTTCGTCGCTCCCGGAGGGGAGCACACGGATGGCCGCGGAGTTGAGAGCAACCGATGCTTCGAGGCGTATGGCCAGCGCGTCGAGTTCCGCGGCGGCGGCGATCAGAGCTTCTGGTGCGACCTGCAGGGCTGGCATTGCTTCGAACTCCTCCTTGACCTAGACAGCCGGAAGGTTCTCGCCCCCCGACAAAAAACTAGCTTGATACCTCTGCAACTTGGACGCTGCGACTCGCTCTTCGGTTCCCCCGATCCCCCTCATCCCCAGCCGAGCTCGTGCAAGCGATCTTCTTCTATCCCGAAGTAGTGTGCAACCTCGTGAATCACGGTCACCGCCACCTCGTGCACGACCTCCTCCTCCGAGCTGCAGATATCGAGAAGGGCGCCGCGGTAGACGGTGATCGTATCGGGTAGCGATCCGCCGTAGTGACTGTCCCTCTCGGTCAGTGCTATCCCGTGATAGAGACCGAGTAGGTGGGGGTCTTCTTCATTGCGGTCGTCGACGAGAACGACGACATTGTCGATCGCGGCTGCGAGTGCGGGCGGAATCAGGTCGAGCGCGTCGGAAACCAATTCCTCGAATCGGGCTGGCGTCATGGTGACCGGCACGTCATGCCCCCGGCAGGGGTGCAGCGCCGGGAAGCGGGGTCGGAGTGGATCTACCCTCTCCGATCGGCGGCGGTTTTACAGGTGCCGTGCCGTCGATGAGAATGTCGCCCTTCGCCGAACCCGTGACGGTCGCGAAGCCCGTCTCGGTCTCCTTGCCGATCGAACAATTGATCCGCCTCGAGCCCGCGAGCCAACTGTCGAGGTCGAGGTTGTCCCAGAACAGCGTGAGCGTCTTGTCTCGCAGGGCGTCCGCAGATCCGAGATATTCGTTGGATGCCTGCGTGCACACGTCCTCGAGGTATTCGTCCTGGTCTTCGACGGACGGCATCGGACCGGGGAACCGTGTTGCGAGGTCGACGACGGAGATGACCTCGAAGGCGTGAGGCTGTGCGCAGTCGACGGGATCGCTGGGTACGCCCTGGTTGATTCCGATGCACGAACCGGGATCCCAGATATTGGATTGATCCTGATCTTCCACCCTCCCCGTGAACGGAAGCAGCGTGCCTGCGGTGCTCGAGAACTGAAGACCGCAGCGCAACGTGCGCTCACCGGCCGCCCAACCGCTCTCGCTCGGGAACATGAGGCCTACGCTGAACTTGCCTTCCGGATCGAACTTGGCGCCGAGGTAGTTGCCGACGGAAGGCACGCAGTGTTCGTCCCTGAGCGAGGCGAAGCGCAGCGCGCCGGGGTACCGCGACCCCGGCCCGAATTCGGCACCCGGGTACACGCTGAGATCCAATGCCGAAGTCACCTCGAAGCGGTGTTCCTCCGAGCAGTCGACTTTCGTGACATCAGTTCGGTCCCCTCGAGACCCCGCCGATGTCCAGTCGAGGCAGTCGCCTGCGGTGGCCGAAGCGAAGGCGACATCCTCCACCTTGGTTGCTTGCAACCCGGAACCGCTGGAAATTACGGGTAGATTCTCGCTGCGGTTGAAGCCATCCGCGATCGCTATGGTGGCAACCGCGGCGATCACGGCACCACCCGCGACGGCTGCGAGAGCGCGACGGGTCATGGTCGCGGACATGCGCGGAGGAGTCTTCCGCGGTCGCTTGGGCTTCGGCTGCGCTTCGGCGCCGTTCGACTGATCTGGGGACATCGGTATCCATAATGCCCGTTCGGGCACACAGAACAACAGCCGCGATCGGCATCAACCCTGCGTAACGTCGATCACCATGGGTGACGACCTCCCGAGCTTGCTCCGGACCGAAACCGGAATGAGGTTCGCGGGGGCGCCCGGTAGTGTCTGACACCGTGATTGACCTGAAGTTCCTCCGCGAGAATCCCGACGCCGTCCGCGAGTCGCAGCGCACCCGAGGCGAAGACCCCGCCCTGGTCGATTCGTTGCTCGAGGCGGACGCCGCCCGTCGTGCCGCGGTTCTGGCCGGTGACAACCTGCGTGCCGAGCAGAAGGCGTTCGGCAGGAAGGTGGGCCAGGCATCCCCCGAGGAACGCCCCGCGCTGCTCGAGGGGTCCAAGGAACTCGCGGCAAAGGTAAAGCAGGCTGAGGTTCAGCAGCACGAGGCGCAGGCCGCGCTCGATGCCGCGCACAGGGCGATCTCGAATATCGTCCAGGACGGCGCCCCGGCCGGCGGCGAGGACGACTTCATAACGCTCGAGACCGTCGGCGAGATCCCGACTTTCGACTTCGAGCCCAAGGACCACCTCGAGCTGGGCGAGTCGCTGGGCCTGATCGACATGGAGCGCGGCGCGAAGGTCTCCGGCGCCCGGTTCTACTTCCTCACCGGCTTCGGCGCGATGTTGCAGCTGGGAATGCTGCAGCTCGCTGCGCAGAAGGCGATGGCCAACGGGTTCCAGATGATGATCCCGCCCGTGCTTGTGCGTCCCGAGATCATGGCCGGTACCGGGTTCCTCGGCGCCCATTCCGACGAGATCTATCACCTCGCCGACGACGACCTGTATCTCGTCGGCACCTCCGAGGTCCCGCTGGCCGGCTATCACTCGGGCGAGATCTTGGACCTCACCGACGGGCCGAAGCGCTACGCCGGTTGGTCGACCTGCTTTCGCCGGGAGGCCGGCAGCTACGGCAAGGACACCCGCGGCATCATTCGCGTCCATCAGTTCGACAAGGTGGAGATGTTCACCTACTGCAAGCCCGAAGACGCGGACGCAGAGCACCAGCGGTTGCTGTCATGGGAGCGGGACATGCTCGCTGCCATCGACGTCCCCTACCGTGTGATCGACGTCGCAGGTGGCGACCTCGGATCGTCGGCGGCCCGCAAGTTCGACTGCGAGGCCTGGGTGCCCACTCAGCAGGCGTACCGCGAGCTCACTTCGACATCGAATTGCACAACGTTCCAGGCGCGTCGCCTCGGTGTGCGCTATCGCGACGAGAACGGAAAGCCGCAGATCGCGGCCACCCTGAACGGGACCCTGGCGACGACGCGGTGGATCGTTGCGATCCTCGAGAACCATCAGCAGTCCGATGGCACTGTCAGGGTTCCACAGGCTCTGGTGCCCTTTGTCGGTACAGATCTACTGAAGCCGTAACCTGTCCGGATTTTTGGCAAGGCTACCCTTGCGTGAACGCCGGAATAATGTAACCCTTACCTAACCAGTTTGGTTCGTGAGGAGCTCGGCATGTTCGTCTGCATCTGTAAGGCCGTTACCGAAGAAGAGGTTCAGGAACACCTGGACGACGGTGCGGACACTGCTGATGCGATCGGTGAGCGGTGCGGAGCTGGTTGGGGGTGTGGTACCTGCGTCAACCGCCTCGATGAGCTGCTGTGCGCACACGCTGTGGGTAAGCGCGAGGCAGCCTGACAACTACAAGCCTCGATCTTCTATGGATCGTGGGTGAACGCTGCTACGGTCGTATCAGTCCGACGACCGGAGGTTGTTATGCGTGGCGACGACGAGGTTATCGCTCTACTCAACGAACAGCTGACCAGTGAGCTGACCGCGATCAATCAGTACTTTCTGCACTCGAAGATGCAGGCCGACTGGGGATTCACCAAATTGGCGGCCAAGACTCGCGCCGAATCGATCGAAGAGATGGTTCATGCCGAGATCCTCACCGACCGCATCCTTCTTCTCGAGGCCCTACCGAATTACCAGAAGCTGCTTCCTCTGCGTATCGGTCAAGATTTGCGCGAGCAGTTTCACTCCGACCTGTCGATCGAGATCGAAGTAGTCGAACGCCTTCGCCCTGGAATACAGATGTGCCGGGCCAAGGGCGACGCCACGTCCGCGAAGTTGCTCGAGCAGATCCTCGCAGAGGAAGAGGAGCACATCGACTATCTAGAGACCCAGATCGAACTGCTCGACAAGATGGGTGACCAGCTCTACATGGCCCAGCTTGTCGAAGAGCCACCTACCGTCGGATAGCACCGACCTTCCGAACGGCACGCAGACGCGCCTGATGTCACATCGGTGCAGTCAGATTGAACCGATGCGACATCGGGCGGTTCTTACTGGACGTCCTACCGTTCGCTTTCCCCGGCGGTGAGTGAGGATCGCGGAGACCGGACTACGCTACCGATTGTGGAACCCGTTTACCGTACGATCATCGGCATCGCCCGCACCGTATTCGCCTTCGAGGGGCTGAAGTTCACGGTCAAGGGTGATCGGCACATTCCTGCGACCGGTGGGGCAGTGATCGCGATCAATCACACCGGCTACATGGACTTCACCTACGCGGGACTTCCGGCGCGCAGAGTCAAGCGGTATATCCGCTTCATGGCGAAGAAGGAAGTGTTCGACAACAAGGTGTCCGGCCCGATCATGCGAGCCCTCAAACACATTCCGGTAGATCGGGCGGCGGGTTCCGATTCGTATCGTGCGGCCGTCGACCGCTTGCGCCGCGGCGAACTGGTGGGGGTCTACCCGGAGGCCACGATCAGCCGGAGTTTCGAGATCAAGGCTTTCAAATCGGGTGCGGCTCGAATGGCGATCGAAGCCGACGTCCCCATCATCCCGATCGTCATCTGGGGCGCGCAGCGGGTATGGACGAAGGGATTCCCGAAGCGGCTCGGCCGCACGAACACGCCCATTTCGATCGCCGTCGGTGAGCCGATAGCGCCGTTCGAGCCCGCATCCGAGTTGACGGACAAGGTGCACACCACCATGGAAGTGATGCTTGCCGACCTTCAACGGGACTACGACCATCCGGCCGGGGCGTACTGGGTGCCCGCACGACTCGGTGGCAGTGCACCCACGCTCGAGGAAGCGAACCGGATGGACTTGGAGGAATCCGAAGCGAAGGCCCGCGCTCGGCGGTCTCGGGAGACTGGACACTGACGTGGCTGCCGAGCCCGTCTACACAGCCGTCGAGTTGACGGCCAAGGCGTTGTCGCGGTTCCAAGGTGTGAAAACGACCCGGGCGGGTCTCGAGAATATTCCGGCTGATGGTGGGGCGGTTCTCGCCGTCAACCACACCGGCTACCTGGATTTCATCCAGGTAGGGCTGGCGGTTGGCGCCGTGGGGCGCAAAATGCGGATCATGGCGAAGGCCGAACTCGCGAACAACAAGGTTCTGGGGTTCCTGATGCGTGGGTGTGGCGTCATTCCGGTCGATCGGACGGCGGGCGTCGGCGCCTACTTCGAAGCGGTGAAACGACTTCAGGGTGGCGAATTGGTCACCGTGTATCCCGAAGCCACGATCAGCCGCAGTTTCGAGATCAAGGAATTCAAGTCGGGTGCGGCTCGCATGGCGATCGACGCCGGAGTGCCGATCGTGCCCGTCATCGTGTGGGGCGCTCAGCGAATTTCGACCAAGGGACAACCCAGACACCTTGGGCGGCATCATTTTCCGGTGGCTGTGGAGGTCGGTAAGCCAATACAACCAGCGGAGCCGGCAGCCGCTCTCACGGAGGTCTTGCGCACCGAGATGATCGCGATCCTGAATCGGGTGCAGGACGATTTCGACCATCCAGTCGGGGCGCCCTGGGTGCCGCGGCGCCTCGGTGGTACCGCCCCCACGCTCTCGGAGGCCGCGGAAATGGATCGTCGAGAAGCCGAGAAGCGACGGACTTCATAGTCAGTTGTCCAGCGCATAGGCAACTCTTGCATGCAGAATTACTAAGTGATCGAAGATCGACCCAGCCTTGTAGCCTCCGATATCGACGGCACCCTGATCGGGCACGACGAACGAGTCAGTGCGCGTACGCGTGACGCCGTCGCATCGGTGGTCGCGTCTGGGACGCCTTTCGTTCTTGCGACTGGTAGGCCGCCCCGCTGGATTCATCCCGTCGTCGACGGGCTCGGCCACGCGCCGCTCGCGGTCTGCGCCAACGGCGCGATCATCTACGACAGTGACGCTGACCAGGTACTCAGTGCCGCGACTCTCGATGTCGACACGCTCGCATTGCTGTCGGAGATCACGCTGGAGGTGCTCCCGGGCGCCGGGTTCGCTGCGGAACGAGTCGGCGTCGATGCCAGTGACGCCGCAGTGCCACAGTTCGTCAGATCCCCGGCCTACGTGCATGCCTGGCTCAACCCGGACGATGAGGTGGTATCCGAGTACGAGGTCTTGGCCGCGCCGGCGGTAAAGTTGCTGATCAGGGTTCCGACGATGTCGAGTAAGGCGATGGTCGAGGCGCTCGAGCCGCACATCGGCGGGAGGGCCGACCTCACCTACTCCACCGACAACGGGCTGATCGAGTTGTCGGCGTCGGGGATCACGAAAGCGTCCGGACTCGCGATCGTTGCTGAACGGCTGGGCGTGGCTGCGACGGAGATCGTGGCGTTCGGCGACATGCCCAACGACATTCCGATGCTGAACCTCGCCGGTTGGTCAGTCGCCGTCGAGAACGCGCATCTCGAAGCCAAGGCTGCGGCCGGTGAGGTCACAACCGCCAACTGGAATGACGGAGTCGCGAAAGTGCTCGAGCGCTGGTGGTCGTGATCAGACCACCAGCGCCCTGAGGAAGTTGACCCGATCGGTCAGCCAGGGGCTACCGGTGTCGGTGAACCCGATGGAGCGACCACCGATGGGGGGACGGGTGCCGAGGCATCCGACCGGGCGCCCCCCTCGTATACCTGCTCGTAGGTGTCGTTGTATGTCTCGAGAACTTCGGTCACGGCGCCGGTGAGCTCGTTGAAGATCAGCGAACCGTTCTCGAAATCGCTGCGCATACCTCCGGGGATCGGGTATTCGTCGCTGGTAGGCAGTCCGAGCGCGCTCATATCGCTACCCAGTTCCTTCCAGGTGTTGTAGATCTCCCCGAGGACGGTCCACGCACCACCGTTCGGCGAGGTGTAGATCGCACCGTTGGTGAACAGCGCGCCCGTGTTGCCTGCTTTTGCCCGCAGAAGTCCGGTGATCGCCTGACCGAGCCTGCCCGCTTCACCACCCTCGGCGAGCCACTTCTGAACAACGGGAGAGTCGCTCAACCGGATCAGTTCGGTGACGAGTCCAGGGATGTCGTCCGGCAGACTCGAGCCGACATCGGGCACCACGGAGCCCACGGGTGGGCCCGCGGCGAGGATGGAGCTGCCGTTGCCGAGGTTGGCAGCCGCAATCTGCCGGATCTCGTTCATGTGCTGGTAGCCCACGGCGCCTGGGCAGACGGTGTAACCGACATCGCTGTGCGCGAAGATCACCGGCAAATCTATAGGCTGACCTATCGGAATTGGAGTGAACTGGGTGCCCTCGGAGTACATCCTCGTATACCCGAAGGGGTCGAGTCCGGCATTGCCGAGCTTCCAGCCCAGGAACCTGCCGACCGCGTCGATCGTGGCCTGCGGCGGAGCCACGTTGGAGAAATCGCCCAGCATGGCGACGCCGGTGGTGTTCTCGTTGAATCCGCCTGCGTGCGCGCCCCGGACCGGGAGGCCCAGGCCGCCTGCGCGCCCCTCGAAGATCTGTCCGTACCTGTCGACGAGCGCGTTGTATCCGATGTCGCACCAGCCGAGCGTCTGTGCGTGGTACGCGTAGATCCCGCGGACGATTTGCGCCGACTCGGCCGGCGAGTAGTTGTTGGTGCCTGCGGTGTGGTGCACGACTGCGCCACCGAGCGAGTTGTCGTAGGTCGGGGTCGAGCAGCGCATCGACTCGTCGGCACCCCACTGGCCTCGGCTGATGACACCGGGAGTGAGGCTGCCGAGCGAGTTGGTGATACCGGTGAGCAAGCTGTCACCAGCGCTGCTGCCGGGCGAGATGAGCACTGCGGTGACCCAATCCGCGGCCGTATCTGCCGACTGTTGCCGGAGCGGCTTGCTGACGGAAGCGGGGGTGTAGCCGAGAGGGGCAGCAGCCTCAGGCGTGGTGCCCGAGGGTGCGGTGTCCTCAGATGCTCCGGGCGCGGGTGCGGGGTCCTCTGGTGCCGCGGGTGCGGAATGCGAGTGCGCGTTCGCTAGCGCGGCTTCGGCATCGGCGGACGTGGGCGTGGGCGTCAGGACCTGGATGGCGTTGGTCTGCCCGACGTAGACGGGCTCGGTTGCGACCTTTCCGCCTGTTGCTTCCAGGCGGGCACTGTCGGTATCGGCGATCTCGGGGGTGAACCATTCGCCCCATGTTCCGTCGGGTTTCATCGCCCGGACCTTCGACTCCGCTGCTCCGACCGTTTCGGATGTCAGCGCCACCATGCTGAAGGGAGTGTCGCGGAAGACCTCCTTGACGATTGTGCCTGGTTCCTGATCGGCGGGTGGGGGCGTTGCCGGGTCGGAGACGTCGCCCAGGCCGGGGATCTCCAGTGGGATTTGCACTCCACCGGGAAGTTCCAGACTGCTCGGAATCCGGATGGACGGCGGAATCTCCAGGTTCCTCAGGTCGCCGATGTTGATGTCCGGCAAGTTCAGCCCGGTCAACTCCTTCAGCGGAATCACGACATCGGGGATCTGCTCCAGGACCACCTGTGCGATCTCGGTGGGAATCACAGTGTCAGAGGTTTCGCTCGTAGAGCTGATGACGGAGGGCCCGTTGCCGCTGTAGACCGCCATCGGACTCGCGACAGCCAGAGCGGTGACAGCCCCGAGGACGATCGAAGGCTTCGGTCGACGGTGCGGCAAGGGACTCTCCTCAGTCGATGTCTTGTGCGAGCAACCTCGCAAATACGCACTCTCTGTTGCTGATGTTGTTAGAGTGTCTCTTGTTGCACACTCCAGTCACTCTTGACACAGTAGTCCCACGAAAATCCAAATCTCAACCTTGAGTTGAGACTTTATCGGATTGTTTCGAAGCTGCCGGGTAGCGAGGCCGCATGCCTTGCCGAGGCGCTGATCCCGAGTGGTGAGGAGTGCAGTGATGGCAAGGCACGAATTCGGGGTCCGGGCGGGTAGACAGGCCCAGGCTCGGGGCAGGCGGTACATCGCGAGACCCACCCGAACACGCGGTTGGAAGAGTTCGCTGTTGCGGCTCTCGGCACTCGGAATCGCACCGGCTTTCGTCGCCGTCGCCGTGACCGGAGTGGTGGCCCAACTCCCATCTACGACACCGAAGGTTCGGGTCGTCGTTGCCTCCGATGCGCCGTTCACCATCTCAGGGCACGGCAACGGGCACGGTCGTGGAATGGGTCAGTGGGGCGCGTACGGATACGCGAAAGACCACGGATGGGGCGCCGAGCGGATCCTCGCTCACTACTACGGTGGGACCACACTCGGCACACTCGCCGACGCGCAGATCAGCGTGCGACTTCAGGCACGCGACGATCAGCCGCTCGGCGTGTATTCCGATGTCGGTGCCGTCGTCGCCGGCAGGCCCGTCGGACCTGGAGATGCCGTCCACTTGACGCCGACGACTGGGGGCGGAGCCAATGTCGTGGTCACCCGGGGTTGCGCCGGCGATGTCCTGTGGCAGGACGCAACCGACCATCCGTGGGTGGACCCTATCGACCTGGGTCCCGACCGGCCCGTGGCTGAGCACCTGAAGCTGTGTGCGGGCGACACCCCGTACCGCGGCGCGCTCGGCGCCGCACTCGACGACGGAGCCACGCGCACCGTCAACGTCCTCGCGATGGACGACTATCTCTTGGGAGTCTTGCCCCTCGAGGTGAAGGCGAACTGGGCCGACACCGGTGGGGCAGAGGCACTTCGGGCGCAGGCTGTCGCGGCCCGCTCCTATGCCGCTGCCGAGAACCGTGAGGAATACGCGAGAACCTGCGACACCAAGGACTGCCAGATATACGGAGGGTCCGCCAACGAGGACCCGCGGACGACGGACGCCGTTCGCTCCACCGAAGGCATGATCCTGACAAGGGACAACAAGGTTGTCGCCGCCGAATTCTCCTCGTCGACAGGCGGACACACTGCCGGTGGAGAATTCCCTGCCGTCGTGGATCTCGGCGATACAGCGTCGCCGTACCACGACTGGACGGTGACACTCACCGCGGGCGATATCGCCTCCGCGTTCGAAGTGGGAGAACTCGAGTCGTTCGAGGTACTCTCCCGCAACAACTTTGGAGACGAGGGTGGACGCGCCACTGCCGTGAAGGTGGTCGGGTCGGAGGGTGTAGCCGAGGTGACCGGCCTCGAAGCGCGCTCGAAACTGAACCTCCGGTCAGACTGGTTCACGGTGGGTCCCGGTGGCGGAGTGCCGGATTCGCTGGCATTGGTAGGCGGCCCGGAACCTGCTATTGCCGGGAGCGAGTACACCGGCACTGTCGGTACGACGCGAGTTTCGCCGATCGCCGAGAAGTACGAGGAGGTCGGTGGGGCAAACGGCACGCTCGGAGCTCCGGTCGGCCCCGAAATGATGTTGCCGGCCGATGCAGGAACGTTCCGCACGTACGAGGGCGGGACGATCATCTATACCGAGACATTGGGCGCGCGCGTGGTCGACGCCAACGTGCTGCGCGAATGGGTACCGGAGGAAGGGAGCTAGTACACGGCCCGCAAGCGATGGAGACACGACGGAACACGGTCATCGCTCTCCACTTCTGGGTCGGGCGACAGGACATCGTCCAAGCTTGCCAGCGATTGGCAGCGAACCCGAATCGGGAAAGGCCTGGTTAGCCTATTCGTGTCCAGGCTCCGCAGTTCATTGAGTGCAGTTCGAAATCACTATCCAGAATGGTGATCGTAATCGGACCTGCACTCGAACCACTTTGCCGAGTTTTTCCGCCGACGGTGCCGCCAAGAGTTCCGATCGGAAATCCACCATCAGAGATTATCCAAGAGCATTTTGGGTTTCCGTCGTCATCTCTGGGAACGGACAGTAGCGGACTCGTTGGTTCTGCACCGCCGTCGGTCGTCCAAGTCCCCGGCGCTACAAATGCCTGGATGCCGTTGCTGTTGGCGAGGGATGTATTGTCAGGTGAGCCATTCTTTATCACCGCATACTGGGTGGGGTTGAGGAGTCCGTTAGCGGTGGACGGAATGGTGTCAGTGTAAACGGGAAGACCTTGAGACGTCTGCGTGTCTGCGTTGGCCACACCTGTCGGTACCAACGAAAAGCTAAGGAAGGCTAGGGAAGACAGCATCAGGGATCTGCGGACAAGTTTGTTCACGAGTAATCTCCAAATTTCCGGCTAGAGGGGTACACCGAGCCGACAAGTCACCTCAATCGACTATCGATGGGCACATATTGGCCTGACAAGTTCGATGTAATTGATGTCGGTAGTCTTGCTTTCAGATCTGTCGCTCGTTCGGGCAATAGCTTGTTCACCTATGTTGCGTGCCCTCCTGCTCTCTGGCGCCGTTGAAGCATTCCAAAGATCCTGGGATTTGGGGATACCCGCGGCAGGACACAATTTCTACCTCCGGCCGGAGGCAATGTCAACGGGATCTTTTGCCGCTCCTGGTCTACAGGTGGATACACTGCGGGCGGAGAATTCCGCGGTCGAGGATCTCGGCGACACCGCGTCTCCGTCAACACGATTGGATGGTGACGCTCACCGTCGGCGACATCGCCTCCGCATTCGGGTTGGAGAGCTCGAGTCGTTCGAGGTGCTCTCCCGCAACAACTTCGGCGACGGTCGGTCCGCAGCGTCTACGGGCTCCCGGCCCAGGGAGGGCGGGATCTGCAAGACTTTGCGCGCCTTGCGGGAGATGTCGCAGTCGCCGGAGGCGACGGAGTGGAGGATGCCGTTGTAGACCAGGTCCCACATCAGCGGGTTGCTCTGGACATCTCGTAGCCCGAAGGAGTGGATCTCTCTGCCTTCGGCGGCCTGGAGGCGGAGTACTCGGTTGAGTCCGTCGACGCTGAATCGGATCCGAACCAGCTCGTAAGTGTTGACCCACTTCGGGCCTTCCTGCACCCACATGGCCCCGGCTGCCATCCACTCGTACCCGGTTCGCCAATACATTACGGCGCCGATAACGGTCAGAAGAATCCAGAATCCCCAGTCGCTGACCCAGTCGAATCCACCCACCTTGAGGGTGGCGAAGGCTGCAACGATTGCTGGCATACCGATTGTCGCTTGAATTCTGTGTTTGGGCTCGAACTGGAACCATTCCAGGGCGGGGCCGAGGTCCTCTGGGGCTAGTGGGGGCTTGGTAGGGGTCCGGTCGGTAGGGGTCGTCTCGTTGGCGGAGCTTTCCCGGCGAGGTGCGGTGGGTGGACGTGGTTCGCCGGTGAGCGGGTCGGGGACCGGGGGGAGGCGGAACTGCCCGCGCGGGAAGTAGTGGGTCATCGTCAGTCCGCTGTGTCTGCGGGCTCCCGGCCGAGGGAGGGCGGGATCTGCAGGACTTTGCGTGCCTTGTTGGAGATGTCGCAGTTGCCGGAGGCGACGGAGTGGAGGATGCCGTTGTAGACCAGGTCCCACATCAGCGGGTTGCTCTGGGCGTTGCGTAGCCCGAAGGAGTGGATTTTCCTGCCTTCGGAGTCTTCGATTCGGAGTACCCGTCGGAGTCCGTCGACGCTGAACCTGATCCGGACCAATTCATAGGTGTTGATCCAGTCCGGGCCGTCCTGGACCCACACTGAACCGGCCGCCATCCACTCGCAGCCTGTTCGCCAGTACATGAATGCGCTGATCAGCGCCATCCAGATCCAAGGAACCCAGTCACCCACCCAGTCGAATCCGCCCATCCTGAAAGTGACAAACGCCGCAAAGAGAACTGGCATGAGGACTGCCGCTTGCGCTCTGTGCCTTTTTGCGAACTGTGACCACTCGAGTGCGGGGCCGAGGTCCTCGGGGGTGGATGGGGGATTTCTCGGGGTTCGGTCGGCGGGAGTTGTCTCGTACGCGGAGCTTTCCCGGCGCGGTGCCGTGGGTGGTCGGGGTTCGCCGGTCTGTCGGTCGGGGACCGGGGGGAGGCGGAACTGTGGGCGGGGGAAGTAGTGAGTCATCGTCAGTCCACCAAGTATTCGATGAGTTCGCCGACGCCGTAGCTGACCAGTACGCCTGCCCCGACCGCGGCGATGGTCGCGGGGCCGCCTGCGGCGCTGGCCAGGAGCAGGCTGGTTGCGGCGGTTCCCGCCAGGAAGCCGCCAGCGTCCTTCGCGACGATCTTGGCCACGTCGCCGCCGCCCTCAGCGCTCTGAAGGTCGACGTAGATTTGTCCACTGGTCAAAACCACCCCGGCCGCAGGGATCTTGGATATGAGCGGGGACACGTTCTTGGGGACAATCCCGGCATCAAAGATCTGGGCGACCCGACTCCCGGCCTGCCCCGCGATCAGCCTGGAGTTCTGAGCGGCGAATCTCGCGGCGTCGTCGGCGGCGGTCCCGAATGTGGTGGCTGCGTTCGTAGCAGCGACTCGCATCGAGTCGGTGGTGGCCTCGGCCGCAATCGTTCGGAACGTCTGTACCTGGGCGGCGCGGGTCCTAGCGGCCTCACCCCACTTGTCGGCCTCCTGGACCGCCGCACCCACGTAGCCGATCCCCGCGCCCGCCGCCATCCACGGGGCCGAACCCTTCAAACGATCGAGCCAGTCATCTTCGCCGCTTTCGTTCGTTCCCCTGAAGGCCATGCGGAGGTCTTCGTGGGCGAGTCGCTCCTTCTCCCTTACCTCGGCCACCATGACGAGGGCATCCTCGTACGCGGCGACCTGATTCGCCTGCTTGGCGAGCTGGTCGGCAGTCCACACACCCGGAGGTAGCTGGTCGGGGTCGCCGATCCAGTCGGGAAAGCACACGTCCGGGCCTACCTGCAAGCCGCTTTCGAGGGCGAAGGCCGCAGCCTGCGTCATTCGTTGTTTGACCGTGCTCATCTCGTCGGCGAAAGCCCGCAGAGCCTTGGCCAGGTCTTCTGCCCGGTCGGCGACGTCGGTCGTCGCCGTCCTGAGCTTCTCGACTGCGGTGCGGAAATTGTCACCTGCCTTGCCTTGCCAGTCCTCCTCGGACCGATCCCGGGCACGGCGGAATTCTCGTGCGGCATCGTCGGCGCCCTCGGCGAGTTGGCCGAGGGCGATCGCGCACTCGATGCAAGACTCGGGATCGGCGTCGACATAGACGTAGATGGGCATCAGCGCGTTCCCCCGCCCGACGTCTCGGGGATATGTTCGCCGACGCCGGACAGCTGCCGGCTGTTCGCCTGGTCGGTGGCGGCGTAGTTGGCGTCGGAGGCCTGCACAGCATCGGCAGCATTCGCCGACGCCTGCGCCACGAACGACATCGCCTGCGCCAGTTCCACGAGCGCGTCACCGACCAGTGCGGTCGACGGCCCCGCGTTCGGCACATTCGGAGCCTTCACGCCCAGTTCCTCCACCTCCTCGGCGTTGCGCGCCAGAATCTGCGCGGTGTCATTGAGGTGCTCGACCTTCACGCTGTCCCCGCTCACCGGACTCTTCCCCCTCGTCTGTTCATCGGTGTCTCGTCATCCGAACGGCTTACTCGAATGGTTTTTGCAGGAACGACATCGGAATATGACTGCCGGGTTCTTCATCGCCCGGGTCACGCGGCACGGACTCTCGTCGCGCGCCTGGCGGCATTTCGCCGTCGAGCAGAACCACGTCATAGCCCGTCGAGCGTTTGATCTCGCCCATGCCGTCGGCATTGACGGCTCCCCACGGCTGGCCCGCTCCGCAACACCTGGCCAATTCGGCGGGGGAGGTGTAGGCGGGCAGCGCCAACCTGCCGTCCGGAAGGGTTCTCAGCTCCAGCTGCACCTGGCCGGACCCACTGCGAGGCAGGGTCGGTACATATAGCAAGCCACCGGTACGTCGCGACTGGTCAACCATCGATCCCCCCAAGCTGGTCACTACGTGGCGAGTACCTTAACTTCGTTCTCGGCTTACGACTGGCACCGGGTGGGAACGGATCGCGGCGACAGCCGAGATCGATCTCACGCACTACCAGAGGCCCGCTCGGTGGGTGCAGTCGCTTACCCTTGTTCACCGTGACCGCTGCAAACCGAGAAACCACAGCACCTGGCCGGTACGACCTCATCGTCGTCGGCTCCGGATTCTTCGGACTGACGATCGCCGAGCGTGCAGCAACTCAGCTGGGCAAGCGCGTGCTCGTGCTCGATCGTCGTCACCACCTCGGCGGCAACGCGTACTCGGAGGCCGAGCCGGAGACCGGCATCGAGATCCACAAGTACGGTGCGCACCTGTTCCACACTTCCAACAAGAGGGTGTGGGACTACGTCACTCAGTTCACCGAGTTCACGAACTATCAGCACCGCGTTTTCGCGCTGCACAAGGGTCAGGCGTACCAGTTCCCGATGGGGTTGGGTCTGGTCTCGCAGTTCTTCGGGCGCTACTTCACCCCGGACGAGGCGCGCAAGCTCATCGCGGAGCATGCCAGCGAGATCGACTCCAAGGACGCGTCGAACCTCGAGGAGAAGGCCATCTCGCTGATCGGGCGCCCGCTCTACGAGGCGTTCGTGCGCGACTACACGGCCAAGCAGTGGCAGACGGACCCGAAGGAACTGCCGGCGGGCAACATCACCCGGCTACCCGTGCGGTACACGTTCGACAACCGCTACTTCAACGACACCTACGAGGGCCTGCCCGTCGAGGGCTACACGGCGTGGCTCGAGAACATGGCGAAGGACCCGAAGATCGAGGTTCGCCTCGACACGGACTACTTCGACGTCCGTGACGAACTGCGCGCGGCCAACCCCGATGCGCCGGTCGTTTACACGGGCCCCCTCGACCGCTACTTCGACTACGCGGACGGCGAGTTGGGCTGGCGGACCCTCGACTTCGAGACAGAGGTGCTGGTTACCGGCGACTTCCAGGGCACACCGGTGATGAACTACAACGATGCCGACGTGCCCTTCACACGCATCCACGAGTTCCGCCACTTCCACCCGGAGCGCGATTACCCGAAGGACAAGACGGTGATCATGCGGGAGTACTCGAGGTTCGCTGAGAGCAAGGACGAGCCGTACTACCCGATCAACACCCCGGAGGACCGGCAGAAGCTGGCCGCATACCGGGAGCGTGCCAAGGCGGAGACCGCCGAGAACAAGGTGCTCTTCGGTGGGCGTCTGGGCACCTACCAGTACCTGGATATGCACATGGCGATCGCCAGCGCGCTGTCGATGTTCGACAACTCCCTGCGTCCGCACCTCGAAACCGGTGCGGCGCTCGTCGGGGAGAGCGAATGAGCCCCCACCATTCGCGTGAAGCGGAGAAGGCCGCCGTCGACGACTCGCTGCTCGGCAAGGCGCTCCTGCAGCGGGTGATCCTGCCCCGCCCCGGTGAACCACTGGATGTCCGCACCCTCTACCTCGAGGAAGCGAAGACCAACAGCAAGCGGGCGCACGCGCTCTCGCGGACGTCGCTGTCGCTGGGCGCCGAATCCGAGGCGTCGTTCTGCAGCTACTTCAATGCGTTCCCGGCCAGCTACTGGCGCCGGTGGAGCACGCTGAAGTCCGTGGTCCTGCGGCTCGAACTATCGGGGCACTGCCGCATCGACGTCTACCGGTCCAAGGCCGATTCGTCGCGCATCCACGTCGAGGGTCGCGAGGTGCGAGACGGAGACCGGGCGAGCGAAGCGACGGGAAGAAACTACGCAGCTGTGGAGTTCGAGGTCGATCTGGCCCCGTTCGAGGACGGCGGCTGGATCTGGTTCGACGTCACCACCGACACCGACGTTGTGCTGGGGAGCGCCGGTTGGTACGCGCCCGTCGAGGCGCCCGGCGAGGCCACCGTGGCGGTGGGGATCCCTACGTTCAACCGACCGACCGACTGCGTGAAGGCCCTCACGGCTTTGGCGTCGGACGAACTCGTCATGGATGTGGTGCAGGCGGTAATCGTTCCGGATCAGGGCACCCGCAAGGTCAAGGACGAGAACGGGTTTGCGGAGGTCGCCGCCGCGTTCGGTGACCGGCTGGCAATCCACGACCAGGCCAACCTCGGTGGGTCCGGTGGTTACAGCCGCATCATGTACGAGGCGCTGAAGACCACCGATTGTCAGCACATCTTGTTCATGGACGACGACATCGAGATCGAACCGGACTCGATCCTGCGTGCGCTCGCCATGTCCCGGTTCGCGAAGACTCCCATGCTGGTGGGCGGCCAGATGCTCAACCTGCAGGAGCGCAGCCACCTACACACGATGGGTGAGGTGGTAGACCGGTCCATCTTCATGTGGACCGCTGCTCCCAACGTCGAGTACGACCACGACTTCTCCCGCTACCCGCTCAGCGACCGGGAGAATTCACGCCTGCTGCACCGGCGCATCGACGTCGACTTCAACGGCTGGTGGATGTGCATGATCCCGCGCGAGGCTGCGGAGAAGCTCGGACAGCCGCTCCCGCTGTTCATCAAGTGGGACGACGCCGAATACGGTCTGCGGGCCCGCGAGGCCGGCTACCCGACGATCACCATGCCCGGCGCCGCGATCTGGCACATGGCGTGGAGCGACAAGGACGACGCGATCGACTGGCAGGCGTATTTCCACCTGAGGAACCGGCTCGTCGTCGCGGCCCTGCACATGCCCGGCAACGGCCGTGGCCTCGTCGTGAACACCGTCAAGGCCACGATCAAGCACCTGCTCTGCCTCGAGTACTCGACGGTTGCCATCCAGAACCAGGCCATCGCCGACTTCCTCGAGGGCCCGGAGCACATCTTCGATTTGCTGCCCACGGCACTCGGCAACGTTCACGCGATGCGCAAGGAGTTCCCCGACGCAGTGGTTCTGCCGTCGTCGACGAGCCTGCCGCTGCCGTCCGGCGCAGGAGTCGGCGCCGTCGGTGAGCCCCACAACCCGATCGCGAAGATCGTCCGCCTCGGTAAGGGGCTGATCCACAATGTGAAACCCGCCCATGCGGAGCACCACGAGCGCCCACAGCTGAATGTGCCCACGCTGGACGCCCGCTGGTTCCTGCTGTCGCAGGTGGACGGGGTCACCGTCACCACGGCCGACGGCCGGGGAGTCGTCTACCGCAAGCGCAACCCCAAGCAGGCTCTCGACTTGTTGAAACAGGCTCTGCGGTTGCGCCGTGAGCTGGCCCAGCGGTTCCCTGATCTCAAGCGCGAGTACCAGGACGCTGTTCCTGCCCTGACAAGTAAGGAGAGGTGGGAACGTGTCTTCGGCATCGCGTGAGGTCAAGATCCTGCAGACCGTCCAGTCGAGAATCGCGAGCAAGCCGGGTGTGGTATCCACCGCTCGCGGGATGTCGCACTTCGGTGAACACGCGCTCGGCTGGGTGGCAGTCGCAGGTGTCGGCGCCGCTCTCGACAAGCCGCGACGACGCGAGTGGGTCGCGGCCGGGGTCGGTGCTGTGGGCGCGCACGCGGCCTCGATCGTGATCAAGCGCGTCGTGCGCAGGCCCCGGCCTGATGACCCGTCGATCCAGGTCAACGTGTCGACGCCGAGCAAACTGAGCTTCCCCTCCTCGCACGCCACGTCGACAACGGCGGCTGCTGTGCTGCTCGGGCGCCTCACCGGGCTACCCTTGCCTGCGATGTTGGTACCGCCGATGCTGCTCTCTCGTCTCGTGCTGGGAGTGCACTACCCAACCGATGTGCTCGCCGGATCCGCTCTGGGGGCCGCCTCTGCGGTCGCGGTGCGCAAGGCCGAGCAGAAGTTTGGAGAGAAATGAGCGAGGAACCGGCCGTCGCCACCGGGCCCCCGTCATCCCTGGCGGCAGGTATCGTCAAGGCCGTTCGCCCACGTCAATGGGTCAAGAACGTCCTGGTCCTCGCAGCTCCCGTCGCGGCCGGAACTGCGACGGAATCCGGTGTTCTGATCCCGGTAGCGCTCGCATTCGTGGTCTTCTGCATGGCGGCATCGGGCATCTACCTCGTCAACGATGCTTTGGACGTCGAGGCGGACCGTGCGCACCCCACCAAGCGCTTCCGCCCCATCGCGGCCGGCGTGCTGCCCATCAATCTCGCGTACGGGTTGGCGGTCGTGCTGCTCGCCGGCTCGATTGCTCTGTCGTTCGCCGCCAACTGGCAGCTCGCGGTCGTGATGGCGGTCTACATCGGCATCCAGCTGGCGTACTGCTTCGGTCTCAAACATCAGGCCGTGCTCGACATCTGCATCGTCTCGTCCGGGTTCCTTCTGCGCGCAATCGCCGGCGGTGTGGCCGCCGAAATCGATCTGTCGCAGTGGTTCCTGTTGGTCATGGCGTTCGGCTCGTTGTTCATGGCGGCAGGCAAGCGGTACGCAGAGTTGCAGCTCGCCGAGCACACGGGCGCGAAGATCCGTAAGTCGCTGGAGAACTACACCACGACCTACCTGCGTTTCGTATGGACTCTCAGCGCCACCGCCGTTGTGCTCTGCTACGGGCTCTGGGCGTTCGAGCAGGACGACGTGAAGGGCACCAACTGGTACGCCATCTCCATGGTGCCTTTCACCATCGCGATCCTGCGCTACGCCGTCGACGTCGATGGCGGCGAGGCGGGAGAACCCGAAGAGATCGCGCTCGGTGACCGGGTGCTCCAGCTTCTCGCGGTCGCCTGGATCGGAGTGGTGGGTGTCGCTGTCTACCTCGTCTGATGTGGTGGGCGGTGCCGAGGAGCCGGACACCGCCGCGAAGAGGGCCATCGAAGCCCAGCAGTGGACCATCTTGTCGAGGGTGGTCTTCTTCTCAGGTGTGGCCATTTCGGCTTTCCTGATGTTCTGGGGCGCGTGGGAACGACGATGGATTGCCGACGACGGTCTCATCGTGCTGCGCACTGTGCGCAACCTGCTCGCGGGCAACGGTCCCGTCTTCAATGTGGGCGAGCGTGTCGAGACGAACACAAGCACTGCGTGGACGTACATCGTCTACGCCTTCAGCTGGCTCTCGCAGGTGAGACTCGAGTACGTCGTTCTGACGATCGCGCTGGTCTTGTCCACTTCGACGATCGTGCTCGCCATGTTGGGAACCGCGCGACTGTACCGGCGTGGATCATTCGCGTCGGGCGGCACGTTGTTGCTGATGCCTGCGGGTGTGCTCGTCTATATCGCAGTGCCCCCGGCCCGCGATTTCGCCACCTCGGGACTTGAAACCTGCCTGGTCATCTTCTGGATCGCGCTGCTCTGGTTACTGATGATCCGCTGGAGCCAGCAGGCGAGCCCTTCCACCGCATCGGTGCTGATCCTCGCGTTCACAGCGGGTATGGGACCGCTGGTACGCCCCGAGTTGGCGATTCTCGCGGCGCTTTCGCTGGCCATGATCTTCTTCGCGCAGGGTCTGACCGTCGCGGTGCGTGTGGCGATGGTGGTCGTTGCGGGCATCGTCCCGGTGGCCTACCAAATCTGGCGCATGGGTTACTACGCGCTCCCGTACCCGAACACAGCGGTATCGAAGGACGCCGGTGGCGCCAAGTGGGCACAGGGCTTCGCGTATCTGTGGAACCTCGTCGGCCCGTACCTGCTGTGGCTACCGCTGCTGTTCCTCTTGATCGGCGCGATAATCGCCTACCGGGGTCGAGACAAGCTCCTCGAGAGTGGTGTTCGTCACACCGACGGGGGTCGAGTGGCCCTCCTACGGTCTTCGCTCCGGACGCAGAAGGCCGTAGTTGCCTTCATTCTCGTGAGCGGTCTGATCCTCGCTCTCTACTCGCTGCGAGTGGGCGGCGACTTCATGCACGGCCGCGTTCTGCTTCCGGTCCTCTTCTGCTTCATCGTTCCGGTCGCAGTCGTCCCGCTGAGAATTCCGGATCGGTCCTCGTGGGGGCGGAATAAGGAAACATCGGTATTTCTGACGACAGCATTCCTGTGGTTCGGCACCGCCCTGTGGGCGTTTTTTCGCCGCGAATACCACAGGGATGCCGGAAGGCGCCGTCGTCGGGCGTTCCGGCATCGTCGACGAACGCGCGTTCTACGTTCTCAATACGGGCCACGCGCACCCGATTCGTGCAGAGGACTACCTCGACTACCCGCGTATGCGCGCCATGGTTCAGGCCATCGCGAACACCCCCGACGGTGGCCTGCTCCTCCCGGCCGGCGACTTCAACTACTGGTTCGTCGATCCACCGCCCCTACCGATTCCGGACGGCGGTGCCGGACACACCGTTTACTTCCTGAACCTCGGCATGACGAGTATGAACGTCAATCTCGACGTACGGGTCCTCGACCAGATGGGACTCGCCTATCCACTTGCCGCGCACACCGAACGCTTGGACGACGGCAGAATCGGCCATGACAAGAACCTTTACCCCGACTGGGTTGTGGTCGACACGGGAATGAACGAAAAGCACCCGTGGCTGCCCGCATTCATGGACGAGGAATGGGTCGCGGAAGCGAAGGTCGCAATCACCTGCCCGGAGACGCAAGATTTACTGACGTCGTACCGGTCGGAATTGACGTGGGCGCGCTTCAAGCAAAATTTCAAGGGCGCACTGCATTTCGCGAACTATCGATTCGACCGAGTTCCCGCATACGAAATTCAAAGGTGCAATCTCGAGCCGCCTTTTCCTGAATCTGGACCATAGATCTCGCCCGGTCCGACGGCGTTTGGGTGCGGTACCAGACGGATCTCGAGCACGGAGCAGCGCATCTCGTTTGTGTAACAATGGGTCCGGCGGCGATGATCCGCACCGATGATGAGTGAACGGTGGCGGCGTTCGGGATCTTCTCTGAAAGGGCTGTGCGAACGATTGTCAGGGACCTTCCCTATGGCATCCGGTTCACCGAACGCAGTGTGACTTCAAAGACGTCCGCTGCCGGAGCCGGAGAGATTCGGACCAGGACAGTCGCCTGTTCCCCGACGGAATCCGCCGGAGCCGCCCGTGGCGGAACCGCAGACGAAGAGAGCGAGCAGTTTCCATGCGTTTTGCCCGACCGAGGTTGTTTCATCGCCTCAAGCAGCGTGCGATGGCGGTAGGTGCCCTCGCATTGGTACTGCCACTGGGCGCAGGAATCGTCGGCGGGACTGGCGCGCTAGCAGCACCGATCCACGCGGGGCCCGCCCGGACCGCGCCCGCGGGCGGCTACGACGAGCTGTGGGTTCCGTCATCGATGGGCAACATCAAGGTCCAAGTCCAGTGGGCGGCCCGCGGCGGTAACGCGGCCCTCTATCTACTCGACGGGCTGCGCGCCCAGAATGATCGAAATGCGTGGAGTTTCGAGACGAACGCCCTGGATCAGTTCCGTGACGACAACCTAACCCTGGTGATGCCTGTCGGTGGTGAGTCCAGCTTCTATACCGACTGGTATGCACCGTCGAACTTCAACGGGCAGAAGTTCACCTACAAGTGGGAGACCTTCCTGACGAAGGATCTGCCGGAATTTCTCGCCGATTACGGCGTGTCACCGACCAACAACGCCGTCCTCGGCCTGTCGATGGGCGGAAGCGCGGCTCTGACGCTCGCCGCCTACCACCGCGAACAATTCAAATTCGCCGGTTCGCTGTCCGGCTATTTGAACATCTCCGCGCCGGGGATGCGTGAGGCGATCCGGTTGGCAATGCTCGATGCCGGTGGGTTCAATGTCGACGCGATGTGGGGACCTCCCTGGAACTCGGCGTGGCTGCGGAACGATCCCTTCGTGTTCGCTCCGCGCCTGAGGGGTCTGTCAATGTATATTTCGGCTGCCAGCGGCCTACCCGGCCCGCTAGACAACCCGACTTCCGTAGTCGGCGTATTCAATACTGCCAACGCCATGGGCCTCGAGGCTCTCGCTCTGGCCAATACACGTGCATTCCAGGCGCGTCTGGTTTCGCTCGGTATCCCGGCAACCTACGACTTCCCGGCGGCCGGCACGCATACGTGGCCGTACTGGGGTGAGGAGCTCTTCAAGGCCCGTGGTCAGATCCTCGACACTATGAACGCCTGGTGATCTTCAGGCTGTGCACTGCACGGATGCCGCTACGTCGTTTTCGGTGTGGCGGCATTCTCGCGAAACGCAGCGGGCTGATGAGACCGATGTTGCACGATTGAACTCCATGCAATTCAACCCAGATGTGTGCTTTGGCCTGTTTTGTCAGTAGGGTAATCGCGTCCAGACGCCACCCACGCAGCCGCCGCTGTGCGGGTGGCGTCTACGTGAGAACTAACGGGAGTTATCTGCTTCGCGCCGCAGACGCGGCCCGAAGGGGGTCTCGAGCGGAGGGAAGAGGAGTCTATGCGAGAACGGGGTTCAAGAAGGATGAGCGGATGGGTGAGGCGTACAGCCGCCGCGCTTGTTCTGGCGGTCGCGGTGCCACTGGGTGTGACGATGGTCGGCGGCGCAACAGCCTCGGCGGCCATCGACCCCGCAGCCGAAGACTTCTGGGTGGACTCGAGCATGGGCCCGATCAAGAGCCGCATCTGGCGTGCCGCTGACGGCAACACCCAGCGCGTGGTCTACCTGCTCGACGGACTGCGTGCGCAGGACGACTTCAGCGGCTGGGAGCTCAACACCGACGCGGGCGCGTTCCTGTCGTCTTGGAACATCAACGTCGTGCAGCCCGTTGGTGGTCAATCGAGTTTCTATGCCGACTGGGAGCGGGCTTCGAACCTGAACGGCCAAGAGAACAAGTACATGTGGGAGACATTCCTCACCCAGGACCTCCCCAATGCGTTGCGCGACCGCCTCGGGTTCCAGGCCACCCGCAACGGCGTCATCGGCCTGTCGATGGGTGGTAGTGCCGCCCTGACCCTCGCTGCGTACCACCCCGAGCAGTTCAACTACGCGGGCTCGCTGTCCGGTTACCTGAACATCTCGGCCCCCGGCATGCGCGAGGCGATCCGCCTGGCGATGCTCGACGCCGGTCGGTACAACGTGGACGCGATGTGGGGCCCGCCTTGGAGCAATGGGTGGCTCCGTAACGATCCGTTCGTCTTCGCCGACAAGCTTCGTGACAACGGCACTCGCGTGTGGGTGTCGGCCGCGAATGGCATTCCTGCGAAGGGCGGACCGGCGCCGACTGGCTTCATGGACGTGTTCAACGCGAGCACCGGTGCTGGCCTCGAGGTCCTGTCGCGCGCGAACACACGTGCGTTCCAGGTCAAGATGTCTGCCATCGGGGCAAAGAACGTCACCTACAGTTTTCCGTCCCGCGGAATCCATGCGTGGCGCTACTGGGAGCAGCAGATCTATGATCTTGCCCCGGACCTGAGTAACACGATCGGGTAGCCGAACGAAGTGTCATCTGGACATAACAATTGCAACTGTGGAAACAGCGGTAACAGCGCGCCATCCCCACCGGTTCGCTGATTGCGTGTAAGAAAGAACGGGAACGCGAGGCCTTGCTCCGTGCAACGCGAGGCCTTGCTCCGTGTCTTGGTCTCCACGCGCAGGAGAGAGAGTGAAGTCATGCGAGTAGGCCTGTTCAGTGCGGAACGTCAGCGGGCGGCGGTCAAACGTCGTCGAACAGGAGTGCTCACTTCGCTCGCAGCCGCGCTCGTCGTACCGGTGGCGGTTGGGTTGACCCAGACCGCCACCGTTTCGGCGGCGCCGGTTGCCGCCCATGCATCGCCGGCCGCCGCGCAGGCTCCGATGCCGAGCGCCGGTGCCACGGTCGATCACGTCGACTGGCTGTCCGAACGCCGCGTTGCGCTCTGGGTCAACTCGCCGGCGATGGGGGTGCCGATCCAGGTCCAGCTCCTGCTGGCACGCGACTGGTACCTGAACCCGGACGAGAAATTCCCGGCTGTGTACATGCTCGACGGTCTGCGTGCACAGGACAATGAGAACGGCTGGACGCTCGAGACCGACGCCGAGCAGTTCTTCGCGGACAAGAACGTCAACGTCGTCCTCCCGGTGGGTGGCGAATCGAGTTTCTACTCAGACTGGCTGGCCCAGGACAACGGTCAGAACTACCAGTGGGAGACGTTCCTCACGAAGGAACTCCCACCCATCCTCGAGAGCGACTGGCGCACGACGCAGACACGTGGCGTCGTCGGACTGTCCATGGGCGGAACATCGGCGATGTTCCTCGCGGCCCGCAACCCGGGATTTTTCAACTTCGCGGGCTCGCTGTCGGGCATACTCACCACCACCGCACTCGGCATGCCGCAGGCGGTGGCCTACGCGATGAGTGACGCGGGTGGTTTCGATGCCGACAAGATGTGGGGTCGGCCGTCGAACCCGGCATGGGAAGAACACGATCCCTACCTGCTCGCCGACAAGCTCAAGGGCGTCAGCCTCTACATCTCCAGCGGTAGCGGAACCACAGGCCCCTACGACCAGGCTTCGGGTATCCCCGGTGTCAGCACCAACTACGCGGGCATGGGGCTCGAGATTCTGTCGCGCCTGACTTCGCAGACGTTCGCGACCAAGCTCAACAAGCTGGGCATCCCGGCACAGGTCAACTACCGTCCGTCCGGCACACACTCGTGGCCATACTGGCAGTTCGAGCTTCATCAGTTGTGGCCTCAGCTCGCCAATGCCGTCAACGTCGAGGCCAACAAGCCGGCGTGCGGAACCTCGGGCGCCATCGCCGACGCGGCGGGCGCCAACTCGTGGGTCGGTGCCTGCTTGACTCCGGAATACGGCGTTCCGGGCGGTACGGTTCAGGACTTCACGAACGGCCGGATCTTCGCCAAGTCCGACATCGGTGCGAATCCGGTGGCTGGTGCCATCGGCGGTGCATACCAAGTGAGCGGTGGTCCTGGAGGGCCGCTCGGATTCCCGACGACTCCCGATCTGGGAGCTCCGGACGGCCGCGGTCGCTTCAACCACTTCGAGAAAGGCTCCATCTACTGGACCCCTCAGACCGGTGCGCATCCGGTCCGCGGCGCAATCCGTGACGAGTGGGCCAACCAGGGTTGGGAAGGCGGACCGCTCGGATACCCCGTGGCCGACGAAATCGCCACACCCGGCAAGGAAGGTGCGGTGCAGGGGTTCGAGATCGGTGGCATGTACTGGAGTCCGGCCAATGGCGCGCATTCGGTGCAGGGGCTGATCATGGACAAGTACGCCGAACTCGGCTACGAGGGCGGCTGGCTCGGATTCCCGAAGACGAATGAAGTCGCTGTCGGCGCCGGGGGTCGGTTCAACGAGTTCGAGGGCGGCAACATCTACTGGAGTCCGTTGTCGGGCGCCTGGGCCGTCGAGAACGGGCCGATCTTCGACGCATGGGCGAGCGTTGGCTACGAGGCCGGACGTCTCGGATTCCCGATCAGCGACAAGTTCGCGATCCCAGGTGGTGTCCAGCAGAACTTCCAGTTCGGCAACATCACCCTGATCGACGGCAACGCCGAGGTTCACTGACGTTTCGCGTTAGATATCCCACACGCAGGGGGCGGGACCAGGGCAGATGGCTCTGGTCTCGCCCCCTGCGACTGTAGCCTTGCTAGAGGCAACGACTTGAAGAGCTGACTTGAAGAGCTAAGGACGGATATAGATGGCGCAGCACTCACGTATCGGCACTATCGCCGGGCGGAAGGTCGCGATCGGCGCGATGGCACTTGCAGCGGCTGGACTGCTCGCAGCGTGCGGGAGTGACGACGTCACCGCTACCTCCACCCCGTCGGCGAGCACGACTACGTCTGCTGCCGAGTCCGCCGACGAAGGTGCGGCCGCAGATGCCCCCGATGCCCCCGATGCCGGCGAGTCCACTCCTGCACCGGTGACGAGCCCAGGTGAAGCAGCCACGGCTCCGCCCAGCGAGCCCGAGGCGCTTCCGGAGGATTTCCCCGGGCCCGACCAGGTCCCGGTCAGCGGAGACGGGCAGCGGTTCCTCGATGCTCTCAGGGACGCGGGCATCGAGCCGTCGGGTGACGGCAGCACGGCGATCAGCACGGCCGACTTCATCTGCCAGGCCGAGGCGGAAGGTCAGAGCGGTTCGGTCACGATGGTGTTCGTCACTGCGATGGTCGGTACCGAGGCGTCGGCCGCGGGTAGGCAACTGACCGACGAGCAGGCTGCGGCGGACGCCCAGACCTATGTGGATGTCGCGAACGCGACCTACTGCAAGTAGACGTCAATGATTTCGACCAGGCGAGGAACCCGGAAGAAGAGCAGCCGCCTGCGCAAATTGGTGGTGCTCATCGTGATCCTTGCGGTGATTCTCGCTGCGATGATCGCACTTTGGTATCTCCTCGCCGGTCGGGTACCCAAGCCGATCCCGGTCCCGCCTGGTCCGGAACGCCCGAACGCTCAGTCGGCTAGCTGTCCCGACGTTCAGGTCGTGGTCATTCCTGGAACGTGGGAGTCCAGCGAGACGGACGATCCGTACAACCCTTCGTCCAACCCGGCGTCGTTGATGCTGAACATATCTCGTCCGCTGCAGGAGCAGTTCGAATCTTCCCGCGCCGACGTTTACACGGTTCCGTACGTCGCGCAGTTCTCCAATCCGGTGGCCATCCCGCCGGATGGGCAGGCGTCGTACAACAAGAGTCGCGCGGCTGGCACTGCCGCTACCAATGACATCCTGCTCCGGCGCCACCAGGAGTGCCCTCTGACAAGTTTCGTGCTTACCGGCTTCTCACAGGGTGCCGTGATCGCAGGTGACGTGGCGTCGAGCATCGGCAATGGTGACGGCCCCGTCCCCGCTGACCTCGTACTGGGCGTCGGGCTGATCGCCGATGGCCGCCGCGACCCGGGCACAGCCATCTACATCGGAACACCGGTCACCGGAGTCGGTGCCGAACTCTCGTTGGACGGTCTGAAGATCCCCGGAATCACGATGACCGGTCCGCGTCCCGGAGGATTCGGTGATCTCGCCGACCGCACCGTGGACATCTGCGCTCCGTCGGACGGCATCTGTGACGCCCCACCCAAGGCGTTGAAGCCGAGTAATTGGCTCAGCAGTGGTCTGCGACTGCTCGAGTACAACAACAACCCGGTCCACGCGATGTACAACTCATACGTAGTGGACGACTCGGGTACGACAGCCACGCAATGGATTGAGGATTGGGCTGCCCAGAAGATCGAGGCTGCTCCCTTCCCCGCTCACTATTGATTCCCTGAGGGGACGGGGTCGGTCCGGTTGCCGACGGTGAATCATTTGCTCCTATTGGCGAATCCTTTACTGACCGGTAGTGTGCGGTGCTCGGCGGATGTAGAGTGCTGCACTATCGCTGTACCACGAGTCCGCCTTACCACCGAAACGGGCCCGGCGATGTTCGCGTCCCGCATTGCGGATGTACCACACAGGAGAGGCTATCCATGAGTTCCGACTCCAGGTCGTTGCGCAAGTTTCGATTTGCGGCCGGCGGAGAAGGCAACGCCGAAGAGGGTGGCGCCCGTAGGTTCGTCAAGCTCGCGCAAAAGGCCGAGGAACTCGGATTCGACAGCTTCATGATCCCCGACCACCTGGGCAATCAGGTAGGTCCGATCGCGGCGTTGGGCGCGCTCGCGGTCGCCACAGACAAGATTCGTCTGGGGACAGCCGTGCTCGCTAACGGCTTCCGGCATCCGGCAATCCTTGCGAAGGACGCGGCCACAATCGACGTCCTCTCCGGTGGCCGCCTAGAACTCGGCATCGGGGCCGGGTGGATGAAGGAAGAGTTCGACAAAGGCGGTATCGACTACGAGCGGCCTGCCGTGCGAATAGCGAAGCTCGAAGAGACTCTCCAGATCCTCGACACGCTGCTGCGCGGTCAAGAATGCAACTTTGATGGCGAGTACTACCAAATCAAAGGGCTCAAAGGCAGCCCGAGGCCACGACAAGGCCCGCGGCCTCCCATCGCGGTTGGCGGCGGTGGGCCCAAGATGCTGGCACTAGCGGCGAACTACGCAGACATCATTTCTGTGGCGACCCCCACAAGTAAGGAAGGCAAGCTCCTGCTGTCTGGGGTCACGCTCGAGAAGACCATCGAACGCGTCGATCGCATCCGTGAAGCCGCCGGTGACCGTTTCGACGACATCGAACTCAATTGGACGATCACGACCATTGTCATCACCGACGACCGCGAGCAGACCGCCGAGATGGCGCTGGCGGCGCTCGATCAGGGTTTTCCGCCGAACATCGAGGTCGATACAAAACTGTCCGTCGAGGACATCCTGAGTTCGCCGTATCTCGCGATCGGAAGTTTCGATGAGATCGCGGACCAGATCCGCATGGTGCGGCAAGCAACCACAATGTCCTATGTCGGTGTATTTCCCACCCAGATGGATGCGTTTGCACCTATCATCTCGCAGCTGAAAGGCGAGTAGATGCGGTGAAAACAAGGGCAGTGAGGCCGATCTGTAACATATCGATGGTTTGCGATCGATTAGTACGTGTCTAGGGCATTCGCGATTCACGCGAACCCACAAGTTGGACAAGATCCGATTAGGCGAACGAAGTCTGGGGCGCGGTCATGGTGGCATGTCTGTGTGATCGCTTCGGAGGAGATGGAATGAAAGCGCTGTTCGACGACTTTATCGACGAGATGGGCCGAATCAGGCTCGACGCCGAGAATACGCTGGTCGATTACGTCCAGAGGCATACCCGCGAGAACGCGGACGACCTGGCTTACCGCTACATCGACTACTCGCGTGAGCGCGACGGCGAAGTCCATGAGCTGACCTGGGACCAGTTCGGACACCGCATACGTGCCGTCGCGACTCGTCTCGAGCAGGTGACGAAGCGCGGAGACCGCGTGGCGGTCTTGGCGCCGCAGGGTCTCGACTACGTCGTCTCCTTCTTTGCGGCCATCCATGCCGGCACCATCGCCGTGCCGCTATTCGATCCCAATGAGCCCGGACACACCGATCGGCTTCACGCCGTCCTCGGGGACTGCAAGCCTTCTGCAATTCTGACGGCCACCTCCTCCGCCGCCGGAGTTCGTGAGTTCTTCCGGTCCCTTCCCGCTGCCGAGCGGCCCCGTGTCATTGCCGTCGACGCGATCCCGGACAGCGTCGGAGAGAACTGGGTGCGCCCGGAGATCGCTCTCGACGACATTGCGTACCTGCAGTACACGTCGGGCTCGACCCGCGTACCCGCCGGTGTGGAGATCACACACCGCGCGGTGGGTATCAACGTATTGCAGATGGTCGATTCCCTCGAACTCACCGAACAGTCGCGAGGCGTCACGTGGTTGCCGCTGTTCCACGACATGGGATTGTTGACGGTCATCATTCCCGCTCTGGGCGGCCAGTACATCACCATCATGAGTCCGCGAGCGTTCGTGCAGCGTCCGTACCGGTGGATCAAGGAACTTGCTGCCGTGTCCGACGGTGCGGGTACCTTCGCCGCGGCGCCGAACTTTGCGTTCGAGCACGCTGCGGCACGGGGTTTGCCCAAGAACGGCGAAGTTCTCGACCTGAGCAACGTGATCGGCCTCATCAATGGCAGTGAACCTGTCACCACGTCGTCGATGCGAAAGTTCAACGAGGCGTTCGCGCCTTACGGCCTGGCGAAAACGGCCATCAAGCCCTCCTACGGCATGGCGGAGGCAACGCTGTTCGTGTCGTCCACGCGGCATTCGGACGAGGCACGCGTCATATATGTCGATCGCAACGCACTCAACTCCGGCCGTGTCGTCAAGGTCGACCAGGACGCCGAGAACGCCATCCCGCAGGTTTCCTGTGGCTACGTTGCGCGCAGTCAGTGGGCCGCCATCGTCGACCCGGAGACGGGCACTGAGCAACCCGACGGCCACGTAGGAGAGATCTGGCTGCACGGCGAGAACATCGGAGCCGGCTACTGGGGTCGCACGAACGAGACCGCCGAGACGTTTTATAACAAGCTCGCGACCCCTCTCACCGATGGTAGCCACACCGAGGGAGCGCCCTCGGACGCCAATTGGATGCGTACCGGTGACTTCGGTGTCTACGTGGACGGCGAGTTGTTCATCACCGGACGCGTCAAGGACCTCGTAATCGTCGACGGCCGCAACCACTACCCGCAGGACCTCGAGGTATCGGCGCAGGAGGCCAGTTCTGCTCTGCGTCCCGGCTTCGTCGCAGCATTCTCGGTTCCCGCCAACGAGTTGCCTTCCGTTGTGTTCGCGAATTCTCATTCCGGCCTGAACTTCGACCCGGAGGATTCGTCAGAGCAACTCGTGGTCGTGGCCGAGCGCGCTCCTGGAGCGGGCAAGGCCGACCCGCAGCCCATCGCAGATACGGTGCGCGCGGCGCTGTCGACCAGACACGGTGTGACCGCGCGGGACGTCCTGTTGGTGCCCGCGGGTTCGATCCCTCGAACATCGAGCGGAAAGATCGCGCGCCGGGCATGCAAGGCGAGCTACATCGAGGGCACCTTGCGCGGAGGGCACAAGCAAAATGCCTTCCCCGATAGCGTTTGACGAATAAGTCCACTTCCTGACGGGTAGCTTGGTGAGCTGATGGCTGAAATAGATGATGATCGTGACCGGGCGAGCGAAGTGACGGCGAGCGAAGCGACGGGAGATGGGTCCGGCGGTGCCGGTGACCTGACGGTTGCGCAGTTGCGTGAGTGGCTGCGCAACTGGATCGCCGACGTCACCGGGCAACCGATCGAGCAGATCACCGACGACCGTCCGATGGAAGAGTTCGGTCTGTCGTCTCGGGATGCCGTCGCTCTCAGTGGTGAGATCGAGGAACTCGTGGGTGTCACGCTCACCGCGACCGTTGCCTATCAGCACCCCACCATCGCGTCGCTCGCTACCCGCATCATCGAGGGTGAACCCGAGCAGACCGACGACGGAGTCGACGCCGCGTACTACGCGTCGGCTCCGTCGTCGGACGCGCACGACATCGCGATCGTCGGGTTGGCCACGCGGTTCCCGGGCGCGGGAACGACTCCCGCGCAGATGTGGGAGATGCTCGCGGAGGGCCGCGACGGCATCTCGGAGCTACCCGAAGGTCGTTGGGAGGAGTTCGCCTCCGACCCGCAGATCAAGGCTGCGATCGAGAAGGCCAACACGCTCGGCGGCTACCTCGACGACCTGAAGGGCTTCGACGCCGAGTTCTTCGCGATGTCCCCGCTCGAGGTCGTCAACGTCGACCCTCAGCAGCGTCTGGCGATGGAACTGACCTGGGAGGCGCTCGAGCACGCCCGTATTCCTGCGAGCAGCCTGAAGGGTGGGGAGGTCGGTGTCTTCATCGGTAGCTCCGCCAACGATTATCAACTTCTTGCGGTCAGCGACCCGACCAACGCGCACCCCTACGCGCTGACCGGTACGGCGACGTCCATCGTCGCCAACCGAGTCTCCTACTTCTACGATTTCCGCGGCCCGTCCGTCGCCATCGATACCGCGTGTTCCTCTTCGCTGGTTGCTGTGCACCAGGCGGTGCGTTCGCTGCGGTCCGGTGAATCGGAAGTCGCGCTCGCCGGTGGCGTCAACATGCTTATCGCCCCACCCGCCACACTGGGATTCGACCAGTTGGATGTGATGGCGAAGAACGGCCGGATCAAGGCATTCTCCTCTGACGCCGACGGCATGATTCGCGCCGAGGGCGGTGGTCTCCTCGTGCTCAAGCGCCTCGACGACGCTGAGCGCGACGGGGACGAGGTTCTGGCAGTCATCGCGGGCAGCGCGGTCAACCAGGACGGGCGTTCCAACGGTCTTGCCGCCCCGAACCCCGACGCGCAGGCCGATGTGCTGCGGCACGCGTACCGCGACGCCGGTATCAATCCGGCGGGGGTCGACTATATCGAGGCTCACGGCACCGGAACGATCCTCGGCGACCCCATCGAGGCTGATGCGCTCGGGCGCGTCGTCGGCCGTGGACGCGCCGACGACCAGCCCGCGCTGCTCGGTTCCGCCAAGACCAACTTCGGGCACCTCGAGGCCGCCGCAGGAGCCGCCGGGTTGATCAAGGTCGTCCTGTCTATGCGGGAAGACGCGTTGCCGCCCACGCTGAATTTCGCGGGTCCCAATCCATACATCGCCTTCGACAAAGCGCACCTGCAGGTGATCCCCGAGGGCGCGGCCTGGCCGCGATACACCGGTTCCGCCATCGCAGGCGTGTCCGGGTTCGGCTTCGGCGGCACCAACGCTCACGTGGTGGTGCGTGAGTACACCGGACCTTCGGTGAACGAGGCAGAAGAGGCGCCCGAGGCCCCGGCGACAGACGGATCTGAAGCGACGGAGTCGCAGGGGGCATCCGAAGCGCCGGAGTCGCAGAGTGCCGAGCAGACAGTGGTGCTCGCGGTATCCGGTGCGTTGCCGTCGCGTCGTCGCCGTGCAGCATCGGATCTCGCTGACTGGCTAGAGACCGAGGAGGGCAGCACTACTCCGCTCGCCGACGTCGCCCGAACTCTTGCACGCCGCAACCACGGCCGATCGCGTGCGGTGGTGCTCGCCAAGACCCGCGCCGAGGCAATCACCGGGTTACGTGCGGTTGCCGCCGGTAAGCCGGGCCAGGGAGTGTTCTCAGCGGATTCGCCGTCACCGCAGGGCCCCGTCTGGGTCCTCTCGGGCTTCGGTTCGCAGCATCGCAAGATGGCCAAGCAGTTGTATCTGGAGAACTCGGTCTTCGCGGCCGCGGTCGACGAGGTCGACGCGCTGATCGAGGATGAGGCCGGCTACTCCATGAAGGAGAAGTTCCTCGACGACTCGATCGACTATGACGTCGAGACGTCGCAGGTCGGCATCTTTGTGATTCAGATCGGTTTGGCAGCGCTCCTGCGTCACCATGGCGCCGACGCCGAGGCTGTCGTCGGACACTCCATGGGTGAGGCTGCCGCTGCCTACATCTCGGGTGGTCTGCCGCTCGAGGACGCGGTGCGCGTGATCTGTGCCCGCTCCCGGCTGATGGGTGAGGCCGAGGCGCTGCTCGAGGGCGACGACATTCGTCTCATGGCGCTCGTCGAGTACAGCGCGGAGGAGATCGGGAGCGTTCTTCCCGACTTCCCCCACCTCGAGGTCTGCGTGTACGCGGCTCCGACGCACACCGTGATCGGTGGCCCCGAGTCCGAGGTCAACGCCATCGTTGCGCGCGCCGAAGGCGAAGAGAAGATGGCACGCGTTCTCAAGACGAAGGGCGCGAGCCACACCTCCCAGGTCGATCCGCTGCTGGGCGAACTGGCCGCCGAGCTCGCCGGAATCGCGCCGAACAAGCTGAAACTCGGTGTGTACTCCTCGGTCGACAAGGAGACCTTCTACCGCGCCGGCCACGAGCCGATCCACCGCGAGGAGTACTGGACCAAGGGGTTGCGCCACAGCGTGTACTTCACCAACGCCGTCCGGCTTGCGGTCGGCTCTGGTCACACCACATTTGTGGAGTTGGCACCCAACCCCGTGGCACTTATGTCCGTGGCCGCCACCGCCTTCGACGCGGGCTTGCACGATATGCAGCTGATCCAGACGCTCAAGCGCAAGGAGGACGAGCCACTCGGTGTCCTCTCCGCGCTCGCTCAGTTGTACGTGCACGGGCATGCCGTCGATCTGTCGTCGCTGCTGCCCGAGGGAGGCTTCGCCGAGCTCCCGCGCACCGCGTGGATCCGCAAGCCGTACTGGTTGGAGACCCGGGTCAATTCGAGTGGCAACACCCGCGTTCCGGGAGCGCACGTGTCGTTGCCGGACGGCCGGCACGCGTGGGAGGTTCAGGCCGGTGCTGTCACCGACTTGCCCGCGTTGGCAACCGCTGCCGCGTCCCAGGTGTTGTCCGACGTGACGCTCACAGCGTCCGTATTGCACGCACACGTTCCCGCCGAGGGAACGCTGACCACGACGCTCAACTCTCATCCGGGTGGAGCATCGCTGCAGGTGCACGCCCGAACCGGAGCGAGTTTCACGCTGTTGTTCGAGGCTGCGGTCACCTCCGGTGACGCCCTGCCCGAACCCGTCCTGGCTGCACCGGTGAAGTCCAGCTCTCCCATGGAGGAGTTGCCGGAGGTCGTCGATGACATCGGTGAGAAGTGGGATCCGAACGGTTCGCAGACGCTCGAGGAGCGTCTGACGCTGATCGTCGCGGAGTCGATGGGCTACGCCACGGAGGACCTGCCTGCAGAGATCCCGCTTGTCGAGTTGGGCCTCGACTCGCTGATGGCTGTGCGGATCAAGAACCGTGTCGAGTACGAATTCGATATTCCGCAATTGCAGTTGCAGGCCGTCCGTGATGCGAACCTTCTGGAGGTTGCCAAATACCTGCGCTACGCGGTGGAGAACCGAGAAGAAGTGCAGGCGCTGGCCGACAGTCAGAAAGCGCAGCGGGAAGCGGAGGAGGCCGGAGAGGCCGACCGTGAGACCGAGGCCGGAGAGGCCGACCGTGAGACCGAGGCCGGCGAGGCTGTTGAGGCCGACCGTGACGCCCAGACCGGCAGTGACGCCGGGGCCGCTACCCCGGGCAGCGAGGAAGAACCGGCTGACGCGACCGACACGAACGTACCGCCTCGTGATGCGGCCGAGCGCCTGACATTCGCCACGTGGGCCGTCGTCACCGGCGAGTCGGCGAAGGGCATCTTCAACACGCTTCCGATCCTCAGCGACGAGACGGCGGAAAAGCTCGCTGCGAGGTTGTCGGAGCGGGCGAACGGAGACATCACGTTCGACGACGTGCTCGACTCCACCACCATTGAGGAACTGGCCAATGTGGTGCGCGGGTTCCTCGAGGACGCAGACAAGATCGACGGACTGGTCAGGGCGCTGCGGCCTCGCCCCGCAGGCTCCACGGCAGTGCCGGTCTTCGTGTTCCACCCCGCCGGTGGTTCCACCGTGGCGTACGAGCCACTGCTCAGGCGTCTGCCGGCGGACACCCCGATGTACGGACTCGAACGTACCGAGGGGCCGATCGAGGTGCGCGCGGCTGAGTACCTGCCTCTCATTCGGGAGATCCAGGGTGACGGACCGTACGTGCTCTGCGGCTGGTCGCTCGGTGGGGTGCTGGCCTATGCGGTGGCGAGATTGCTGCGCGAGTCCGGCGCCGATGTTCGGATCGTCGGCCTCATCGACACCGTGATGGCCGGTGAGAAGGTCGAGGAAACCCCGGAAGAGATCCGCAAGCGCTGGCAGCGGTACGCCGCCTTCGCGAAGAAGACCTACAACGTGGACTACCCGCTGCCGTACGACAAACTCGCGGCCGCAGAGAGCGACGACGAGCAGATCAAGATCTTGATGGATCTGCTCAAGTTGAGCGGAGCTAAAATCCCAGGCGGGATCATCGAGCATCAGCGCACATCTTGGCTCGACAACCGGGCGATTCAAACGGCTGAACTGCAGCGGTACGACGGCGACGTCGTCCTCTACATGGCCGATCGCTACCACGACGACGCGATAGTTCTCGAGCCCGCCTTCAAGACCCGCAAGCCCGACGGCGGCTGGGGCGAAGCAGTGAAGAACCTCGAGGTCATCCATGTGGGTGGCGACCACATTCAAGTCGTTGACGAGCCGTACATTGCGAAGGTCGGGGCGGACCTGACCAAGAAGCTGGCGGAGATCGAGGCCGCCGGAAGTGGAGCGCATCAGTGACCACCACCGCAGACAAGCTTGCCGAACTGCGCGAAAAGCTCGAGTCGGCGAAGACGCCGGGTTCGCCCAAGGCCATTGCGAAGCGTGAGGCGAAGGGCCTGCCGACTCCGCGTGACCGCATCGACATGCTGCTCGATCCCGGCAGCTTCGTCGAGATGGGTGCACTCGCGAAGTTGCCGGGTGACCCGAACAATCCGTACGGCGACGGCGTCGTCACCGGGCACGGCACCGTGGACGGGCGTCCTGTGGCGGTCTTCTCCCACGATCAGACGGTGTTCGGCGGAGCAGTCGGGGAGATGTTCGGCCGTAAGGTGGCCGCCATCATGGAGTTTGCCGCCAAGATCGGCTGCCCCTGTGTCGGTATCAACGAGTCGGCGGGGGCCCGTGTCCAAGATGCGGTGACCTCGCTGGCCTGGTACGCAGAACTCGGCCGTCGCCAGGAACCGCTGTCGGGCATGTGCCCGCAGATCTCGGTGATTCTGGGCAAGTGTGCGGGCGGCGCGGTGTATGCACCGATCAACACGGACGTTCTGGTGGCGACCGAAGAGTCGTACATGTTCGTCACTGGCCCCGACGTGGTTCGCAAGATCACCGGAGAGGACATCAGCCTCGAGGAACTGGGCGGGGCACGGAATCAGGCCCAGTACGGCAACCTCCATCACGTCGCACCGGACGAGAAGGCTGCATTCGAGTGGGTTCGCAATTACCTGAGCTACATGCCGTCGAGTTGCAAAGAGCTGCCGCCGATCGTCAATCCCGGCCTCGAACCGGAGATCACGGCGTCCGATCGCGAACTGGATACGTTTATCCCAGATTCGGATAACGCCGGCTACGACATGCATGACATTCTCATGCGAATCTTCGACGACGGGGATTTCCACGAGATCTCCGGGCAGGTCGCGATGAACGTCATCACCGGGTTCGCGCGAGTGGACGGGCGCACTGTCGGAGTGATCGCGAACCAGCCACTCGTGTCGGCCGGTGCGCTGGACGCCGCGGCATCCGACAAGGCCGCCCATTTCATCCGTATCTGCGACGCGTTCGAGATTCCACTCGTATTCGCGGTCGATACTCCCGGTTTCCTTCCCGGCCTCGAGCAGGAGAAGATCGGGGTCATCAAGCGCGGCGGACGGTTCATCTTCGCGTTCGTGCTGGCGACGGTGCCGAAGGTGACGGTGGTGATCCGCAAGGCGTACGGCGGCGCCTACGCCGTCATGGGTTCGAAGCAGCTGGGTGCAGACATCAACTTTGCGTGGCCCACAGCTCGTATCGCGGTGATGGGCGCCGAGGGGGCCGTCGATCTGATCGGCCGCAGGCAGATCGAGGCGGCAGGCGAGAACGCGCCCGCCGTGCGTCGCCAGCTGATCAACTTCTACAACGAGAACATCGCGACGCCGTACATCGCAGCCGAGCGTGGGTACATCGACGCCGTGATCGAGCCGTCGAAGACCCGGCTCGAGATTCGGAAGGCGTTGACGCTGCTGCGCGACAAGAAGGTGGA
The DNA here is from genome assembly GCF_001767395.1 of Rhodococcus sp. WMMA185. Classification (NCBI taxonomy): domain Bacteria; kingdom Bacillati; phylum Actinomycetota; class Actinomycetes; order Mycobacteriales; family Nocardiaceae; genus Rhodococcus; species Rhodococcus sp. WMMA185. The sequence continues at coordinate 3,791,993 of NZ_CP017014.1, read as the reverse complement.
GCCCAATCCGCGCAAGCACGACCTGATGCCTCTGTAGTTCTTTCGGTCTCGTCTCCCAATGTCCCATCGGGTCAGTCTGATTAGACGAATGTGACATTGGGCGACGAGACGCGTCATGCCGACCGTCGGTTCTCTTCTGTGTAGATGGAGACTGGTGGCCGGGGGCGTGAGGCAGCAAGCGAGAAGGCGGCGCGCAAGTCCGCGAGCACAGTCGCAGGGTCGGTCTGGATCTGCTTTGGTAGGTGTGTCACGACGATGATTCCCTCGCGCTGCATCCGCGCCCGACGTACGACCGTGGCCTCGTGCAGTTCTGGTGAGAAGTGGTATTTCAGAGAGTCGATCTCCCAGGCGAGGGCGACGTCGTCGAGCCAACCGTCGGGGCGTGCAATCCACAGCCCGGCGGCGGAGCACACATCGATGTTGTGCAGCATCGGGGGAAGTCCGCTTCTGGAATACAGCTTCTGAGCATGCACCTCCGCCACGGAGTGCGCGTCGTGGCTCAATTCGTGCAGCACTGCGCGGGGCAACCGGCTTCCCCTGTCTGAACCGGCAGCGAGCTCACGCGCGAGTTCGTCCACCGTCACATCACCACGTTGGATTCCGCCTGCGAGCAACGCCCGACAACTGTCGGCTTGCACTGTGCGTCGACCCGCATCGAGTAGACAACGGGCGTGCGGAGCGACGCGTAGAAGCCCGCGCCCGATCGGCTCGGGCATTCTCCACGTCCGTTCAACTCTCACATACGATGTGTCCCGGCGATGCCGGGTGTTCGGAATGAGAAGCAGCACTTCATTTCTCGATGCTGACTGCGCATAGCCCAATGCGGCCAGAGCTGCGTGTCCCGACAGGATCGAATCGGGGCCGCCGTATTCGAGTGCTGCCAGATTGCGCTGCAGCGTTGTCGGTGGCCCGTTGTGCAGCAGGACCACTCCGGGCAGGATGCGCTGCCACGGACCGCCGTCGTTGCAGCGCGCGGAGATCGTCCCCTTCGCGACACCCAACCGTTCGAGTGTGGCCGCCCGAATCACGCCGTCGCGGCTGATCGCGGTTGTCGCAGAGAGATCGTCGGCCCAGGTTCCTCGTCGCATGCTCAGAGCATGTACGAGATGCCTCGGGACGTGCCACGAAACGCCAGGTCGGACATCAGCCTGTGGATGAACGAGAAGCTGTGGGCAACGCCGCAATTCATTGTCCGCCTGTCACCCGATGTGACATTCGTTCAGTCAGACGGAACGAATGTCACATCGGGCGGTGGCGCGGCGCGGCAGGCTACGGGTTTTCGTATACGCGCAGGGTGCCCGGTGACCAAAGTCCTGACCTGGTCGCGGTTCCGGTATCGAGTGTGGCGGGAACGGCGTCGGGGTAGTACCGGTCGAGCCGCTCGAGGGAACCCCAGTCGCGATCCCAGTCATCCTTCAGGTAGGTGGGGACGGTGTTCGCGCCGGCAAGCATGTACGAGAATCCCAGCGGACCACCGCCCTCCTCGGACTGCCACTGGTTGGTCATCAGGTTGGCGAGCACGTAGTCGGGAAGGATGCGGTAGTTCGGCATTTGCGCGACACCGTCCCGGTGATCGAATGGATGCTGGCACGGGAACTGAAGTGCTACAGCCCAATCCAGCAGTACGGGCTGCGAGCTACCGACCATCGAGTTGAGGGTCTCTAGCTTGGGGACGCGGGGTGCGGTGAATGCGAGCCATTGATCGCCGGCGAGGTTGGGGTCGTTGGCGAGGATGCGCACCGCGTCGGCGTCCGGGGACAGTTCGTTGATCGGGATGCGGAGGTTGCGCCACGACGGTGCCGGCCCGATGTCTTTGGGGAGGTATGTTCCCTGAGGCTCGACGGTGCCGTCGGGTTGGCGTTTGCCGTATTCGAGCAGCAGTGACTGCCCGTAGGTGATGGCGCCGGTCGCGTCTTCCGACCATATGCGTCCGGCCGCAGAGATAACGATCAGCGGGCTGTCGTCGCTGCGTTCGGGGAGTGCGTACCAGCTCGACGTCAGGCTGGCCGGTTCCTGGACGCCTCCTTGGAAACTGCCCATGACGGGTGTCGTGCTGGGGTCGAGTCCGAACGGCAGTGCGACGCTGCTGCCGTTGACGCCGACTTGGCCTGTTCCGGCCCCGGAAGCGGTATCGAGGCCCGGGTCGACGCTCTGGCCGTTGGTGCTGCGCTCGCCAGGAACGGCCGCGACGGCGTCGGCGGTCAGATCGGAGGCAACCCCGTTGGGCGAGAAGCCGACGGGGTTCGCGCCGCCCAGTGGATTGGCGGGGTCAGCCAGCGGTTGTGACGGATCGGCTATGGGATTGAGATTTCCGCTGTTGGTGTCGGGCTCCACGAGGACGTCGTCGGCGAGTCCACAGGTATGTCCGGCCAAGGCCTCGAAGTTGGATCGGGCCAGCGAGTACGCCGGGTACTGCGCAACGGCGCCCTTGGCAAGCGAGAGTACTTCGAACAACACCATCAACCCGGCAGCGAGGGTGAGCGGCGCCGCGAAGAATTTATTGGCGAGTCTGCGTTTGCGTGTGTTCTTGCCGGCGGATGATTTGGCGAAACCTTGACGCAGGTGCTGCCACGCCGCTACGGCCAGGGCGACCCCGAACAGCATGTAGAGGAAGGTGTAGGACTGGTACCCCTGGAAGGAAACGGGCTTGTCGAACCACGGCACGCCATAGGTCGAGACGTACCAGTATCCGTTGATACCGGCGAAGCTCACCGCCAGCATGAACAGAACTCCGGCGAGAAAGACCGTGCGGTTGCGCTGAGACCGGAGAACCGCAGCCGACACCGCGACCGCGGTGAGTGCGGCGAGCGAGCCAGCGATGCCCGCGTACGCACCGAAGTGGTGAGTCGACTTCGTGGGGTTGAACATCATCAAGAAGATCGTGCCGATCACGACACCTATCAGCCGCCACGACGGAGCAGTCGCGACACCGGGAATCCGTCCGCGACGCACCAGGATGAACAGGGTTGCGAACAGGCAGAGAATCATCGCGAAGAACGCGAATCGGCGGGGGAGGGAACCGTCGGCGGTCGGGAGCAACAGAAAGTAGTACCGCAGGAAGTCCTCGAACCACTTGAGGTTCGGCCCGATCAGGGTGCGCACACGGGTGGCCTCCATCACGGTGGCGAGGGTCTGGGTGTAGAACACCACGACCAGAAGGACGGTTCCGGCAGCGGCGATCGGTGCCAGCAACGCCAGCGTCCCTACCTCACGGTGACGCTTCACGACGATGCGAACGATCGGTCGCGCACCCGCGAGCAGGGCAGCCACGCACATCAGACCCGTCGGGGCGGCAGCGAGAGTGAACGCAGCGATCAGGACTGCGATGGCTGCCGGGAACAGGCGTCCGGTCGCAATGGCACGCTCCATCGAGCACCAGGTGAGCAGCGCGCCGAGCGCCACGATCGGCTCGGGCCGCAGACCGTTGTTATAGGGCAGCCAGAACGCGAGGAAGATGAATCCCGCGGTCCACAGGGCGACGTTGTTTCGGCGCACGGCGCGACCCAGACGAGGTGCCACCTCGCGGCTGATCAGCAGCCAGCAGAGGATCCCGGCGATCAGTGCGGGTAGCCGCATGAACGGACTCGCGGTCGAAATGTTGGTCATCGCCGCCAGTACGTCGTAATACCAACCGAACGGTGCTTCGGGGACGCCGAACCAGCGGTAGTAGTTGGCCATGTAGCCGGCGTGTTCGGAGACCCGCGCCATGCTGAGTATGTAGCCGTCGTCGGATGTATTGGCACCGATGAAATGCCAGAGCACCAGTGTGCCGACGACAACCCCGTCGAGTGGTGTGAACTTCCACCAGTTCGCCGGGAAGAAGCTGCGATGCCCCCGGCCGTCCATGCCGTCGAGGCGGCTGAGGGCGACGAGCGCGATGACCGTGGCAAGGATGGCCACGATGATCGAGATGGACTTGATGAGCGTCGGACTCAACGAGAACCGGGAGTCGACGTTTGCAGTGAACGACAGGCCGGATGGCGCCGGTCCATCGGGAAGGTCGCTGAAGACACCCACGATCTGCGGCCGGAGGTCGCCGGTGAGCTCACCGGAGACCGGGTCGCCGCTCGGGGTCGTCAGACCTGTGAACTCGGCAGACGTTGCGTCGATGTTCGAAGTGATGACGATCTCCGAGCAACCCACCGTCTCGACCTGTTCGCGCGGCGCCGTCGCGACCACGACATTGCGGTCGATCACGTCGACGGAGGTCTCGGTGGCCCGAACGAACATTGCGTTCATCGCGGCGTTGTCACCCTGTGCGGGAGCGGTCGCCAGAAGAAGTCCGCCCTCCGCGGGTAGTTGGGCAACTACGGAACACGGAATCGTCGCCGACAGGTCGATCGGCACCTGCGACATCAGCGGTGCTTCGAGATCGCCGACGACCCCGTTCTCAGGCCAATTCACCGCGGCCGTCGTCTGCTGTACCGGGAGGAATGGCGTCGCCACCGACAACACGAACCCAATGAGACCGGCGACGATGGCGACCAGACGAGTCGTCCGATGCTCGTTCCGTTTGTTCTCGAGGGCCGGGGGCGAAGACCCTTCGGGTTCGGAGACGGAGATGGTCGCGATATCTGGCACGATTTCCGATCGTATGTCAGGAACCTGAGGATGAAAATCTTTCAATACGCGAACCAGGACTCTTTCTACTGGTCACGCACCGGTCCGGGTGACCAGGTACCAGACCTGATCACCTGTTCGGAGTCGACCCGTGCCGCCGTCGCCGACTCGTCGAGTGGCGTGTACTGCTCGAGTGAGCCCCAATCGCGGTCCCAGTCGTTGGACAGATAGGTCGCCAGAGTGGTGGCCGATAAGAGTTGGTCGATCCAGCCCAGCGGACCGCCTCCGAACGCGTCTTGCCAGCCATTCGTCGCTTCCGCGTTGACACGGTCGGGCAGAATGCGCCACCGCGGGACCTCGGCGACGCCATAGCGATGATCGAAGGGGCGCTGGCAGGGGAACGCAAGCCCGACAGCCCAGTCCACGAGCACCGGGTCTTCCGAGCCCACGACGGTCTGCAGTGTCTGCATCTTCGGCACCCTCGGCGGGGTGAAGGCCAGCCACTGGTCGGGGTCGGTATCCGGGTCTTCCGCGATGAGTCGGACGGTGTTCGCCTCGCTTGGGATCTGATCGAGCGGAACCCGAAGGTTGCGCCACAATGGCGTCGGGCCGATATCGATTGGGTCGACGGCGCCGAGCGGGGTGACGGATCCGTCGGGATCGGCCACGCCGTACTCGACGCTCAGGATCTGTCCGGGGCTGACGACGCCGTGTGCGTCGACCGAGCGGATACTCCCGGCTGCCGAGATGCTGAGGATGGGGGTGTCGTCGCTGCGCTCGGGCAGTCCATACCAGCCCGTGATGAGGAAGGCAGGATACTGTTCCCGGCCGGATTGGTAGCTGCCGATCACAGGGGTTCGGGAGGGGTCGAGACCGAACGGCAAAGCCACGGCGGCGCCATTGATACCCGTCGCGGCGGCGCCGCCGTCCGATTCCTCCTCGGTGTAGGAGGTGAGGTCGGCCGGGACTCCGCCGGGGGTGAAGCCCACCGAGTTCGTGGCGCCGAACGCGCCGGCGCCGCTAAGATCGCTTGCCGGGGTGAGCAGCGAGAGTAGCGTCGCCGTGGGATCGGTTTCCACCAGGACCTCTTCGGCGAGACCACAGATATTCCCGCCTACCGACTCGATGTCGGACTTGGCGATGGAGTAGGCGGGGTACTGCGCTATTGCGCCCTTCACCAGGGACAGCACCTCGAATAGAACGACGGCACCGGCAGCGATCGTCAGCGGCGATGCCGCGAAGATCCGGGCACGCTTGTCGCGGGGCCGATTCTTCTCGTTCCCCTTCTTCTCGTTCCCCTCGAACGGTTCGTTCACATGGAACCACGCTGCGAGGAGCACGGCCAGCATCGCCAGGCCCATGAAGAGTGTGGAGATACCCTTGCCGCCGATCATCGGTGGCTCGTCCCACCACGGGACGCCGTAACTCGACACATACCACCAGCCGTTGGACCCCGTGAACGTCAACGCGAGGACGAACAGGATGCCCGCGGCGAACAGAGTCCGGTTGCGTTTGGACCGGATGGTCGCTGCACCCACGCCGACCGCGGTCAGCGCGGCGACCGAGCCCGCCAGTCCGGCGTATACACCGAAGTGGTGCGTCCACTTGGTGGGCGTGAACATCATCAACAGAAGCGATGCGACGACGATGCCGAGAATGCGGCGGGACGGCCCGATGGCGGTGCCCGGCACTTTTCCTTTCCGCAAGATCAGCATCGCGCAGACGACCACGCACAGAAGCATGATCAGAACGCCGAATCGACGGGTCAGGGAACCGTCCGGCGAGATACTCAGGAGCGCGTCCCAGCGAAGTCGTTCGTCGAACCATGCCATGTTGGGCCCGACAGCGCTACGGACGCGCGTCGATTCGAGGACCGCCTCGAGTGTCTGATCCCCGAAGACAACCACCAGCACGACTGTTCCCGCGGCGAGGATGGGCATGATCTGGGAGGCGAATCCCACCTGACGTCCGCGGGTTATCACAATCTGCGCGATCGGGCGGCCACCGGCAAGTAGGGCGGCGATACAGATGAGACCCGATGGACCGGCGGCGAGGGAGAACGCGGCCACGAGCACAGCGACGGCGGCGGGAAGGAGTCTGCGCGTGGCGATGGCGCGCTCGATGGAACACCAGGTGACAAGGGCGCCGAGCGCAATGACGGGTTCGGGCCGCAGGCCGTTGTTGTAAGGCAGCCAGAAGGCCAGGAACACGAGACCGCCGGTCCAGAGCGCAGTCCTGTTGTGGCGCACGGCGACGCCGAGCCGCGGAATGATCTCTCGACTGATCAACATCCAGCAGAGGACACCGGCGAGGAGCGTCGGCAACCGCACCCACATGCTTGCGGTACTCACATCGGCCAGCACCGCGAGGAGTTTGTACGTCCAGCCGAACGGTGCCTCGGGTACACCGAACCAACGGAAGTAGTTGGCCAGGTAGCCGGAGTGCTCCGAGGCGCGCGCCATACCGAGTAGATAGCCGTCATCGGAGGTGTTGGCTCCGATCACGTGCCACAGCAGAAGCGTCCCGATCACGGCGACGTCGGCCGCGGTGAACTTCCACCACCGGGCGGGCAGGAAGCGACGGGCCCGCCGGCCATCGATGCCGTCGATGCGATGCAGCGCGTACAGCGACGTCAGCGTAGCCAGAACGCATACGACTATCGCGATCAGTTTGAGTGGGGTCGGGGTGGTCGAAAAGCGCGAGTCGAGGTCGACATGGACGCTCAGGTCGCCGAGTCCGTCGCCGGTCGGTCCTTGCAGGTCGGTGAAGAGCCCGACCATTTGGGGCCGCCAGTCGCCATCGATACTTTCAGTGACCGGTTCCGCGGTGCCGGTGATCTCTGCGGACGTGCGCTGGTAGTCGGATGTGACGGTCAGTGTCGAGCATCCCTGGATGTTCTCTAGATCGGTGGAGATCAAGGAGGTGCCGCGGATCGATACGTCGACCGTGCCGTCGCCGCCGGTCTTGATGACGAGCCCGTCCTCCTCGAAGCCGGGCGCCCGGTTCGGAAGCGTGGAGAGTACGGTGCCGCCGTCTGGTTCGAGTCGAGCGAACGCCGAGCACGGAACGTTGATCTGGATGTCGAGCGGCGTATAGGAGACGAGTGGGGATTCGACGCTGCCCAGGACGCCGTTCTGCGGCCAGTCGATCCAGGCCGCATCCTGCTTCACCGGCAGGAACGGGGTTGCGAGTGCGAGGACGAACCCGAGCAGGCCCGTGACGATTGCGATGATTCGGTATGTGCGGACGCTCCCGGCGTCGGGCAGCGGCGGCTGTGAGGGGGACGTCTCGAGCGTCTCTGCTGCGTCGGGCGGCACAGGACGATGTTATGTGGAACACAGCCCCGCTCCCACCTGAGCAGTTGTTGTGCGTTCGCCGGCGCCTCGTGCCCTACGTCAGCCCCCGCACGTCCCAGATCCACACGCCGTCGACGCCCCGTGCGGGTGAACCGACGAGTCGGTCGACCGTTTCGCGTAGAGCTTGTTCGTTGTGGGTGTGTGCGAGTACTAGAACGTCCGCCTTCCAGAACCTCAGATCCGCGAACGCCTGGGCTCTCGCTGCGTCGTCGATGGCCGGCACCTGTCCCGATCTTTGGGCCGATGCCAGTAGGAGCGCGGTCGGGCGGTCGTCCGGTCCGTACTTGCCGCGCCCCTCACTTCCGGCCGGGCCGATGAAGTAACCGCCGGCTATGGGAAATGCGAAATCCTGCTCGGTCTGCCAGCGAAGCATTCGCGCATTCTCGGGTGAGGGCAGCGGCACCGTGACCACCGAACCATCGGTGACGTACTCCTTCCACGCGCCGTCGGCGAAGAAGGCCGGCGTGCTCGTCCGCTGCACGACGTCCAGTGGTGTGGGAGCGAGCGGAAGCAGCGCCACCACGAGCCATCCCGCCCACACCACCGTGGTGGTGCGCCAGCCCTCGCCTGTGGAGGCCAGCGCTCGCTCGGTGCCCAGCGCGAGCAGCAGGGCGGCGGCGGGGAGAAGGCCCATCGCGAAACGTGATTCGAGCACGGATTCGAGCAGCGGGAGATGCGACATCATTCTCCACGGCAGAGGAATTCCGGTGTCCGAGCCGCCGATGGTCAGTGACGTGCCGAGCGACAGCACACCCATGACGACGATTGTCACCGCGGCGGCACGCGCGAGCGGAATCCGCCACAACCACACGGCTGACAAACCGAGGAGTATCAGCAACGGCCAGCCGAAGTATGCGTTCTCCTCGGTTGCGTTCATGCTGAACTCGGCGGATCCAGGATCGCCTGCCAGCGAGGATGTGGGAAAGCTGGTGAACGCCTCGGCGTCGTTTCCGACCGGGCCGTGTTCGATCGCGCTGTAGCTGTCGGGCCCGAAGAACTGCCACCACAAGGGGAGCGCGGTGACGATCAGCGCAACGCCGCCCGCGATCGCGAATCCCTTGATGCTGCGCTTCACCGCCGCCACAGCCGCGTGCGGACGGGACGCGGCGTAGGCAATCCCGAAGGCCGCGTATGCAAGTGCGTAGATCAGCAGGGGTTCTTCGCCGAGGAAGATCTGATAGGCGATCAACAGACCCGCGATGGCGCCATCCCGAACCGGCCTGATCCCGGTGCCCAACCTGACTACGGTCAGCGCGATGAACGGCAGAAGGAACAGCGCGACGAAATTGGGGTGACCGTTTGCGTGGGAGATCATTGCAGGGGCGAAACCGCACAGGCTGCCGCCGACCGCAGCTGCGAATCGCGATGAAACGACGTGCCGCGAAAAGACCCAGTACCAGGCGGCGGCTGTGCCCGACAAGCCAAGTGTGAGTGCAAGAGTGAACGTTACGGTGGGACCGAACAGCAGCGTCACTGGCGCGAGCGGAATGCTCAGACCGAACATGGCAGTGTTGCCCATCAGGTTGACGCCGAGCGGGTAGTTCTGAAGATCGCTGGACAGTGGATTCTCGAGATGAACTACGGATCGCGCGGCGACGGCAAAGAACCACTCCCACATCGTCTGGTCCTGTCCGCTGTGGACCAGATATCCCGTCCCCAGGTGCTTCCATTGGCGGCTCAGCACGAACACCGCCAAGCCCACATAGAAGATGACCGCGACGACATCGCCCGGGTGCGGATTCAATCGCGAGCGGAGCCGACGAATGGCGGTGCCGGTTGCGCGCGCCTTCGACGGTTTCGTATCGATCTGGGTGAGAATCTCAGTCACGCAGTTGCGCCTTTCGAATCTCGGGTCGATGCCGATAGACGTGTCAGGGATCGATACCGATCGCCCGAGAATACCGGAGTTAGCTAGGAGATTGCTGGGCTAATTCCGGAGTGCACGACGGCGTGTGGAACGTCGGTCCGGGCGTATCGGCGGGGCGCGATTTCAAGTGTGGTGCCATTTGTCCGATATCGACTCCGCCCTCGTTTTGATCGGGTTATTCTCTGTGCTAAATGGTTGGCCGATTTGTCAATATCTGATCAACCCGGGTGTTAATTTCGGCTGCCAATGTGTACGCTCAGCATGGATTTTGTAACGCAACGCACATCCTGAATGAGGTCCGCATGACAAACATGAACAAAACTCGCCTACGGTTCACACGCGCAATCGCCATTGCAGGCGTCGCTGCGCTCAGTGTGGTCATGGGCAATGGCACGGCGTCAGCGGCCATCGACAACGAGAACTCCGTTCTCGACGGGAATGACAACCTCATCAGGGTCTTGCAGGGCGATACCAGCTTCCAGTCCGTTCCGCCCCTTGACGGCGCGCCGACCACTGTCGAGTTCTTCCATGACGGATACGCGGGCGTCGAGATCACTGGCCCCAACGCGGCGGACTTCGAGGGCAGTGAGCTGAGCTTCGGCTATCAGATCGGCTATCCGGTCGCCCTGGTCGGTGCATTGGTTGTGCTCAGCACTCCAAACCTCGATTGGGAGGTCGGGGCGAACAACGCCGTCATTGCGGAGGTCTTCCCGGTTCCGGCACTGGCCCTCGAAGCGGGAACCCAGGGCGCAATCGGAGGCTCGATCATTCCATCGCAGGAACTCGCCATCGACCTAGAGCCAGGTGGAATCACCACGGTTCCCGTCCTCGACCGGCAGCCCTTCGACGGACCGGTGGCATTCGTGCGGATGAACGGAATGCACGGTTCGGTCTCCGGCGCGATCGGTGCGGTCACGATCCGTCCGTACGCGATGGTGACCACCGCTGGCGGTAACACGGTGATGACCTACGGCCAGCCGCAGAAGCTCAACTAGCCAGCCGACTGCAGAACACCTCGCGAGTGGCGCGACCACTCACGGGGTGTTCTCCGCTGTCGGCCACCTTTCGGTGCGCGGTCAACCGAGCCGAGACGCCGACCGGCGAGAGCGGTAGGTCCTACGCCGCTCGCTGCGCGGGCTGCCTGGACGGGGCTGCTGCCGGACCGATGCTGCGCGACCGGTGCCGGCTGATGCGGACGATGCCATCGCTCACGATCCACAGGACGAGCCCGAGTACGGCAACAGCCATGACCGCCCAGTGCCCGATGTGCAGACCGACGATCGCCCCGAGTGTCAGAGCGAGCCCTGCGAACACGAATACCCCACCTCCGGCGGTACCGAGCAGATAGTCTTCGGCACCCCTGGAACCACGTTCAGGCTCCCCTGCATCTTGCATGACCGCTCCTCGCGACGACTCGGCATGATCTCCGAAGAACGAGAGTGGCCCGCCCAGCGGAGTGAGTGCGGAGTTCCCCCGACGAGTTTGGGCTAAACGTGAACTACTCAGATTCTCGAGACGATCACGAACGGTCCGACCTCTGACACGGCGAATTGTGGGTCGTCGAACAGGTCCTTGGAAAAGGTGACGGTGTAGCGGCGGACGTTCGGATCGTTGGGATAGACGTCCTCGGCTAGGCGTAGCGTGTAGCCGTCCGGGCCCTGGCGGAAGATGAACGCGTCGGGCGCACGCCAGGGAGATTCGTCCAGCGCAGCCACGAGTTGGTCCGGAGTCTGCAATTCACTCCAGTCTTCGATGGTCTGCGCGCGCTCGGCGAAATCTGCCAGGGGGTTGGCGTAGTGCGACGTCAGCGCCTGGAACCCGAGGTAGGGGTAGAAGCTCAGGAAGCTGGTGTCGGCAGTCAGGATTACCGTGTCGTCACGATCGCGGGGAATTTGTGTCGAGATGATCTCGTCCAATTCGCCGTAGTACGCCGCTGCGCCCGGCGGACGCATATCTGCGCGATTTCCGTCGCCGTCGGTATCGGTGTAGGCGACGGTGATGTCCGAGCCGAGCAATTGCGGGATGTTCTGGGTGAATGCCAGCCCGGCGAGCACGCCGACCACGATCGCAGCACCCTTGACTCGTGGACTGTCGCTGGTGGCGAGTACGAGCCATCCAGCAAACTCGACGAATCCGAACACGCCGGCGGTACCGAGCAGGACTATGAGAACCGGCTCGAGTCGGAACGAGAGAAGTGTGCTGCCGAGGACCGTGAACGCCATCGACGTCAGCGACCACACGTAGATGGCCACCACACCGACCCCAAGTGCCTGTGCCCGTCGCGACGAGGATGCTCGGGCAACTAGCCAGAGGGTGCCTAGCAGGCACAACGCCCCGGTGAGCGAGAACTCGATCATGGGCAGAGGGAGTTGCGCACCCGACTCGGGCAAATAGTGCAGTGCTGTTCCCGAGGTTGCCGGCGAGCCTTGCGCCACCTTCAGCAAATAGGGAAGCCAGACGGTGAGCGCCAGCGCCCCCGACACTGCGGCAATCACAACCAACCGCACCAGCGGATCGATCGCCGCCCTCCACGACTTCTGCGCTCGTATTCGCAACGTGGCTGCAAGCAGCGCGAGCAGAGTTACCGCAAAGGCGGCGACGCCGAGATACAGGGAGTAGAACGTGGCAGCGAGACCGAGGAACAGTCCGGTGCCGATTACCGCGCCCCAGCCACCGCGGACCCCCTCGCCTCGGTCGCTGACTCGGTGCAAGCCGCCCCAAGCGAGGACCAGGCTCGGACCGACCAGCAGCGCGATCACGGCGCTGTACGGCTCGGGGGAACCGTAGGCCAAGATCAACGCCGTGCTCGCGAGCGACACCAGGATGGCCAAGTCGTGGCGGATCAGGTTGGTCCATAGCACCAGTGCCACTACTGCGGCCACAGCGAGGGACCCGATGGCGTACGGCTTGAACGCTTCCCACCCGTCGATTCCGAGTAGGTTCGCGACGCGCCCACCCACCCAGAACCAGCCGCCGGGGTAGTAGGGCGGCAGGTCCGCGTACGTCATGTCCCGTAGCGCGGCAGAGTCGGTCAGCCGTGTGAGGTACTCGGTGCGGAACTCCTGGTCGACGGAGATTCCGTGCAAGTACAGCTTGGTCGCGGCGAGCGGAAGGCCGAGCGTGATCGTCACGAATCCGGACAGGCTCGCCCACGACAGCAGCGTTGCGAACCGGCCCGCCCGGTGCATGCGTACGAGCAGCACCGCCAGGGCGATACCCGCGATGGCCACGACCTGACCGACCGTCGTGACGGCTTGCAACACGTTGGACGAGTTGAACGCCGGCCACTGCACGCGCGAGAAGGCGAACAGCCCGACCGCGGCGACCACCGAGGCGACGATCGCCCCGAGCAGCATCTCGACAGCGGTCGAGAGGGACTTTCGGCCCGGTGCTACGTCTGCGTCCGTCGTCTGTGCTTCAACCGTCTCTGCTTCAGTTGTCACAAGGGCGAAGCTTAGATGGGCAGCTTCTTGAATATCGGACGTGGGATGTGTCGCAAGATCATCATCACGTATCGGAAGGCGCCCGGGGCCCAGACAAGATCCTTGCCCTTCTCCGCCGACGTGACCGCGAGTTTGGCCACGTCTTCCTTGTTTACGGTGAGCGGGGCTTCCTTCACGTTCGCGGACATGCGGGTGCGGACCTGGCCGGGACGGATGACGAGCACCCGCGGCCCGAATTCGCGCAGGGCCTCACCCAGGCCGAGATAGAACCCGTCGAGCCCGGCCTTGGTGGAGCCGTACACGAAGTTGGAGCGGCGCACGCGCTCGCCGGCGGCGGACGACATGGCGATGATCTGGCCGTAGCCCTGGGCCTTCATCTTCTCGCCCACCAGCACGCCGACGGAGACGGCTGCGGTGTAGTTGACCTGGGCGATCTGAACGGCTTTCTGCTGGTCCTGCCATAATTGTTCGGCGTCTCCGAGCAGGCCGAACGCGACGATGGCGACGTCGATGTCACCGACAGGAGCGGAGCCTGCGGAGCGGCCATTCGCGGCAGGAGCGGAGCCTGCGGAGCGACCATTCGCTTTGGCCCAGGCCTCGTCGATCACCTTGGGGTGGGTTTCGGTGTCGACGGCGTCGAAATCGATGACCTCGACGGCGCTCGCGCCCGCCGCCTGCAGTTGCGCCACGGCGGCATCTCGACCGGGGTCGCCGGGCAGCGCCGCGAGGATCACTCGCATCGGCGCCTTCTTCAGGTATTCCTCGCAGATAGCGAGACCGATCTCGGAGGTGCCACCGAGCAGCAGGAGGGTTTGAGGGTTACCGACAGCGTTGATCACTTACAGTTCCAACCTTCTGGACATATCGGAGGCGAAGACATTGGTGGGGTCGTACTTGCGGCGTGTGGCGATCCACTTGTCGATCTGCGGGTACATGGCGTGGAACGTCTCGGCGGTGGTTCGCGAATCCTTGGCCGTGTAGAGACGGCCGCCGAACTCGAGCACCCGCTTGTCGAGTTCGGTGACGAACTCGTTCAGGCCGGGCTTGATGCGGAAGTCGACGCAGATGTTCCAGCCCGGGATAGGAAAGCTCAGCGGGGCCTGGTTGCCCTCGCCGAACAGTTTGAACACGTTCAGGAACGAGTAGTGCCCCGACTTCTGGATGTCGCGGATTATCGCCTTGAACTCCTCGACCGCGGTGGTCGGTACGACGAACTGGTACTGCAGGAACCCGTTGGATCCGTACGCGCGGTTCCACTCGCCGAACATGTCGAGTGGGTGGTAGAACTGCGTCAAGTTTTGGACCTTGTCGCGATAGGTGCCGGACTTGCGGAACCACAACTCACCGATCATCGAGAAGTTGAACTTGTTGGCCAGCCCGTTCGGGAAGACATCCGGGAAGGTCAGCAACTGCGGCGCATCGAAGGCCAGCGGATTCTTCTGCAGCTTGGGCGGCAACTGGTCGAGCTTGGCCAGTGAACCGCGGGAGATCGCGGCCCGCCCCAGCTTCGGAGGTGCGGCAATCGCGTCGAACCAGGCGCTCGAGTACTCGTAGTTGGCCTCGCTGCCGTCGCTGTGCAGCGCGATCGTCTCGTCGAGCGTCTGGGTGACGTCTCCGTCGGCGATGAAGTACGCGGTCTCGGTTGGCGTCATCTTGATCGTCGCTTGGAGGATGATGCCTGTCAGGCCCATGCCGCCGATCGTTGCCCAGAACAAGGCACCCTTGGGGTCGCTGCGGCCGCCTTTCGGCTTCAGCGTCCGGACCTTGCCATCCGCGGTGAGGAGATCCAGGGACACGACGTGGTTGCCGAAGCTACCGGCGCTGTGATGGTTCTTGCCGTGGATGTCGGAGGCGATCGCGCCGCCGACGGTGACCTGGCGGGTGCCCGGCAGCACCGGAACCCACAGGCCGAACGGCAGCGCAGCCTTCATCAACTGGTCCAGATTGACGCCGGCGTCGACTCTCACCAGTTGGGTGTCGCGGTCGATCTGGTGTATCCGGTTCAGTGCATTCATGTCGATGACCAGGCCACCGGCATTTTGCGCCGGGTCGCCGTAGGAGCGGCCGAGGCCACGCGCGATCACGCCCCGCTGCAGGTGAGCGGGCTTCGACTCGTTCCGCTCTGCGACCTGGGCGACCGCCTTCGCGATTACTTCCACATCGGGGGTGGAGAGCACTCGTGCCGTGGTGGGGGCGGTGCGTCCCCAGCCGGTGAGGCTTCGGGGCTCTGTGGGTAGCGCCGGGCTCGGCGTCTCTTCTGCTGTCGTGGACATCGAGGTAGAGGTTACCTGCCGGTCATTACGGAGGCAGTGCCCGTGACGCTCCGGTGCGATGTGGATGAGTCTCGGGTGGCTAGTCTCGTCGGCGTGCCAGAAACCCCGCGGAGCCGCGACCAAGAGCCACATGTTCCACTCCCCGTCGAGATCCCCGTCACCGAGAACATCGCCGACGATGCGCTCGACCTGAAGACACAAGTCGTCCGGTTCGTCCTGACGGGTGGGTTGTCGGCCGTCGTCGACTTCGGTCTGTACTTCTTCCTGGTTCAGGTGGCAGGACTCCCGGTGAACGTCGCGAAGTCGATCGGTTTCATCGCGGGCACCACCACCGCGTACCTGATCAACCGCCGCTGGACATTCAAGGCCGAACCCAGCCGAGCCCGCTTCATCGCGGTGGTCATTCTGTATGCGATCACGTTCGCCGTGCAGGTCGGCCTCAACTGGGTGATGTATGAGGCGTTCCCGGATGTGTGGTGGCGCCTGCCGCTTGCCTTCGTCATTGCGCAGGGCACGGCGACGGTCATCAACTTCGTCGTGCAACGCGCGGTGATCTTCAAAATCCGGTAGAGGTGAGTCGCCCTTTTGCGGAACCGGGCATACTCTCCATTCCATAACGACCGTGCAAGAGAGGTGGAGCACGTGACCATTCCGTGCAGAATCAGACGATGCTGATCGTTCTCGATACCTCGGCGGTGACGAGGAATGCGCGCTTCGAGGCCTTCGTGCGAAGAGCGGTCGGCCAGGGGGCACGCGTGCTGGTTCCGCGCCTCGTCCTGCTCGAGTTGATCCACCGTTGTGAGCAAGAGTCGGCCGCCATGATCGAAGCCCTCACGATCCGGTCGAGGATGTACGACAGGTTGGGTCTTCGAGATGATCTCACCAGGTTCGTCGAGGCCGCTCGGTCGAAGGCGGAGGGCTACGCCGAGGCGGTGGCCGGTGAACTCGATGCGCTGGGAATAGGCATCGTGGAACCGGTCGACTCCTCACACGTGGATATCGTCGGGCGTGCGTTGCGATGCGCTCGGCCGTATCTCGACAAGAGGCGGCACGACGGCTATTCGGACACGTTGAATTGGCTCACGGTCTTGAATCTCGCCGACCGGAACCCGACCGATGAGGTGGTGTGGGTCAGTGCGAATTCCCGGGCCTTCGGCAGCGGCGAACCTTCGGCGTGGCACGACGAGATATGGGCAGAATTGCGCGACCGCGGTCTCGAAAGTCGAGTGCGATGGGCGGTCGACTTCGCCGACGTCGATCTCGCCGACCTGAATTCCACGGAAGCGGAATTCTCGCGCCATGACGAGCTCGATGTACCGCTCAGCGGAACATCTGTCGTGCCTGCGGCGCCGATCGCGGATCCGGTCGATACGTCGGAGGAACAGTCAACGCCTGTGGACAAGAAGGTTGCCAGCGTGTTGCCTCCGTCGCCTCCGGTGCAGGTAGAGCGACCGAGGGTTGCGCCCCAGCGCATCCTTCCGGCCGACAGCGCGAGTGCAGGGAAACGTCGAGGCCTTCGCAGAATAATCGGTGGTCGCAAGCGCACAGTGACGGTCGTGGAGGAACTCGACGACCTCGATCTCGGTCAATAACGATTGACCCGTAGTTGATAACGACTTGGGACACGCCGCCCGATAGCCGCCACGGGCGCCTACTCGATACCTAGCGTGGAAGGAACGTACCGATCAAAGACGATCGGTACTGGCGAGTAGGGAGCCGGGCATGAAATCTGTGCCGAACGACCGCAAGCCGTCCAAGGTGGGCCGGAAACCGGATATTCAGTACCGTTCGGGAGCCAGGCTCGCGGGGCCGAGCGTCGAATCCCAGCTTCTCTACAGTGCATTCAGATGGTTCGTCCGCCCTGTCGCCAAGATTGCCCCGATAAATGATCCGGCGATTCGCGGCGCTGCGCTGCTGGACAAGGCGGCTGTGATTCGTCCCGCCCCCGGCATTCGCAGGCAGCGTGTGCGACTGCCCGGATTCAACGCCGAGATCGTTCGCGCGCCAGGTGTTTCCCCCGATTTCAGTAGCGGTGTAGTCCTCTATATTCACGGAGGCGGATTCGTCTCTTGTGGGCTGAACACACATCGGCCTATCGTCGCTACCATTGCCAAGCTGACGGGGCTTCCGGTCATGCATGTGGGATACCGGCAACTTCCCGACACCAACATCAGTGGTTCGGTGGACGACTGTCTCACGGCGTACAACTGGCTGCTCGAAAACGGGGCCCGACCAGAAGGGACGGTGTTCGTCGGTGATTCTGCCGGCGGATTCCTGGTGTTCGCGACGGCATTGACGGCGAATGCGGCGGGCATCGATCTGCCCGCCGGTCTTGTGGGGCTCTCCCCGCTGCTCGATCTGGACTGCGCCGACAAGTTCGAGCATGCCAACGCTTCCCGCGACGTGTTCGCCCAGGTGGAAGCAATCGCCGCCATCAGCAGGCTCGGCGGTGAGGTGGATGGTGTCCTCGACCGCGCGCTTTCTCCCGTGAACGGCGACCTCGAAGGGCTGCCGCCGTCGTTGCTGTTCGCCGCGGAAGGTGAGGTGCTGCGGTGGGATTCGGAGTTGATGGCGGACCGTCTGAGCGCTGCGGGCGTTCCGACGACCCTGCAGATCTGGGACGGGCAGGTCCATGCTTTCCCCGTGTTTTGGCCAGGACTGCCCGAAAGCCGTGCGGTGCTTCGTCGTATCGCGCGGTTCGTCGAGACGCACATTCAACCGGACCGCGGGATCGTCCGGGGTAAGTCTGCCTGACGCGCTATCTCGGCGGGCCTTTCTCGAGAACGATCGTCTTCGCGTGTTGCTGTCCACCTTCGCCGAACCAGCGCACCTCCACCGTGTCCCCCGGGTGTCGCGCAATCATGAGTTCGTCGAGATCGGCGGACGATCGGATAGGTATTCCAGCGAAACTGGTTATGACATCACCAATTTCGATACCGACATCGTCGGCCGGGGTGTCGATGCTGACCCACAGCACTTCGGCGCCTTGGACGTGGTCCCGGATACGGATACCGAGTAGAGGAGTGTCACCGATGTGCACGGTGGCTGACGTCCTTCCGGCACGGATCTGATCGACGATCGTCATGGCAGTGGCGATCGGCACCGCATACGATCTCGGCTCGGAGGGAGCAGGTTTCGACGGGTCCACGTCCGCGTTACCGGCGGTGTTGATCCCAATTACGGCGGTGGTGGCGTCGACGAGAGGGCCACCGGAGTCACCCGGGCGAACGGGGACGTCCACCTCGATCATCTCGTCCAGCTGATTCAGGGAACCGTCGGTGGAACTGCGAGCGGTGATATTCTGCCCGATGTCGGTCACGAAACCACTGACGGTCAACGGCAATCCGGCTCCATGCGTGTTACCCACAGCGATTACCGGGTCACCGATCCGTGGGGTCGAATCTTCGGCGATCATTGCGGGGGTGAGGTCGCGTGCACCCTGCAGCTGGAGAACGGCGATGTCTCGAGAACTGTCATAGCCGAGAACATCCGCTACGTATCGGGCACCGTTGCCGAGGCTGACGGCGGTGATGTCGAGTGCTCCGTCGATGACGTGATGGTTGGTGAGGACGACGCCGTCGGAGGTGAGGACGATCCCCGTTCCCGCCGTTTCGATGAGTCCGGAATCCGAGACGAGGGCAACGACCGAGGGTGTCACCCTGGCTCCGACCTCCTCCGGTGTGAGGGCGACTTGGGGTTCAGCCGGCGCGGCGGCGTGTGGGGCTACAACGGTCGGAGGAGAATTGGGCTCGTGCACTCGAGGTGAGGCCAGCACTAGCGTGCCGATCACCGCGGCGGCCACGGCGACGACGGATAGGACGCGAGCCCTGGTCACGTCCGACAGCTCAGTCCGGCGGATTCGATTCAGGCTTGGACATTCTAAAAAGATACTCCTGGACCAGACTGAATCTGGGCGAAATTCGTGCGGTGGTGCCGAATTCGCTCAATTAGCGAGCACCCGTTCGTCTGCGCCTAGCGGGTGTCCCGGAATCGCGGTTCGCGCTTCTCCTTCCGCGCGGCGGTGGCCTCCTCGAAGTTGTCGGTGAGCAGTCGCACCAGCAGCTGCCCGAGTCCCTCCTGGTTCATGTGCGATTCAAGGGATGCGGCATCGAGCCCGGACCACAGCGTGCGCTTGGTCAATTCGAGTCCGGGCCGCGAGAACCGGGACATGCGCTCGGCGAGGTCGAAGCACTCACCGAGGAGGTCTTCGCCGGGCACGAGGCGAGATACGAGGCCGATCCGCTCGGCTTCGTCGGCGTACACGTCCCGCCCGGACAACATGATCTCGAACGCCCGGGATGCGCCGATTGCACGCGGTAGCAGGTAACTCAGGCCCAACTCGCTCGAGGTGAGGCCGTTGTTGATTCCTGCCGCCCGGAAGTAGGCCTCGTGCGACGCGATCCGGATGTCCGAGGCGAGCGCGAGGCACAACCCGCCTCCTATGGCCGCGCCGTTGACGGCGCTGATCACGGGTTGATGCATTCGGCGTAGTCCCAGGACGACGTTGTCCAGCATCTCCATCGCCCGAAGGGCGACGGTGGGAGGAGTCAGGCCGTCGACGTGCGGAAGTGTGCCGGCGGATCTCTGATCGGCGCCGGAGGAGAAACCTCGACCGGCGCCGGTCACGACCACCGCACGCACCGAATTGTCGTTGCTGATCTCCTCGAGCGCGTCGCGGAAGGGGATCATGACATCGAACGCCATCGCGTTCATGCGTTCCGGGCGGTTGAGTATCACCAAGGCGATGCCCGGACGCGGATGGTCGACGAGGACGAAGTTCACGGATCGATACTAGAACGTGTTCCAGTTTGGTGCCGGGATAACCGATCCAAGTGGGCGAATGTACCTTTCGCGCCTCCGAAGCGTCGAAAGGTACGTTCACCCGGCAACTTCCGGACGTGGAAGTCCGGGGGCGACGGTGCGTGCAAGGATGCCGAGTGTGGCGCGCAATGCCGTTTCCGAGATGACCGGAAAAATTCCTGCCTCACGCCAGACGGGATCGATCGCCGACCAGTCGTAGAACGACGTCACCATCGTTCCCTCATCGATCGCATCGAGACGGTAGCCGTACACGTGCCCGATCTGCGGGCGGATCCGGCCGAGGATCTTCCATGAGATCTCTCGGTCAGGCACGAACGTCTCGATGGTCACGGTCACGTCATAGAGTCCGAGGTCCAAGTCGTGTAGCGCATCGCGGTCCATATGAACGACGAAGGTGTCGCCGACGGCCGTGACCACGTCACCTTCGGCGGACATCAGCATGCCGGAACTGTCGATCGCAACGTGTCCCTGAGGGTCGCAGAGCACTCCGAAGATCTTTGCCGGGTCCGCCGCGATCGCCCGCCGGACCTCGATTCGTTCGCTGGTCATCGTTGTCATTCGAGCATCCTGTCATCCGCCGGATCGGGGCGGTAGAGAGTGGGAAATGCCGCCAAGAACTTCGCCGCACGACTACCGGTGAACAGGTTTAAGAAATTTCTCAGACGCGTTTATCGGTGGTTGAAGAAGCTCCCCTTAGGTTTCGATGTCAGCGGCAAACGTCGCACGTCAACCGAAATGGGAGTGCAAACATGAGAAGCTCGAACAGGAACTTTCGACGGATCGCAGTCACCGTGATGGGCGTGGCCGCGGCGGGGATGCTGTCGGCACCGTTGGCACAGGCGTCTCCCTCGGACCGGGCAGACAGGCCGGCGTGCACGGCTGAGCAGATCGATGCGGCGCGCGCCGAGACCCAGGCCAAGATGGACGCTCTCTTCGAGACCTACCCGGAGCTCAGGGATCGGGCTGCAGAAATGAAGGAGCTGCCCAAGGAGGAGCGAAAGGCGCAGGCCGAGGCGAACCTCGCCGAGAACCCGGAGTTGGCCGCTGCGGTGAAAGATGCCCGATCGGCCAAATTCGAACTCCGCAAAGAGTGCAGTGTGCGTGGCGCCGGTAAGTGATTTGGCAGGCGATACGGGGCAAGATCGTCGGGTATGAGCACTGACCCGAAGGTTCTGATGGTCGACGACGACCCCGACGTCCGGCACTCGGTAGCCCGGGGCCTACGGATGTCGGGGTTCGCCGTCACCACAGCCAACGACGGGCGTGACGCTCTTCGCCAGATGAGCATCACGGCCCCCGACGCTCTGGTACTCGACATTCAGATGCCCGGCCTCGACGGTGTCGCGGTGGTGACGGCGTTGCGCGCAATGGGCAACGAAGTGCCGATCTGTGTGCTCAGCGCACTCGACACGGTGAACGACCGGGTGGCGGGGTTGGAGGCTGGAGCGGACGACTACCTGATCAAACCGTTCGATATCACCGAACTGGTGGCTCGGCTGCGCGCCCTGCTTCGCAGGACCGCCGCCTCCGAACCGACGAGCGGTGGTGCGCGTGTGATCGGACCACTACAGATCGACCTGGCACGAAGGCTCGTGTTCATGGAAGGCAATAGAGTCGACCTGACCAAGCGCGAGTTCGAACTACTCGCGACGTTGAGCGCGGACCCGGGTGTGGTTTTCTCCCGCGAACGGCTGATGGAGTTGGTCTGGGGGTATGACTTCGCAGCGGATACCAACGTAGTCGACGTGTTCATCAGCTATCTGCGCAGGAAACTCGAGGCCGGCGGCGCGGATCGTCTGGTGCAAACGGTCCGTGGTGTCGGATTCGTCCTCCGTGAGCAGTCGCCGCGATGACTGCCCCCGCACGCTCGCTTTCCGTCCGAGCCCGGGTTGCCTGGGCGGCCGGACTTGCGGCCGCACTGGTGGTCCTTCTGGTGGCGGCACTGACCGCGATCACCCTGGTGAGCAACGAATCTCGGCAACGGGATCGCCGTGTGGACGCGGTCGCGGAAGCAGTGGGTGGGGGCGCCAATCCCTTCGCGCGCGGGCGGGGTTACGTGGCGACGATGAGGTTGGACGGCGCTGTCCTCCAATCCACGCCGGTCACGCTTCCCCCCGCATCCGTGGGCCTTTCCACCGAGGTCGTGGACGGAGTGAGCTATCGGGTTCGCACTCGCGAACTGAACCGGCCTGAAGGCGCACTGCTGTCCGTGGGAATCCCAGAGCCTCCCACTCGAGCGGTGGTGGGTCGTTTGGCCCCTCGCATCGCCGTGGGGGGTGTGCTGGCGGTGGTGCTGGCAACGTTGCTCGGATGGTTGTTCGCCGGCCGCGCCGTGCGCCCGTTGCGTGAGCTGATCACCCAGACGCGCACGCTCACCTCGGACGGCCAGCACACGCCTCCTCGGGTGAAGGGTGCAGCCGAGGCGGAGGAGCTCGCCGAGGCGATCACCGATATGTGGAGTCGGATGAACTCCGCGCAGGAGCGGACCCGGACTGCGTTGGATTCGGCGCGCGGATTCGCCGCGTCCGCCGCTCACGAGCTTCGCACTCCGCTCACCGCTATGCGCGCGGACCTCGACATCGTGCGCACCCTTCCGCTCTCGAAACCCGAACTCGACGAGATCGTGGGAGATCTCATCCGTACCCAACGTCGCGTCGAGTCGACCGTCACCGCGCTCGGTCAACTTGCCGCGGGCGAGTTGATGCGGCCCGAGGACCGCGCCCGGTTCGATGTCATCGAGTTGTTCGACCGGGTGGCGCAGGACTTGCGGCGCACACACCCCGAAGTCCGCATCACGGTCAGGGCTGACCGCTCGGTGCCGATGACGGGATGGCCTGACGGGATCCGTCTCGCGGCAGATAACTTGCTGCGCAACGCAATCACGCACGGAGGTGCCACCGAGATCGAGTTGTCCGCGGTGCCGATCGGAACCCCCGACAACCGGCGCATGCTCGCACTGAGAGTGGACGACAACGGCGTCGGGTTGCCCGTCGACGAGCGCGAACGGGTGTTGCAGCGTTTCGAGCGGGGGAGAGCCGCTCGCCAACCGGGATCGGGCCTCGGGTTGGCACTCGTTTCTCAGCAAGCAGCACTGCACGGCGGAAACGTCGTGCTATCGGACAGCCACCTCGGCGGACTGTGCGTCACGCTGACTGTCGACGGTTCCTAGCTCGGTATTGGAAGGGGCGAATGTACCGTTCGACGCAACCGAAGCGTCGAACGGTACATTCGCCCGGCAACTTGCTTAGTCCCAGTACCTTCCGTGCCCGCCATCGTTGGCGATCAGCACTATGAGGCCGATTGCATACAGCACCACGAACAGCAGCAGCAATCCGCCGAAGATCCACAGGGAGATCTGCCCTAATCGGCGGGCGCGGTTGGACGCATCCTGCGCCCCGGCGACGTCTCCGCTGGCCCACAACGGGAACACGTTGAACGCATGGTTGAAGGCCGAGAATGCCAGAGGCCAGAAGAAAATGAGAGACGCGACTGCCCAGCCTGCGTTGCTCGGGGGTCGTAGTGGGCCAGCGTTCGGGCCGGCGGGACCGGCGGCAGGTTGGGGCGGTGTCGGACCGTTGGTGGGGGAGGACATTGCAGTACTCCTGACGTTGGATTTCCGCAGTTCACGTTACGTTTCGCTATGCAGTTCCTCTGAACTCGAGACTACGTGAGTTCCGATGAGCACGAGCATCGATCGTGTAAACTGGCCCGCCGTCGCCGATCCGGATGGACGACGACTTGGGGCCGATCAGCCGTAGATCGGCAACAAGCCGGCATCCAGGGCTTGCTTGAGAGACGGTGCGGCCGAATCTTTTTCGGAAAGCTGGAAGGTAAGCGGGGTGCCGTCTCGGCCTGTCATGGGCCACTCGATCGCCAGGTCGGGGTCGAGTGGATGGATGTCGTGATCGAGCGAGGGCGTGTACTCGATCGAGCACAGGTACATCACGGTGGACGCGTCCTCGAGAGACATGATTGCGTGACCGAGACCTTCGGAGAGGTAGACCGCGCGCCGGTCGATATCGTCGATGAGCACCGAATCCCACTGCCCGAACGTGGGTGATCCGACCCGCAGGTCGACGATGACATCGAGGAACGCACCCTTTACGCAGGTGACGTATTTCGCCTGGCCAGGGGGATTCTTGGTGAAGTGGATGCCGCGCATGACACCTGCGGCCGAGATCGAGCAGTTGGCCTGCGCGAGATCGAAACCGTGACCTACGGCGGCCTCGAACTTCGAATCCTTGAACCACTCCAGGAATACGCCGCGATGGTCACCGAACTGCTGCGGGGTGATCTCCCAGGCGCCGGGGATCTTCAGTTCCCGATAATCCACGTCATCAGTCCTTACCGCGTTCGAGTAGTTCGAGGAGATAGTCTCCGTATCCCGACTTTCCGAGAGCTTCTGCGCGGGAGCGCAATTCGTCGTCTGTGATGTATCCGCGCCGCCATGCGACCTCTTCGGGGGCGCCAATTTTCAGTCCCTGTCGATGTTCGATGGTGCGCACGAAGTTCGCTGCCTCGAGCAGTGAATCGACGGTGCCCGTGTCGAGCCATGCGGTTCCGCGGGGCAGCACCTCGACTTTCAGCCGACCAGCCTCGAGGTAGGCCCGGTTGACGTCGGTGATCTCGTATTCGCCACGATCGGACGGCGTCAACGCGCGCGCAATCGACACGACGTCGTTGTCGTAGAAGTAGAGGCCGGGAATGGAAAAGTGCGACTTCGGGGTGGCGGGCTTCTCCTCGATGGAGATCGCCTTGCCGGCGTCGTCGAATTCGACCACACCGTAGGAACTGGGATCGGATACCGGGTAGGCGAACACGGCACCACCGTCGATGTTCTCGAATCGGCCCAGCCGGGAGCCGAGGCCGGGGCCGTAGAAGATGTTGTCGCCGAGTATCAGGGACACCGACTCGTTGCCGATGTGGTCGGCACCGAGCGTAAATGCCTGCGCCAGACCGTTCGGCTCCTGTTGAACCACGTAGGTGAGGTTCACCCCGAACTGAGAACCGTCCCCGAGCAGCATGCGGAACTGCTCCAAGTCGTGCGGGGTGGTGATGACGAGGATGTCCTGGATGCCGGCGAGCATGAGGGTGGAGAGCGGGTAGTAGATCATCGGCTTGTCATAGACCGGGACCAGTTGCTTGCTCACCGCAAGAGTGATCGGGTGAAGCCTGGATCCGGTGCCGCCCGCCAGGATGATTCCGCGCATATGCGCAGTGTTCCAGTGTTCGTTGCGGATAGAAACTCGCAACGCGCCATTAGGCTAGGTGCACATGAGGCTTCTCGTGACAGGTGGCGCCGGGTTCATCGGTGCGAACTTCGTGCACCAGACCGTCGCTGAACGCCCCGAGGTCCAGGTGACGGTACTCGACGCGCTGACATACGCGGGAAACCGGAACTCGCTCGACTCGGTGGCGGACCGCATCGAGTTCGTGCACGGCGATGTGGCAGACGTCGCGTTGGTAGATGGCCTGGTAGCACGCTCGGATGCGGTGGTCCACTTCGCCGCGGAGTCGCACAACGACAACTCGCTGGCCGATCCGATGCCCTTCATGCACACGAACGTTATGGGTACGTTCTCGCTGCTCCAGGCCGTACGTGCGCACGACGTCCGCTACCACCACATCTCCACCGACGAGGTGTACGGCGACCTCGAGCTCGACGACCCCGAGCGGTTCACCGAATCGACGGCGTACAACCCGTCGAGCCCCTACTCGGCGACCAAGGCGTCGAGCGACATGCTCGTGCGAGCCTGGGCGCGGTCGTTCGGCGTCCGTGCCACCTTGTCGAACTGTTCCAACAACTACGGCCCGTACCAGCACGTAGAAAAGTTCATCCCGCGTCAGATCACCAACCTGATCGACGGGGTGCGCCCGCGCCTTTACGGCTCCGGAAGGAACGTGCGCGACTGGATCCATGTCGACGATCACAACCACGCGGTGTGGACGATCCTCGAGGAGGGAAGTCTCGGGCAGACGTATCTGATCGGTGCGGACGGTGAGGTCGACAACCGGACCGTCGTCGGAACGCTTCTGGAACTATTCGGCCGCCCCGCCGACGACCTCGACTTCGTCACCGACAGGCCGGGCCATGACCTCCGCTACGCGATCGACTCGACGAGACTGCGCACGGAATTGGGCTGGACGCCGCGGTACGGGGACTTTCGCAGTGGGCTCGAGGCAACCGTGCAGTGGTACCGCGACAACGAATCCTGGTGGCGCGCGCAGAAGGAGCCCGTGGAAAAGGAGTATGCGGGCAGGGAGTCCGTAATCGGTTGACGGACCGTCTGCCGTCCTATGACGGTGCAGGCACCCGCGAGTCTTCGTGGACCAGTGCATTGCGCAGGACCCGCGATCCCGAGACTGCGGCGACGAATCCGGCGAACACCTCGCACAGGGTGAAGATCAGGCGTGATGCGAGGGCGAGCCCGAGTGCGACGCCGCTGTCCATGAACGGGGAGAGCGCCGCGACGATGACGGCCTCGCGAACCCCGATTCCGGACGGCGCGATGACCACCAGCACACCGGCGACCATGCCGAGTGCGAGGGCACCGATGCACCGCATGATGGAGTCTGGCTCGAATCCCGATGAACTCGACGCCAGCAACCACAGGTGGATGCCGTACAGCACCCAGCTGACAGCGCACCAACCCAGGGCCAGTGCGATCTTGTGCGCGGCCAATTGCCTCTGCAGCGGCGCACGACGCAGGATCCGCAACGCCAGGTTCACCAGGCGGGTGAGCACAGGCGGGTAGCAGCAGATGAGCGCAACCGGAACGAGCGCAGTCACGGCTACCGCTGCGAAAGTGCTGATCTGGAACAGAGCGGGCAGCGCGAGCAGTCCAACGACCAGTGCCGACGTCACACTCAGGCCGACAGTGACGAGTACGGCGACGAAACCATTGGCCCGTGAAACTCCGGCCCGGCGCACGAGCTCGGTCTGCAGGACGAAGGCCCAGACACTGCCGGGAAGATACTTGCCGAGCTGACCGACCAGGTAGCAGCGGGCGGCGTCGAACGCGGGTATCGGATGTTCGAGGGCGCCGAGCGCATGCTGCCATGACCGCACCGCAGCGCCCATTCCGAGGAAGACGAAGACAGCGGAGACAGCAACCGCCCACCAGTCCAGATTGGTGATGGTGTCGCGGACCTCACTCCACTGCGACCTCACCGCGATACCGATGGCCACCACGATTGCAAGAGTGACGGCAACCCGCGCTGCCCTCATGAGGAGGGCGCGGCCACCGTGAGCTGGGGCGGCTCGGCCGCCGTGAGCTGGGACGGCTCGGCCGCCGTGAGTCGAGGTCGCTGGAGTCGGGGTACTCCCGCCACCGTCGGCGGATGTGGATCGTGGCTCGACGCTCACAACCGACCACCCCTCACGTCAGTGCCCTGCGGCGCGCAATGCACCCCCTCGACGATAGCAATCAAGGGGGTGCCGATCCGGTGAGTGGAACTCTTCTCCGGCGGGAGGGTAGAGTCGCTCGGTCGAGAGTGAACACCAAGTCCCGCCGTATGTGCGGGCAGGCGAAAGTGGCGCACCGCCGCGAGCCTTCTCGGGCCGCACTGCCGACCCCGATAATTCCTCGTCCGCGGCGCAACGTGGCGCCGTTCGAACAGCTAGCGGCATCGGCGTTCCCGCGCCGTGCGAACGGAGTTTTGATGTCAGTACAACACCCCGACACACTTCTCGACGAAGGGTCGGTGCGTGCGGCACTGAGATCCCCGCGCAGGCTGAAGACCGAGGTGCTTGCCGGCCTGGTGGTGGCCCTCGCGCTCATTCCGGAGGCGATCTCGTTCTCCATCATCGCCGGCGTCGATCCGCGAGTGGGGTTGTTCGCCTCATTCACCATGGCAGTGACCATCGCGTTTGTGGGTGGTCGTCGCGCAATGATCTCGGCCGCGACCGGGGCGATCGCTCTAGTGGTGGCACCCCTGGCCCGTGATTACGGCCTGGACTATCTCATCGCCGCCGTTCTGCTTGCAGGCGTACTGCAGATCGTTCTGAGCCTGCTCGGAGTGGCAAGGCTGATGCGGTTCATTCCGCGCAGCGTCATGACCGGGTTCGTCAATGCCTTGGCGATCCTGATCTTCACCGCTCAGTTGCCTCATCTGATCGACGTGCCCACGCTGGTCTACCCGATGGTCGCGGTCGGACTGCTGATCATGGTGTTCCTGCCCCGGTTCACGAAGGCGGTTCCCGCACCGCTGGTGGCGATCGTGCTGTTGACCGCCGTCACCGTGCTGTTCGCGCTGAACGTCCCGAACGTCGGCGACGAGGGCGAACTCCCCTCGAGCCTGCCCTCATGGCTCATCCCGGACGTGCCGATGAACATGGACACGCTGTCGATCATCGCCCCCTACGCCCTGGCGATGGCGCTGGTCGGACTGCTCGAATCGTTGATGACGGCGAAGCTCGTCGACGACATCACCGACACGCATTCGGACAAGACTCGCGAGGGTTGGGGTCAGGGTGTCGCGAACCTGGTCACCGGTCTGTTCGGCGGCATGGGCGGCTGCGCGATGATCGGCCAGACCATGATCAACGTCAAGGTTTCCGGTGCCCGTACCCGGATCTCCACGTTCCTCGCGGGTGTGTTCCTCTTGGTGCTCGTGGTGGGTCTGGGCGACGTTGTCGCGCTGATTCCGATGGCAGCTCTGGTCGCGGTCATGATCATGGTCTCGGTCGGCACGATGGACTGGCACAGCATCGCCCCGAACACGCTGCGACGCATGCCCCGCAGCGAGACGACGGTGATGCTCGCGACCGTCGCAGTGACTGTCCTCACCCACAACTTGGCCTACGGCGTCATCGTGGGTGTCGTCACCGCGATGGTGCTTTTCGCCCGCCGGGTTGCTCACCTGACCGAGGTCGTCGACATCGCGCACCCCGACGACGACACCCGCGTTTATGCGGTGCGCGGGGAGCTCTTCTTCGCCTCGAGCAACGATCTGATCTACCAGTTCGACTACGTCGGGGATCCCAAGAACGTCGTGATCGACATGTCCGACTCGCACATCTGGGATGCCTCGACGGTGGCCACGCTCGACGCGATCACCACGAAGTACGCGGCCAAGGGGAAGAACGTCGACATCGTCGGTCTCAACAAAGCCTCCGAAGATCGCCACGTGCGTCTGAGCGGCCGGATGGGCGCCGAACACTAGCCGCATCGACTGCGTTGTTCGCTGACCACCAGCACCCGCACACCACGGACCTGAGTAGTTGCGCTTTGTGCAATGGTTCGGGAGCGGCGGCGGGGTAGCAGAGACCGACTCGCCGGGATCACCAGTTCGAGGCAGGCACCGAGAGAGTCACGTTCTCCCTGCGTGTACCCGAGAGCCCCGCAGCGAGTTCGTCACCCGTGGCGTTGGTGGAGGGTTCCGGCGATGTCGTGAGTCGACGGCGGGAGAACATTTCGGTATGCGCTGGTGGGTGAAGTGGTCCGTGCAGAACGGTGGCGCTCCAACGATGGATAGGTCGGCCATCGTTGGAGCACCACAAGTGTCAGCTACCAGACAGGCTTTCCAACGACTCGGTTCCGAGCGATCCGGTTCCGAGGGATCCGGTGTCGAGCGATCCGGTGTCGGGGTCCCCATCCGATGCGATGACGACGGTGACCAGCCGGTCAACGTCACCAGCGCTGTTGCTGGCGGTGACGGTAATCGGGAATGATCCGGCCGCGGTGGGTGTTCCGGACAGGATGCCCTGTTCCGAGAGGGTCAGCCCTGCCGGCAGGGGATCTGTGGTGGTGACCGTCGGTGTCGGGGAGCCGGCGACGTCGAATGCGTAGTTGTAGTCGACGCCGACCACGCCCTCTGCGGGGTCACCGCCGATCGACGGGACAGCGACTACGACGACGATGACCTGCCGGTCGACGTTTCCGGCGCTGTTGCCGGCGGTGACGGTGATCGGGAATGACCCGGCTTCGGTGGGTGTCCCGGACAGGACGCCGTCTTCGGACAGGGTCAGCCCGGCGGGCAGCGGGTCGGTGGTGGTGACCGTCGGTGTCGGGGAGCCGGCGAGCTCGAACGCGTGGGTGTAGTCGACGCCGACCACACCCTCTGCGGGATCACCCTCGATGGACGGGACGGAGGCGATGACGATGGTGACCTGCCGGTCGACATCGCCGGCGCTGTTGCTGGCGGTGACGGTAATCGGGAATGATCCGGCCGCGGTGGGTGTTCCGGACAGGATGCCCTGTTCCGAGAGGGTCAGCCCTGCCGGCAGGGGATCTGTGGTGGTGACCGTCGGTGTCGGGGAGCCGGCGACGTCGAATGCGTAGTTGTAGTCGACGCCGACCACGCCCTCTGCGGGGTCACCGCCGATCGACGGGACAGCGACTACGACGACGGTGACCTGCCGGTCGACATCGCCGGCGCTGTTGCTGGCGGTGACGGTGATTGGGAATGATCCGGCCTCGGTGGGTGTTCCGGACAGGACGCCGTCTTCGGAGAGGGTCAGTCCGGCGGGCAGCGGGTCTGTGGTGGTGACCGTGGGGGCCGGGGATCCGGCGACCTCGAACGCGTGGGTGTAGTCAACCCCAACCACACCCTCTACGGGATCACCCTCGATGGACGGGGCGGACGCGATGACGATGGTGACCTGTCGATCGACGTTTCCGGCGCTGTTGCTGGCGGTGACGGTGATCGGGAATGTTCCGGCTTCGGTGGGTGTTCCGGACAGGACGCCTTGTTTGGACAGGGTCAGCCCTGCCGGCAGCTCGCTTGTTGTGGTGACCGTCGGAGCCGGGGAGCCGGAGACCTCGAATGCGTAGGTGTAATCGCCCCCGACCACACCTTCGGAGGGGTCACCCACGATCGAAGGAGCAAGAACAGGGAAGGGGAGCACGGTGACAGTGAACTTGCCCGCTCCCTGACTCGCGCTGGTGTTGACGGTGCAACGAACGGTTGTCGTCCCCACCGGGAAGCTGAAGCCCGAGGCTCGATCGCAGCTTCCAAAGGTGGTACCGGTCAGGTTTGGCGGCGTGGGCCATGTGACCGTCGCGTTGCCGAACTCATCGGCCGTCACAGTCGTGTCGGCAGGAATCAGCATTGTGCCGGTCAGATCCGCGTTGGTCAGATGGGTCCCGGTCAGGTTCGCCCCATTGAGCTCGACACCGGCTAGAATCGTCCTCAGGTTTGCGTCGGTCAAGTTGGCGTCAGTGAAGTTCAGACCGCGTGTATCCCGGGTTGAATACGTCGCCAGTGTTACCCCGGTCAAGTTTGCGCCGGTGAAGTTCGCATCGGCGATATCCACAGATCGCATATCCGCGCCAGCTAGGTTGGCGCCGGTCAGATCCGCGTTGGCTAAGTCGCTAGAACCTAAATCCGCGCCGGCCAGGTTGGCGCCGGTCAGATCCGCGTTGGCTAGGTTCGCCCAACCGATCCACGCGTCGGCGAGTTTCGCGCCGATGAGCTTGGTGCCGCTGAGGTTCGTGCGGAACAGCGTCGCGTCAGTTAGGTCAGCGTAGGAGAAGTTCAGGCCGTGCAGATCCGAGTCCCTGAGGTCTACCCCGGGGCAGACGGTGAAATTTTCGGGAGTGGGATTGTCGACGACCGTGCAACCGCCGATGACGATCTCAGCGTTGGCGATCGGAGTCACTGTCACTAGGGCGGCTGCTGCCAGCCCCGCGCCGAGTACCGCCGCTCCACCCTTGCGTGCTAATGCGCCCCGCGAACGACAGGCCACCCAGGCCTTGGTTCTGGCAATAGTTGGTATCGGCAGCATCATTCGGTTCAATCCCCTCCTATGGAAACGCGACGGTTCGCGTCTCTATCCGTGTGGCAGCAGACAAGAACTGTGTCTGCAGCCTCTTTGACCTCGGCAATGGTGCCTGACACACAAGACAAACCCTTTACTGGGGTGCATGATTTGAGTCGACGCGCCGGAGTACGCCCGCTTTCAGCCTCGTGCGGTGCTCTTTGCAATGCCAGCCACGCCGGGAGTCCCATCCGCATCGGTAGTGATGCGGTAAGGGGACAGTGACAGTGGTCTTCAACGGCTCATCGGCGACCCCGCTCCACATACGCGGCAAAGTCTTTCGATTCCGAGACAGGCTCTACCGCGACCAATCGTCAGCGAAGTTCATACATCAGGACGAATGTCCGGTATGTTTCATTCGCGCGGTTGCTTCCCGTGACCGCTCCGCACCCCCGCGCGGATTCTGCAGGAAAGGCACACCAACCGTGACAACACCTGATCCTCTGCGCCGCACCCGACGTGGCCGTATCGCCGCCACTCTCCTTGCTGCGACCGCCGCCATTGCACTCGCCGGAGGAGTTGGTACCGCGTCCGCCGACACCACAGTCTCCTACCACGCCCGGTTCTGCTCAGACGCGAAGGATGGAAACACCATCGCTTTCCAGGTGAATGAGGGCAAACCGAGACAAAACCCACCCGAAGACACCTGGCACGGCCAGTGGATTTCGGACGTCACGTTCGACACCTGGGTCGATGACTCCAATGCCAATAACCCCCACAACACGGGCAGGTGGTGTCACACCGTCGTGCGCACAGACCTCAGTGAGGGCGATTGGGTCCGTCTCGCAGGATGGAACCCCTCCTCGGGCATAGCGACCCGTCTCACCGAGGTGGTGGAGGTCAATGGTGTGGTATTCGAGCGCCTTGTTAGCGGTGAGGCCTGGTGGATGGCTCTTCAGCGCTGCTGCGGCGCGCACTATGCGACCGTCCCGGCGCCTACCATCCCCGATCTGGTCGATCCAGCGTTCGTCGACACCACATCCGTCGCATTGACCGGCACCGTCGGAACTAGCCTCACCCGCACCTTCACCGCCACCGGGACACCGGACCCTGTCGTCACCGTCGTCGACCCGGCGAAGCTGCCGCCCGGAATGACGTTCGCGAACGATCCCGCCACAGGTCTTCCGACCCTGTCCGGAACACCTACCGCCGCAGGCAGTTACCCGTTCACTCTCACCGCCGACAACGGTGTCGGTGCCCCTGTCCGCCTCACAGCAACGGTCACCGTCGAAGCACCCGCGACCGGCTCCCTCGGCTCCCTCGGATCGATCTTCGGCAGCTGACTATTCTGCCGATATCGAACCACTGACACCGGATCTGATCCGGACAGATCACCCGTGCCAATGTGAGGGAGTAGCAACACCGTCGGGTAGGAGCGTTCCGACGCTGCCTCGGGCGGCATTGATCTGAGGCTGGGTGACGTGTAGGGCGGCCGAGAGGTCTGCGCCCTCCAACCTGGCGTCCCGTAGATCCGCCCCGAGCAGGTCGGTCCCTGCAAGATCGAGGTACCGCAGATCCGCTGCTATCAGGCAGGCGCCCCGCAGGTCCGCGCCACGCAGCCGGTGCTCCCGGAGATTCCTTCCGGCAAGGTCCGATCCGGGCGCGAGGCTCGAGTCCAAGCGCTCACCGTCGGCGAAGTAGCAAGCCCGGACTTCCTCGCTGATGTCCATGAGGATTGCTCTGACGTCGGAATGCAAGGCATCCAGGTCAGCGCAGAACAATTCGGTTGCGCTGCCACCGGCCAATGTCGCAATGGTTGACGCGAAGTCGCGGGCTTGTTGCGCGGAATCTGGATCATACGTGCGGGCCTGCGCTTCGTAGAGGTACCAGAGCATTTCGTGCAGCTGGCGCATGATCGAGAAAGCCGAGAACATTTCCTGCTTCGACTCTGGGCGCTCGCGCCAGCTGACGCCGTCGAACAATCGTTGCGAGACGGCTTGTCCCGCACCGAAACAGTCGAAGACCGTGCAGCCGCGGAAGCCACAGGCGCGCAGTTTCTCATGGATCGTGCATGAGGAATCTGGTGCGAGATTCCGGCAGGGAGATCCGGCCGGCTTGTCCGCGGCGAAGTCCACCGATCGGGAGAATCCAAAGGCGGTGCAGCAGAGTGCGAAACAACTTCCGCACTCGCCGCGTAGATCTGTGCGCTCTACAAGCGTGGGTGCGGGATGTATCGATGAGGTGCTCAAGTGTGCTCCAAGAGGCAGTTCCAGTAGTTGAGAGCTGGAGCTGGGAACCCGACATCGGGTTCCCCTTGGGAGCGCACGGAATCACCGCCCCGCGCAGGCGTGGCGCACGATAGTCGCGGAGGGTCTGGGTCACAGAGAAGATTTGCGAATCACTGTGCCGAAATGTAGCAGCCTTCGGTCACGTCACGGAACTCGGCGTCCGAAGGGCGAGCACAGATACTAAGAGAAACTCGAAACGAGCGGTTTGATTGCCAGCCCCCTCCACCGGGCGAACGCGTCGGCGAGTGATTCCGGTAGGTCCGTATGTGCACCCGGGTTTGCCGAGTCGTACAGCGCCTCCATCACGGCGATGTCTGCCTCGGCGATCCCGATTCTTGCCATGCCCACGCGGTTTGTACCGCGCAGAACGGCGGGGTTGCCGAACACCGTGGCGAACGGTGGGATGTCCTTGGCAACCACAGTGCCCATCCCGACCATTGCGCGGTCGCCGATCACGCGACGCTGGTGAATCACCGCGTTCATCCCCAGGTTGACGCCGTCGCCCATGGTCACGTGCCCGCCGAAGGTCGTGGACGGCGCGATGACGCAGTCGTCGCCGATCTGGACGTCGTGCGCCACCGAAATACGGTTCATGATGAAGCCGCCGCGACCGATGCGCGTCGTTCGCTCGGCACCCTGGTGGACCGCGGTCATCTCGCGGATCACGGTGCCCGCGCCGATGACGACTCCCTTGTGAGGGCTCGCCTCGGCCCACGTACGCGGGTGTACCTTTCCGATCCACTCCGGCGGCGCCCCGAGAGTGGCATGTGCGCCGATCCAACAGTCGTCGCCGATGTCGAGTGGCCCGGTGAGCACGGCGTACGGCCCAATGCTTACCCGGTTCCCGATGGTCACTTCGTCGCCGATCACGACGGTGGGGTGGATCTCGCAGTTGTCACCGATAGGCATTGGAGACTCGCGGTTCCTTCCGGTAGCCGTGTTGGCGACGGGAGCCTTCACGTTGTTGCAGTTTCTACTTTGTTGCACACTGAGGAGATGGTGTGAACTGAAACCAACCAATCGTAGGCACTATGATCACGATCTCGAGTATTTCCTTTGGAGAGGACGTCGAGCGTGAGGTTCTCGACACCCTCCGGTCTGGTGTGGTTGCACAGGGACCGAAGGTTGCGAAGTTCGAGGAACGATTCGCCGAACTCGTCGGTACCCGACACGCCGTCGCGGTGAACAGTGGGACCACTGCGCTGATCGCGGCCCTGCAGGTGCAGGATCTCGAGCCGGACGACGAAGTGCTCACCACCCCGTTCACCTTCGTGGCCACGCTCAACGCGATTCTCGAGTCTGGGGCGACGGCACGGTTCGCAGACATCACAGAGTCCGATTTCGCTCTCGACCCCGCGGTCACGGCCGAGCGCGTGAACGAGCGCACCAAGGTGCTCCTTCCGGTGCATTTGTACGGGCAGGTTGCGGATATGGCGGCACTGATGCCGCTCGCCGAGTCGCGGGGGCTCGCCGTGGTCGAGGACGCGGCCCAGGCGCACGGTGCCACCTTCGAGGGCCGTGGCGCGGGTAGCTTCGGGCTCGGTTGCTTCTCGTTCTACGCCACGAAGAACCTCACCACAGCCGAAGGCGGAATGATCACCACCGACAATGACACGGTGGCTGATCGGCTACGGGTCCTGCGAAACCAAGGCATGCGGCGGCGCTACGAGTACGAGATGGTGGGCCAAAACTTCCGGATGACGGATCTGCAGGCCAGCCTCGTGTTGCCGCAACTCGGGTCCTACCGCGAACAGGTGGAGTCGCGCCGACGCAACGCCGAGGCGCTGCGCACCGGGCTGAAGGACGTCGACGGTCTTCGGTTGCCCTCGGAACTCGACGGCCGTGGGCACGTGTGGCATCAGTTCACGGTCACACTCGGCGAAGACGCACCGATCGATCGCGACATCCTCGCGCAGCGTCTGTACGAGCGCGGCGTCGGCAGCGGGGTGTACTACCCCAAGGCAGCGTATGACTACGACTGCTACCGCAAGCATCCCCGGGTAATCATCGAGGACACCCCGGTTGCGGCATCCGTGGCGCGCCGATGCCTCAGCCTGCCCGTGCATGCGGCACTGTCCGACGGCGAAATAGATCAGATAATTTCCGCCGTGCGCGACGCATTGGAGGCATCATGACGACGAATCGACCACGGATCGCGCTCGTGGGATCCGGCAAGATGGGATCTCTGCACGCTCGCGTCCTCACACAATCTCCTCTGTGTGATCTGGCCTTGCTGGTTGAACCGCACGAGGAACGGGGCCGGGAGGCGGCGGAACGATTCGACACGACCTGGGCTGCGGACTTCGACGACCTCGCCGGAATCGACGCCGTCGTCGTCGCGGCGGCGACTCCTGCGCACTGCGACGTGGCGGCCAGGATTCTGGATCTCGGCAAGCCGCTTCTCGTCGAGAAGCCGCTCGCCGCAACGTACGAGGAGTGCACCGACCTGGTGAAGCGGTCCGCCGTCGCCGACGTGCCGCTGATGTGTGGTCTGCTCGAACGGTTCAACCCGGCGGTGCGGACCGCGCACGAATTCGTGAGCGATGTATGGCAGATCAACGGTATTCGACACTCGCCGTTCGTTTCTCGCATTCCGACCGGTGTCGCGACCGATCTCCTGATTCACGATGTCGATCTCGCGATCGAATTCGCCCAGTCACAGCTCGTCGAGGCGAAGGGCGAATTCGGCTACTTCCACGATAGTTCGGTGCGCAACCATGCTGAGGACAGTGCCGAGGCCGTGCTGCGTTTTGAATCCGGTGCGGTGGCAACGATTTCGGCTAGTCGGGTGAGTCAGCGGAAGATCCGGCAGTTGTCGCTGCTCGAGTCGAGCCGTCTGATCGAGATCGATCTTCTGCGCCGTGACATCACGATCTACAAGCACATCGACGACGACGTCCCCCCGGATCGGGACGGATACCAGCAGCAGACGGTGATCGAGATCCCGACCATTCGCTACAGCGAGGAACCCCTCGCCGCCCAGCTCGCACACTTCATCGGGCTGATAGACGGCGAGGGAGACCCCGGTGTGGAACGCGATTCGATCCTCCCCTCGCATCGCGTGGTCGACGAGGTGACCGCGTCGGCTAACGGCTGAGCACGCCCTCGACCGCCAGGCGCGTGTCCTCCCCGATGAGATCGGTGTTGATCGCCGCCGCGGCGTTCAGACCTGCAGCGGCGGCAATGATCACCTGGGCCTTCGGGTCGGTCACGTTGCCGGCCGCCCACACTCCCGGAACGGCGGTGGCGCCGGTAGCGTCCGTAGCGACCGCCGTGCCGATGACGTGTCCGCCCATCTTCTGATCCGTGGTCTCGAGGCCGAGGCTCTCGAGAACTTGGGAGCGGGCCACGAGCGTGGTCGCAACGACGACTGCCTCGAGCGGAAACACCTTGCTGGTCTGCATACGAACACCGGTCAACCGGTCGTCGGCAACTTCGAGTCCAGCCACCGCGCCGTCCACCACCGAGATGCCGCGTGCGGCAAGTTGATTGAACTCGTCGTCGGTGGGTTCGATCGCGTCGGCCAGGAGCAGCGTCACGCGGTCGGTCCACTGTCGCCACGTCAGCGCCTGGTGCACGGCCAACGGGCCGGTCGCCAGGACGCCGATCGGTTTGTCGCGGGTCTCCCAACCGTGGCAGTACGGGCAGTGCAGAACGTCGCGTCCCCAGCGCTGTGCCAGCCCGGGAACATCCGGGAGCTCATCGATGAGGCCGGTGGTCACCAGGAGTCTGCGTGCGAGCACGGTCCTGCCATCGGTCAGGACCACCCGGAACGTCCCGTCCGCTGTACGTTCCGCGGATGCGGCCGTCCCGGGCATGATCTCGCCGCCGTAGGCCGCTACCTCTTCGCGCCCGCCCATCAACAATTCGGCGGGAGGTAGGCCCTCGCGGCCCAGATAGTTGTGCATGTGCTCGGCGGGTGCGTTGCGGGGGCTGCCCGCGTCGATCACCAGCACCGAGCGGCGCGCCCGAGAAAGGGCGAGCGCCCCGCTGAGGCCGGCCGCACCACCGCCGATGACCACTACGTCGTACATGTCGTCCACTGTTTCTCCTTGGTTCGTGGGCATTGCGGCGATTGTTTGCCGCCACCGGCACTACTGGCAAGGACCTTTGCCGTTATGGCAAAGTTGTGGACATGGCCGAGGACTTACCCAATCTCGACGGTGTTCTAGGCGCGGTGGGACCACGCCTGAAAGCGCTGCGTCAGCAGCGGGATACAACCTTGACCCAACTCTCCGACGCGACCGGGATCTCGGTGAGCACACTGTCGCGCCTCGAGTCCGGTCAGCGCAAACCCACCCTCGAGTTGATGCTCCTGCTGGCCCGCGCCTACCAACTCCCACTGGACGAACTCGTCGACGCACCCGCCACCGGGGACCCGCGCGTCCACCTGCGACCCGTCGAACGATTCGGCTCGACCATCGTCCCGCTCACCCGCAGACCCGGTGGGATACAGGCGTTCAAGCACGTGATCCCGCCCTCCAATCAGGCCGCAGAGCCGCAACTGAAGGTCCACGAGGGCTACGAATGGCTGTACGTGCTGTCCGGCCGACTGCGTCTGCTCCTCGGTGAACACGACCTGATCCTGACTCCGGGCGAGGTCGCGGAGTTCGATACCCACGTTCCTCACTGGTTCGGCAACCCGGGGCCGCAACCGGTGGAAATCCTCAGCCTCTTCGGACCACAGGGCGAACGCGCGCACGTCCGCGCCAGGCCGGCGGGCGACAAATCTAAGTCGTGACGGTCCTGGCCGCCCTCAGCTTGCGTCTGCGCAGCATCGGATCGAGGACGGCCAGGATCAGCGCCATGATGGTTGCAGCCCCGAATGCCGCGACGGACAGTCTTTGTGCCGGAGGCTGGAACTTAATGACAAGTTCGTGGTCGCCCGGTGGCACCGGCACCTCGAGTAGCCCGTGCCATCCGGCGACGGCGTCCACCCGCTCGCCGTCGACGGTGGCCGAGTAGCCGGGCCAGGCCAGTCTTGCGAACGACACAGTGCCGCCACTTCCGCTCAGCTGCACGGTTTCGCTGGTGGCGTCGGCGTTCGAGGCCGTCACCTCGACGCCGTCGGATACGTACGAGACGGTCCCGGGCAGCGGCAGTGGCGTGTCGCGCTGCAGCACCGTCCGGGAGTCGCTGCGTTCGGTGACCTGCCAGCCGGGCGGCGCCGGCGCGGCTTGGACGTCCGGAAGGAGGGAGTTCTGCACCACGAGCGTCGAGACGCGCAGGTAGTCGATCAACGGAATGGAGATGTCCGCATTCACCGGCTGCCAGAGTGAGGCGTAGACCTCCGGGCACGTTGCCCCCCGGTAGTCCATGCAGAGCGCGTTCTGAAACTCCGTGAACCCGATGCCGGTGTAGGCGTTGATGCTGGCCTGGACGGATGACGCCATGATCTCGTTGCCGAAGAGAATTCGTCCGGTGGTGATGTCTTCGGGGGAGGTGTCGTCGAGCTGGGCGAGTTGCAGGACCGTGCCCTCGTATTGGTCCGTCTGTTCGGACAGCGCCGTCGTGCTGGACGGGTCGAACCGATCCTCGACCACGATCTGCGAGGTGAACGAATAGGCCTGCACGGCGGTCACCACCACGGTCCCGAGGACGAGGGCCGCGACGAGACCGGTCGTGCGCCTCGTTCGCCAGGCGGCGTAGGCGAGAACGCACAGAATTGCGATGAGCAGTGCGAACACAGCGTGCCAGCCGGTTTGAGCAGGCGACGACGAGAACGCCAGGTAGAAGCCCAGCGCAATCAGTGCCGCCGACGCAGCGGCCCGCCTACGGAGCGCGTTGCCGGCGATCCCCAGCGACAGGGCGAGCGACAGACCGATCACGACGCACAGGTACAGGTACTCGACCAGCCGGATCGGCCACCGGAACATCCCCACGTTCGACGGCCCGAAGGTGAAGAGGAAGTAGACGAAGGCGATGATGGCGAGGCTGATCAAGGGTCGTCCGTGCGCACGGCGGAACTCGGCGGACGCGAAGAGGGCGCGGATGCGTCCCCATTGCAGCCACGGCAGTAGTGGCAGCACGAACCACGCGAGGTAGAGGGAGGGGATGACCTCGACCGGGCCTCCGAACGTCGTGATCACCGGCAGGTAGGACGGGCTGCTCATCCCGGCGGCACCGCCGATCTGCGGCTGCATGAACGTGTCGTTGAAGATGCCCGTGCTACCGGCGCGGCTCGTGACGTCGACGCTGAGGAACAGCGGCAGGTACGTGGCCAGTGCCGCTGTGCCCGCGCACGCGCCGGTGATGGCCAACACCAGCAGCCGGAAGAGCTTGCGCTCCACCAGCAGCCCGATCCCGATGCCGGTGAGGACGATCACGGCTCCGAGCGCCGCGTAGGGGTTGCCCATGCTGATGGTCAGCGCACCGATCACGAATGTGAACAGTGGGTTCGTGCGTCCGCGGGACAGTCGCAGCGCAGACCACCAGAACAGGGTCACCCACGCCACGGCCATCATCCCGGATGGCCAGCCGCCCGCCTCGTAGTACAGGGTGAATCCGCTGAAGGGAATGGTGAGACCGGCCAGGATCGCCGGTGCGCGACGGGCGCCGTACTCGCGGCACAGTAGATACGTGGCGAGGGCGAACAGCGCGAGGAACTCCGCCATGATCACGAATGCCGCGACCGAGAGGTCCTCGAACTGCGCTGTGAGCAGGTAGTTGGCGAGGTTCACGGGGTTGTAGAGACCGTAGGCTGCCTCGCCTGCGTAGTTCCCGCCGATCCAGGCGTCTGGGTTGACTGTGAGCCAGTTGCCGGCGAGGAGTTCTGTGCCGATCCGATGCCATGACGGGACGAACGACTCGAGCATGTCGCCGCTGTAGTAGAAGCGGTCGTAGACGAGGCGGGGAACGATGGCGATCAGGATCGCTGCTACCGCGACACCGGCCGCGACAAGCCATTCGGGAACGCGTCGCATCGTCCTAGTAAACGACATCGCCGGCATCGTCTCAGTGAACGACATCGCCGGCATCGTCTCAGTAAACGACATGGGCGCGGATGATGGCACCCCAGGACCCTGAGGGGCTACTATCCGCCAGTGAGTCTCTTCGGTCCCTGCCGCTATCGGAAAGGCGCATCGGTGGATCCCGACCTGTCGGTCGTAATTCCAGCACACAACTCAGCTGCAGTCATCGAGCAGACCGTCCGCCGGTTGGCTGATCACCTTTCCGGGCACGACGTCGAGATCATCGTCGTGGAGAACGGGTCGAGCGACGATACCTTCGCCATCTGCACACGCCTTGCCGAGAACTGGACGGCTGGACCGGTCTCGTTCAGGGTGCTGCAGAGTTCGAGAGGCATGGGCAACGCTCTGCGAGCCGGGGCGAGGGCGAGTCGTGGCGCGCACGTACTGCTCACTGCGGACGATCTGCCATTCGGGTTCGACGACCTCGACGGTGTCGAGAAGTTCTCGGCCGAGGACGAGGGTCGCGTGCCTTTGGTCGCTATCGGCTCCAAGGCTCACCCGGACTCACATGTGAGGCGCGGCATCCTGCGCGGAATCTTGACACGGGGTTTTGCGGTATTGCGCCGGGCAATTCTCGGGATGAGAACTGGCGACCCCCAGGGAACCGTCTTCATGGACGGCGAACTGATTCGCGGACTTGTTCCCGACTTGGCCGAACCCGGATTCTTGTTCACTACCGAGCTCGTTCACCTCGTGGAGCAGCTGGGCATTGTTCCGGCCGAGGTTCCGGTTCGTCTGAGTGAGGACCATAGCGGCCACGGAACACGAATCAACAGGACTGATGTGCTCGCGATGGGGATGGGACTGTTTCGGTTGCGGGCCCGGCACGGAGACCGAGGCCGGGCCGTGTGGTCGGGGAGCACACCGCGAAGTTGATACTCTGCGAACTGGAAAAGAGGACCGCGCCGTAATCCCGGCGTGGTCGACCCACTTTCGCGGGGACAGTTCGCGGGGATAGTAGGAGCAGTATGAAAGAGTCCACGTCGGTAGCGCCTGTCGATGGGAGCACAGCCGCAGTGCAGAGTGCTCTTACCGAGCATCGTGCGCCCGATCGACTCGTTGTGGCGCGAGGTCTCTTCACCGGGCCCACTACCCGCGTGAAGGACGACCTGTACGCCACTATCGTCCGCGGTCGCGCACACCGCGAGCGAAACATGGTGCACCTCGAGAAGGGTGCGACGGTCGACACCGACACCTATTTCGGGCGGTTCCCGGCCAGCTACTTCCAGCGGTGGACCGCGGTCACCGAGGCGACGGTCGGGTTTCGGCACGAAGCGGCCGGGCGGGCCGTGGTGGCGTTGCGTGGCTCGGACTCGGGCGGCCACTCCCGCGTGCTCGCGACCGCCGAGATCGACGGGTCCGGAACGGCACAGCTCTCCGCGAAACTCGAGAGCTACCTCGACGGCGGCTCCATGTGGGTCGAGTTCACAGCTATCGACGGCGCCCTCACGGTGAGCGAACTGGAATGGACGGTCGCCGCGCCGCCGGTGATCCGGCCGGCCGCGATCGCGATCTGCACGTTCAACCGTGCGGACGACTGCGCCGAAACCGTCGCTGCCATCGCGAGCGACCCCACGATGCTTTCGAGCATCGACGCCGTGTACGTGGTGGACCAGGGCACCGACCACGTGTCGGAGCGGGCGAGGTTCACCGAGGTCGCCGAGACCCTGGGCGACAAACTCGTGTACCTGCGGCAGCCGAACCTCGGCGGGGCCGGCGGATTCACCCGCGGCATGTTCGAGGTGTCGGCCATCAACGAGCACGCCAACCTGATCCTGATGGACGACGACATCCTGTGTGAGCCGGAGTCGATTCTGCGGATGAACGCGTTTGAAAACGTCACCGTGGAACCGATGCTGGTGGGC
Organism: Rhodococcus sp. WMMA185; assembly: GCF_001767395.1. NCBI lineage: Bacteria > Bacillati > Actinomycetota > Actinomycetes > Mycobacteriales > Nocardiaceae > Rhodococcus > Rhodococcus sp. WMMA185. The sequence goes on along the minus strand of NZ_CP017014.1, from coordinate 3,748,848 downwards.
GCGCAGATGCTCTACCTGATGAACCCGGACCACCTGCACGTCAGCGCCGAGGAAGCGGATCTGTCCAAGCTCAAGGCCGGCCGGTGGGCGGCCGGGTCGCGGCATGACGTCAACCTACTCAAGAAGCGGCAGAACAAGCGCGTCGATGCAGGTTACAACGCTTGGTGGTCGTGTCTGATCCCTGCCGAGGTCGTGGCAGAGATCGGCCTCCCGCTGCCGATGTTCTTCCAGTGGGATGACATCGAGTACGGTATCCGCGCCCGCGAGGCCGGATTCGTCACCGTCACGCTGCCGGGTGCCGGCGTGTGGCACGCCGACTTCCACTGGAAGGACCGCGACGACTGGGCCAAGTACTTCAGCATCCGCAACTCGCTCATCGCGGCCGCACTGCACAGCGAGTTCGACGCCAAGTCCTTGAGTAAGAGGATGACGCGAGAGATAACCCAGTACCTCGTCTCCATGCAGTACGGGTTGGCATACACCATGATTCGCGGTATCGAGGATTTCCTCGATGGGCCGAAGGTGCTCGAAGACGGCGGTCAGGCCGCGCTGGCCTCGATTCGTGAGGAGCGCAAGCGGTTCCCGGAAACGGTCAAGCATCCGGCGACGAACATTCCCGGCATTCGCAACGCCGACCTCGTCACCCGGTTTGCCGGATACGAGCCGGACAAGAGCAGGCTCGACATGGTGCTGGCCAAGCGAGCCGCTTACCAGTGGCTAGGCCGTACTCAGCGGGGAGTGGCCAGTATCCCTGTCGCAGAGGCGCACTGGTGGCACGTATCGCTCTTCGATAGCGCCGTCATCACCGACGCTTCCCAGTCCGGCGTGCGGGTACGTCGCCGCGACAAGGAAACGGCCCGTGAACTCACGGCGCGAACCGCCAAGCTCATGAAGCGGTTCCGTGAGGATGCCTCGGCGACGCAACGCGAGTACCGGGATGCGTTGCCGCGGCTCACCAGCCGAGAGAACTGGGCCCGCCTGTACAGGCAGTAGCGGGACATCCTCGGCTGTGTGGCCGAGGGCTTCCGGCGCGCCGGCGTCAGATCAGCGAAATCGGCGCGGAAATCCGTACGACCACCTGTTCGTTGTTCGCTGTGTAGCTCAGATACTCGAAGCGGACACCAGTGCGTTCGACGAACTCCTGCCACGCCCGGTAGTCGTGCTCCTGCCAGCCGGGGAAGTTGAAGAACTCGTCGAACACGATCACCGTGCCCGCGACGAGCCTATGGCCCAGGCGGTCCAGCACTGTCTTGGTGGACGAGTACAGGTCGGCGTCGAGGTGCACGAACGATACGGGCCCGGGGTGCTCTTCGAGGAAGCCGGAAAGCGTGTCCTCGAAGAGGCCCTGCACCAATTGCGCGCCGCGCACGTGCGGCAACTTCTCCTGTGCGAACTCGCCGGCCGGAAACCCGGTGCGCCAGGTCTGTGGGAGCCCGGAGAACACGTCGAACCCGAACACCTCGTGCCCGGCGTCCTTCAACTGCTCGACGATGATCCGCAGAGTGGTGCCCGACGCGACGCCGAACTCGAGGGCGAGTCCCTCGATCTCGACCTGCGACAGGCCGTAGCGCAGCGTGTCGTGCGGACTCCAGAAGACGGGAGCCTTCGGCATGTGCTCGAGCACGAAAGCCGCGGACTGGTTCGTCGCCCGCACATCCAGCGCGTGGGTAATGTCTCGGCGAGCCTGCCGCTCCAGTTCGCTGAGGCGTTGCTGTACGTCGGAAATCTCCACGCGGGCATCCGATAGTTCGGACAGTACGCGCGTGAGTTCCTGGTTGGTCGCGCTGAGTTCGGCAAGGGTCTGGTCGTGATGGTTCTCGGTCAACTGGCGGGAGCGGCGGTCTGACTCAGCCAGCACCTCGGACACGGTTCGTTGAAGTTCGAGACGGTTCCTTCTCCGCTTGCGATCGAACATATATCCATGTTGCCAGCCCGCATCCCGGTCCACGGGGTGAACCGGGATGCGAGTTATACGTTTGTGTCAGCGGCGCTTACTGCGGATCATCTGCTTCTGCATTCGAGTGATGGCCTTCATCTCACGGCCGCGTTCGGCTCGCAGTCGTGCGTCGGTGCGCGCCTCGATCCGCCTGTTCTCGCGAATCAATTTGCGGTAGCTGGCAAGTCGCCGTTCGGGGAGTTCGCCGCGTTCGATCGCCCCCCGCACCGCGCAGCCGGGTTCGCTCTCGTGTGCGCAGTCGTCGAACCGGCATTGCGCCGCCAACTCGTCGATCTCCGGAAATGTCTTGTCGATTCCGTCCGACGCATCCCACATGCCGACGCCGCGCAAGCCGGGCGTGTCGATCAACGTTCCGCCGTGCGGGAGCGGCACCAGTTCCCTATGGGCGGTCGTATGCCGTCCCTTGTTGTCGCCGTCGCGCACCCGTCCGGTGGCCAGAAGATCTTCGCCGAGCAACGCGTTGGCGAGTGTGGACTTGCCTGCCCCGGAGGGCCCGATCAGCGCAATGGTCCCGGTGAGCACGGCCGTGAGCACGTCGACGCCGTCACCGGTGTCTCCGCTCACCGCTATCACCGTGGCTCCCGGGGCAGCCGCGGAGACTTCCGATATCGCGGTAGGAACATCCGAGGCGATATCGGATTTGGTGAGGGCAACCACGGGCTGCGCACCGCTCTCCCACGCGAGTGCCAGGAGGCGTTCGATGCGCCCGAGATCGAGAGCGGTGTCGAGTGCTGCGGCGATAACCACGGTGTCGACGTTGGTCGCAAGAAGCTGCCCTTCGGACCGACCCGACGCCGACGATCGGACGATCGTGCTGCTGCGCGGGAGGAGGTCCGCGACGGCGATCTCGTCGCCGTGAGCTCCAAGGGTTACCCAGTCGCCGGTGCACAGGACATGGTCGGCGGTGAGCGCTGAGGAGATGCCGCGCGGTGTGGCTACATCGCACTGCCCGCGATGTACGCGGATCACCCGTCCGGGTTCGCGGTGATCGGTCAGGTAGTTGTCGAAGGTGTCGGAAAGAGTGTCGTTCCAGCCGTAGGAAAGGAGTTGTCCAGGATTGAACATGATGGTGGGATCCTCGGGTCGATGAGCGCCGACCGGACCACGGCACGTGTTCGGTCAGGCGATGGGGGAAGGGGAGTGGACGCAGACGGCGTCGACCGACGAGACAGTCATCGGACACTCACTCCTTCGCGACACTTCGAGGATCGTTGATCGGGTCGAAAGTGATGTTCTCACACTCGGCACCGGTGGCCAACCGAATTACGGCCGCTCGAACCTCTCGAGGCGCCCGAGCTTGCGCAGTCGCATCCACTCCCGCAAGCCTCGCGGATCGCGCTTCGTGACGAGGAAATACCAGCCGAACCGCACCCATTCCTGCGGCAGCAGTTTCCGCATGCCCGGCTGCGACAGCAGATAGCCGCGGTTGCGGTAGGTGAAGAAGCGCTTGGTCTCGTTGTCCGGGTACTGGGTGTGCATCCGGCCGCCGAGGATCGGCTTGAACTCTTCCGCACCGTTCGGGTGCACGTACGCCGTCTGCAGACAGGTTCCGAACGGCAACCCGGACCGCACGAGCCTGCGATGGACGTCGACTTCGTCCCCGCGGACGAACAGACGCAGGTCGGGTACACCGACCGTGTCGATGGCGGACGCACGAAACAGCGCGCCGTTGAACAGAGAGGCGATACCCGGCAGCAGATCGGCCGAGTCGTCGCCTTCGGTGAACAGCTCGGAGCGAAGCCGCCGCCACTGCACGCCGCGGCGCAACGGGAACGCGAGACGATCGGGGTCGTCGATGTCGCAGACGACGGGCGACACCTCCGCCAAGCCGTGCCGCTGCGCGCAATCGAGGAGCGTCTCGAGAACCTCGGGCCCTTCGGGACGCCCGTCGTCGTCCGCGAGCCATACCCAGTCGGCGCCGAGCGAGAGCGCGTAGAGAATTCCGAGTGCGAAGCCGCCGGCCCCACCGAGGTTGTGCTGGGAGCCGAGATAGCTGGCGGGGATTCCGCACGTCTCGACGAGCTCGCGTACTTCATCCTCCGCGGCGTTGTCCACGACGACCAGGTGGTCCAGCGGCCGGGTCTGTGAACTCAGTACCTTCAACGATTCCGACAGCAACTCGCGGCGCTGGTGGGTGACGACGACGCCCACGATCCGCCCGGCACCAGTGCTCACGCGGACCCCGTCTCGTCTTCCGTGGCGGTGTGCTCGATCGTGGAGCTCGAAGCGGGGGACGAGGCGCTCAGACCAGCTTTCTCCCGTTCCATCTCCTGGATGGTCGTCCGGACGTGGTCGGCGGCATCGTCGCCCTCATAGGCCCGGACGACGTCTTCGATGCCGCCTCGTTGCCGGACCTGACCGTGGTCGATCCAGATGGCGGAGTCGCAGAGTTGGGCCAGGAACTCGTTGGAGTGGCTCGCGAACACCAGGATTCCCGAGCGCTCGACGAGCGCCTGCAATCGCAGTCGTGCCTTCTTCATGAACTCCGCGTCGACGGCGCCGATGCCCTCGTCGAGCAGCAATATCTCTGGGTCGATGCTGGTCACGACACCCATGGCGACGCGCACGCGCATACCGGTGGAATAGGTGCGCAGCGGCATCGAAAGGTACTCACCCAATTCGGTGAACTCGGCGATTTCGTCCATCTTCGAGAGCATCTGCTTGCGTGTCTGCCCGAGAAAGAGGCCGCGGATGATGATGTTCTCGTAGCCGGAGATCTCCGGATCCATGCCGACGCCGAGATCGAAAACCGGCGCCACTCGTCCGCGGATGCGGGCACTACCGCGGGTGGGTTCGTAGATGCCCGACAGCAGTCGGAGCAGAGTGGACTTTCCGGCGCCGTTGTGACCGACCAGGCCGACCCGGTCGCCTTCCTTCAGCGACAGTGTGACGTCGCGCAGGGCCTCGACGACCACGACGTCGGAGGTGTTGCGCCCGATGGATCCGCCGGCCTTTCCGAGGAACGCCTTCTTCAGCGACCGGGACTTGGCATCGAAGATCGGGAAGTCGACGCAGGCGTCTCGCGTCTCGATGCTCACGTGCTTCGTCATGGACCCTCGCCTCGGTTGAACGTTGTCTTCGAGAGTTGTCATCGGCTACTCCCCTATACCCAGTAGGGCACACGCGCCCGGTACTTGCGAAGCGCGAGTATTGCGGCGGTCCATCCGGCGGCGGTGATGGCCAGAACGATGTACCAGTGATACGCCTGCTGGGGCTGTCCGATCATCGGCGCTCGCACGATGTCGAGGTAGTGGAACAGCGGGTTGATCTCCGCGATCTTGACTCGCTTGGCGGCTTCTGGGCCTCGGTCCACGAGGCTCTGCGTGGTCCACATGATCGGTGTCAGCACGAACAGCAGCAGCGTGAGGCTGCCGAGGACCGGCGAGATGTCGCGGTAGCGGGTGGAGAAGATGCCGAACATGATCGACACCCACGCGGCATTGATGACGAGCAGCGCGATCGCGGGGATCGCCATCAGCGACGCCCAGGTCAGGTTCTCCCACACCCCGAATGCGAACAGCAAGATCACATAGATCAGCAGGTTGTGGGCGAACAACAGCACCTGCCGCCATACCAATCGGTAGACGTGGACGCTCAACGCCGAGGGCAATTGCTTGATCAGCCCCTCGTTGGCGATGAACACCTCGGACCCCTCGAGGATGCTCGCGGCGATCAGGTTCCAGACGATCAGACCCACCGTGACGTACGGAAGGAACTCTCTTAGCGGGATGTTGAGCAGGGCGGAGTAGAGAATGCCCATTGCCGAGGCCTGCACACCGGTCGCGATCGTGATCCAGAACGGGCCGATCACTGACCGCCGGTAGCGCTGCTTGATGTCCTGCCAGCCGAGGCTCAGCCACAGCTCACGCTGACCGAAGCCGTCTCTGAGGTCCTTGAACGCGCGACGGAAGGTCTGCGAATCGGAGGGCGGTTGCGGGTCGCCGGTGGCCCCGGTTTCGATAGCGGATGCTGACACGGCCACCGAGCCTACCGGGCGTCGGTCTCCTTCCGTCCTACAAGTACTGGCCAGTACCACCCGACTGCGAACCCTGGTCGGGATTCTGTGCGGGATGGGGGTTGCCGATGCTCATGCCGGGCGGCAGCGCACCTTGGCGTATCTGTTCGAGCTGCGAACGCGCCGCCATCTGCTGGGCGAACAGGGCCGTCTGGATCCCGTGGAACAGTCCCTCGAGCCAGCCGACCAACTGTGCCTGTGCAATGCGCAGCTCGGCGTCCGTAGGAACGGTGTCGTCAGTGAAGGGCAGCGTCAGCCGTTCGAGTTCGTCGCGCAGTTCGGGAGCGAGGCCCTGCTCGAGTTCCTCGATCGACGAATGGTGGATCGCCTTCAGCCGACTGCGGCTGGCCTCGTCGAGAGGCGCTGCGCGGACCTCCTCGAGGAGTTGCTTGATCATCGTTCCGATACGCATGACCTTCGCCGGTTGCTCCACCATGTCGGCCACTGTTTCCCTGCGGTCTTCCTTTCCGCTCTCGCTCGACTCGGTTTCCGAAGGTTCTTTCCCGGCTTCGCCGGGAGCCGCCGTGGGCTGACCGTCAGGGCCGACCACGACGAATTGTTCATTCTCCGAGTTCGTCATACATCTATCTTGTCTGCTCGTGGTCGGGGATGTGCGGGCGCGTCCATTTTCCAGCCGTTCCGATGCTCGCACTGGCGCGACAACAACCGATGTCTGACGTCGGCTGTATTGACTGGGGTCTTAGAGTGTCGTGCATGGCCTACGACGTTGCCCGTGTACGGGGACTGATCCCCTCACTAGGCGACGGTTGGATTCATCTCGATCCGCAGACCGGCATGCAGATCCCGGATGCGGTCTCACGCACGGTCTCGACAGCCTTCCGGGCTTCTGCCTCGTCCTCGACCGGGCAACATGTTTCCAGCCGGCGCAGTGCGGCGGTACTCGACGCTGCGCGCGCAGCCGTCGCCGACCTGGTCGGGGGTGATCCTGCGGGAGTCGTGCTCGGCCCCGACCGCGCCGTTCTGCTGGCTTGGCTCGCAGAATCGTTGAGTACTCGGCTGGGCCTGGGAACCGGGTTGGTTCTCTCGCGGCTCGACGAGGAAGCCAACGTCGCGCCCTGGCTGCGCGTGGCCAGCCGGTACGGCGCCCAGGTGCGTTGGGCGGAAGTCGAGATCGAGACCTGTGAACTTCCCAGCTGGCAGTTCCAGGATCTCATCACCAGCATGACCCGCCTCGTCGCGTTGACCGCGGCATCACCGATCGTCGGTTCGGCGCCTGATGTCCGTGTCGTAGCGGACAGGATTCACGAGGTGGGCGGACTGATGGTCGTCGACGCGATCGGTGCAGCACCGTACGCGCACGTCGACATCAACGAACTCGGCGCCGACGTCGTCGCCGTCGGCGCCACGGCCTGGGGTGGACCGCAGGTCGGCGCCCTCGTCTTCCGCGATCCCGCAATGCTCGATCGCATTCCGGCCGTGTCCCTCAACCCGTATGCACGGGGACCCGAACGGCTCGAAGTCGGGGCACATCAATTCGCCCTGCTCGCCGGACTCACCACCTCGATCGATTTCCTTGCCAACCTCGACGAGTCGGCCACGGGTTCGCGGAGTCAAAGGCTCGAGACGTCCATAAGCTCGTTGCAGAACTACCATGACAACCTGTTCGACCACCTGATGTCGCTGCTCAATCGGTTACCGGACGTCATGGTCCTCGGGCGTTCGCCCAGCCGCGTTCCGACGCTCAGCTTCACCGTCGCCGGGTTGTCGGCAGACAAAGTGGCGTCGCACCTCGCCGACAAGCGCATCGCTACCGTCAGCGGTGCTCATGGCGGTTCTCGACTGCTCGACTCGCTTGGTGTCAACGACGAGGGCGGGGCCGTCACGATCGGACTCGCGCCCTACACCACCCGCTACGAGATCGACCAGTTCGTGAGCGAACTCGCCGCGCTCAGCTGATCCGGCTGGGCCCGTCCTGCGCGCCCAATGTGACATGCGTTCCGTTGATGTAGACGAGTGTGACATTGGGCGATGTCGCGTGCGTTCAGTCGCGTGGGATCGTAAGGATCACCTTGCCGACAGTTTCCGGTGAGTCCAGCAATTCGTGAGCATGGGGCGCATCAGTGATCGGTAGTTCGGCCGACACGACCGGCTGAATGGCTCCCTCGGCGATCAGTGGCCACAGACGGGCGGTGACGTCGGCAACGATGTCCGACTTTCCGTGGCGTCCCGTCTCTGGACGTCCGCGCAGCCCGGCCGACGTCAGGTGGGCGCGTTTGGCCATCAACTTGCCTAGATCGAGCTCGCCCGTGCGGCCGCCCTGCATGCCGATCACGACGAGTCGCCCGTCAGAGGCGAGCACATCGATGTTGCGGCTCAGGTAGGAGCCGCCCATGTTGTCGAGGATCACATCGGCTCCGTGCCCGTTCGTTGCTGTTCGGACTTGTTCGACGAAGTCGCTTTCGCGGTAATTCACAAGAATGTCTGCGCCGAGTTCGCGGCAGCGTGCCAACTTCTCCTCGGAGCCCGCCGTGACGGCAACGCGGGCACCGAGTGCGACCGCCACCTGGATCGCGTGTGTGCCGATTCCGCTGCCTCCGCCGTGAACCAGTAGAACCTCGCCGCGAGACAGGCCGGCACCCATGACGATGTTCGACCACACCGTGCATGCAACCTCGGGCAGCGAGGCCGCGACCAGTAGATCCACGCCGTCGGGTAGTGGCATCAGCTGTGAACCGGGAACGGACACTCGCTCCGCGTAGCCTCCACCGGCGAGGAGTGCGCACACTTGTTCACCCACAGACCAAGCAGTGACGCCCTCGCCGAGCTCGGCGATGGTCCCAGAGCACTCGAGCCCGAGAATGTCGCTGGCGCCCGGCGGCGGTGGGTAGAACCCCTGGCGCTGCAACAGGTCGGCGCGGTTGACCGCCGTCGCTGCCACGTCGAGCAGAACATGGCCGGGCGCAACGACGGGGTCGGGTTGCTGCGCCCATTTCATGACTTCCGGGCCGCCCGGATGATCGATCGTGATGGCGTACATGAATACGACGCTAGCGAATTGTGTAGGCGCCCGGAGGCTGTGGGCGATCACGGTTGTCACATATGGTGATTGGGATCGGCGGGCCTACTGGGAAGGTCTGGTGGAAGACTAGGATGTGACTTCGTGACGGCAGAATCTTCCGACGCAGAACAGGCAGCACCGCGCTGGTTGTCCGCCGCCGAGATGCGTGCATGGCGTGGCTACATGGACGCCAACCAGCGCCTGTTGGATGTTCTCAATCGGGATCTGCAGGACAACCACGACCTTTCGCTGGCGGATTACCGGATATTGGCGCTGCTGTCGGAGGCGCCCGACGGTTCGCTGCGGATGAGCGATCTTGCGGACGGAGTGCTGTCCTCGCGTAGCCGTCTCACCCACCAGATCCGCCGGATGGAATCGCAGGGCATGGTGACCCGCTCTACCTGCGTCGAGGACGGACGCGGTGTTCTTGCGGTGATCACGGACGAAGGTCGCGCCCGACTGGTGGACGCGGCGCCCACTCACGTGGCCGGTGTGCGCAGAAACCTCGTCGATCTCTTCACCGGGGAGCAACTGGAATTTCTCGCCGACGCGTTCCAACGGATAGGCACAGCCATCGGCAACCGCTGACCGGTTTCCTGTCTGCGATCCCTTACCGATAAGATCGCCCACGGAAGCGTGGCAGAGCGGCCGAATGCACTCGCCTTGAAAGCGAGCGTCGTGAGAGCGACCGGGGGTTCAAATCCCTCCGCTTCCGCCAAGGAGAACGCCCCTGATCTAAGCCGTCAGTTCAGGGGCTTTCTCATTGCCTGACGCCGCCGTCGTCCATCGGCTGTTGCCCACGTTTCTTCTCTAACGCTCGTCGGTGCCCCCGGGCCCCGCGGTCTCGAGGCGTGTGCCCGATGTCTGCTGATTGAGCCACGCTGCGATTCGATCGAGGCGTGGACGCTGATCACGCCACCGCCGGTTCCACCCGCGCGTTTCCTTCCCTCGGTACCGCTGCTACTTCCTCTGCACGTCTGATATCGACAACAGCGAACAGACCAGACAGTCGTACCACTCGGGTCTGACTAACGACCTTGACGGCAGGCCCGCGCAGATCAGCGATGGTGAACTCGGCTCTGAGCCAGGCGATTTGGTAGTGCGGTTGTGTCGGAGACGTTGCCGGCCGGGTGTCCGACCGGCACTCCCTGCTAGTGCAGTGGGGAAGTCAATCGCCCGGGATCAGTTGTCCTTGCGCGCCTCCCGCCTAACGGAATCCGTATTGAAGGACCTTTATGCCGTCCGTATAAAAGATGGAGAGTGCGCTGCGTATTGGCGCACCAACCCGATGGGCGCACTCGAACCAGGAAGGGATCACCCATGCCGCATTTGAGTCTCGTCGCAACCCTCGAGTCGAACCCCGGATCTGAAGAGAAGGCGCGCACGACGCTCGCGACTCTCGAGGCAGCCACTCGGCAGGAACAGGGTTGTAAGCGATACGACGTGTTCGAATCGATCTCGGCACCAGGAATATTTGTGGTGGTGGAGGAGTGGGCAGACCCGGGTGCATTATCGGCTCACATGTCGTCTCCGCATTTCAAGACGGCTATGGTTGCCCTAGACGGACATCTGGTTCCGGCGTCCTAGTGTTGTGGCTCGCCCTGCCGCGAACCGGCCGAACACATAAATCGCTCGGCCGGGGCAATCTTGGCCGAGCGACTCAAGCGATGTAGCGATCATCTACGACCGATCATCTACGACATGGTCGGTATTGTGGTTGATTCTCAGTTGCCGGAGCTGCCCAGCGAATCGAAGAGGCTGTCGAGGCCGAGGCTGCCGAGGAAGCCGGTTGCTTCTTCGACGGTCACCTCGATCGGATCGATCGCAACCGGTACACCGTCGGCGACCGCGCAGTCTGCCGTGACGATGTAGTCGCCCGGCTCGAGGCCGTAGACCGTGTATGTCCTGGTTTCTCCTTCGCGTGTCCACTCCCACGTACTCATATCGAAACCCTCCGACCACACGGAATTGTTGAAATCCGTGATGTCGGTATCGGCCTTGAAGAGAATGGCACCGCAGTAAGTTTCGTGGATATTGGGATTCTCGACCTCCATGCTCACCGAGTTACCCACGACTTCTGCCTCCACCAGGGGCGGCAAGACCCCGCCGTCGCTGCCGCTGGACCCGCTGCTGCCGCCAGACCCGCTCCCGCTCGACCCATTGCCGCTGCCGCTTCCGCTGTCCAGGCTTCCGAGGGCTAAGCTCCCCGCGGCCAGACTCCCGACAGCCAGACTGCCGATACCCAGGCCGCCGGCACTGCCCGAGCTGCCCGATTCTGCCGAGGCGATGCCAGGTGCGGCGAATGCAGTGGCTGCGGCAAGGGCGATGCCCCCGCCGGCGATGCGCTTGACGATGGTGCTGGTCTTGCTCACTAACTCCCCCTAGGTCCCGATGTCGTGGAGCTTGCCAGTCGGGCATGTTACCCGGTGTCAATCGTTCTGGACGGCTTTCCAGTCGCCCTTTGGATATGCGGTCGGCTCCGGTGGGACAAAGTGCAAGACGCCCGGCCGAGATATCCCGGCCGGGCGTTTCACATTGTCTAGCAACCATCTACAACACAGTCGGTGTTGCTGCCGTTCGGTCAGCTGTCAGAGCTGCCCGACGAGCCGGTGCTGTCACCGACCTTCATCTTGATCGGTTTGATCCAGGTGCCCTTGCCGCCGGGGGTTCCGCACAAGCCTGCGACTAGATAGTCGCCGTCCGGGAGACCACTGAACATGTAGTACGTGGATCGGCTCTCGCCAGTCCAGATGTTGGTGTGTCGATCAACCCCATCTGGCCATATCGCCCTGTCGAAGTTCTTGGTGTCGAGTTCGCCGGCCCTGAAGAGCATCGTCCCGCAGTTGGTGACTTTGTCGTCTCTATCGTTGTTGGTGTTCTCGAGAAAGACGCTAATCGTCTCACCAGTGGCGTGCATAGCCTTGGCCTCGTCGCTCTTGTCCTCGACTTCCGGCCTCACGCGTGGCGCGGAGACACCGCGTTCGCCGTCACTCGACCCGCTGCCGGACCCGAGGCTGCCGGAACTACCGGCTTCTGCTGTGGCGATGCCAGGCGCGGCAAGCGCGGCGATTGCGGCGAGGGCGATGCTTCCGCCCGCGATGCGCTTGACGATGGTGTTGGTCGTGCCCATTAACTCCCCTTAGAGTTCCTCAGTTGTCGAGCTTGCCAAACTGGCAAGCTACCGGTCTCTCTGGGGATGATCTGGTTGGGGTCGCCATTTCGAGTCCAGAAACACACGCTATTGACACCCACTCAGGTTGTGCGGTATGTGGGTGTCAATACCGGGCTTTTGTTGGCGACCAAGACCTTTGAGGCGTGGTCGGTATCGGCGGTAGTACGCCGACGCTACCTCCTTTTCTGGAGTCGGCGCGTGCTACTAGCTCTGCGACTCGGGAGTCATGATGCTGAATACTGCGCCCTGCGGGTCCGCAATGCCGGCCATCCGTCCGACTGTGGGGATGGTCACTGCTTCTTCGACGATCGTTCCGCCGAGTTCGACGGCCTTCGCCGCGCTCGAGTCGACGTCGTCGACCGCGAAGTACACCCGCCAATGGTTCGGGGTGCCGTCCGACTGCGAATCAGTGCATCCGCCGACCTGCTCATCGCCCGCGTGGAACACGGTGTACGTGTCCTCCGGACCCATTGGCATCTGAGTGGTCGAGAGTCCGACGACGCTGCCGTAGAAGGCGACAGCCTTGTCGACATCGTTGGTGTTGAGTTCGCTCCAGATGCATGCGCCAGGATCTCCGACGAGAGTGGCGCCGATGTGCTTGTTCGCTTGCCACAGGCCGACGGACGCGCCGGTCGGGTCCGAGACGAATGCCATGCGGCCGGCCTCGGTGACGTCGAACGGGGGCATCAGAACCTGACCGCCGGCGTCGGCAACCTTGGCTACGGTTTCGTCGACATCGTCGACAGCGATGTAGGTGTTCCACATCGCCGGTGCGCCTGCCTGTGCCGCGTCCGGTGACTGGGGCGCGACGGCGGCGACGTTCTCGCCGCCCACTAAGGCCATCGAATAGACAGGACCATTGGGCATCGGTTGGTCGTCGTACTCCCACCCGAGTAGTTCCGAGTAGAACGTCTTTGCCGCGGCCTGGTCACTGGCCTGCACGTCGAACCAGTTCGGTGTTCCCTGGGCATATTCCGACTTGATGGGCATGACAATTCCTTTCGGTGTGAAGGTTCAAGCCGTCCTGAGTGGACGACCGGTGTACGCGATCAGTCGCTCGAGGCTGTCGGCGGTGTGTTCCACGGGAATCGCTTCCGCGAAACCAGTTCCCGTGCGGTCTCCCTTGGGGATTATGGCGTGAGCCAATCCGAGAACGTATTCGGCGAGAGCGGGATCGATAGCTGCTTCGCGGTCGACTGCTGCGGCTAAATCCCAAGCATGAACCAGGAATTCGAGCGAGAGAATGCCCACGATCATGGTTGCGGGCATGGGGCTCGAGCCGAGCGAAACGTTCCCGTCGAGGCCGCGTTCACGCCATGCTTCCAGCGCGGGCTGAGCGGCGTCGGCGATCCGGATCTCCAGAGGCTTCGTGGGGTCGTCTACGATTTTCGCGCCCGCGGCGCTACCGAGATTCGTGATGGAACGAATGAGGTGTTCTGCCAATTGCGAGACGGTGTATTCGGTGCAGGGAGTTTGTTTCGTCATGTCCCCGTCCGAAATATTGCGCGATACGCGCTGCGTGACGGCCAACGCTGCTTCGGCACTTGATAGTTCGTCGAGGTGATCGGGTGCGGCTGCCCACTCGTCCGGACCGGCGTCGCCCGTCGTCGCGGCTGCGACGAGACGGTCGAGATAGTGGTCCCAGCCCTCTGCGTGGCGGGCTGCCTGGACGTCGTCGAGGCCATCGTGGACCAGTCGCACTTCGGTCCCGCCGGTAGTCGGTGTCAGCGTCACCGAGACTATGGACGATCCCGGCGGAAGCTCGTCGTCGCCTTCCCATCCCCACGAGAAGACCACGCGTCGGCCGGGTTCGACTTCGCGAAATGTTCCCGCGGCGGAGTGGCCGGGGACGATGGTCCACCGGTACTCACCGCCCGCGTGTAAGTCGACTCGGGCCGCGACGGCCTGCCATCGACGTAGTCGTTCGGGTTTGGTGACGAGGTCGAACGTGGCGTCCGGGTCCAGCGGGACGACGACTGTCTTGTCGAAAGGCATCAGCTGTCTCCTCTTGGATGCTGCTTGCTCTGTGGCGTCCTCTTACTCTGTGGCGTCCTCGACGAGGCGGCGGAGTTCGTCGATCCAGAACGAGTCGAACAACGCGCGTAGTTGCGCGACCCCTTCGGGATCGAGTCGGTAGTACCTGAAGCGTCCGTCTTTGCGTGAAGTCACCAGCCCCGCCTCGGTGAGCACTCGGAGATGTTGCGATATCGCAGACCGGCTCGCCGGGAAGTGGTCGGCAAGGTTGTTGACGGTCTGTTCCCCTGATGTCAGCAGTTGTAGGAGACGTCTTCGAGTGGGCTCAGCTGCAACCGCCAACTGATCGAGCACACCCAATACGTTAGTGACTACTAACGCATATCGCAACGGGTCGAGATCGGCCGTGTCGAAGTTGGCACACATGCATGCCACAAACCCTTTAGAGTCGTCTTCGTGGTTAACGCGAACTCCGCGAATTGGGGTTCACGCAGCCATGGGAAGAGGGGTTTCTCAATGCGTCGCCCAACACTTGCTGTTCTCGGACTGGCAGTGTCCCTGGCCGTGCTCGGTCCGGGGTCAACCGCAGTCGCCGTCCCCACGTCAGCCCCGTTCGCGACCCATGCGACCGGTGGTAGCGCGGCAAGCGTTGACGAGATCGTGAAGCTGACCGACACGCGCAGTGCCGTATACGTCAATTCGCCGGCCATGGGCCGCGTGATTCAGGTGCAGGTCCTGCATCCGGCCGCGGGTGGGTCGCGCCCCTCGCTCTACCTGCTCGACGGCGTCAGTGCCGGTGAGGAGTCCGACTTCCGGGAGAGCACCTGGACGCAGAAGACCGACGCCGTCGCGTTCTTCGCCGACAAGAACATCAACGTCGTGCTGCCGGTGGGCGGCCCGGCCAGCTATTACACCGACTGGCTGCGGCCGGACCCCGCGCTTGGTGTCAACCAGTGGGAGACGTTCCTGGCCAGCGAACTTCCACCGATCATCGATGCCAACTTCAACGGAAACGGAATCAACGCGGCCGCAGGTGTGTCGATGGGCGCGATGGGTGCGGCCAATCTCGTCACCCGACACCCGGACCTCTACACCGGCTTGGCCTCCTACAGCGGATGTCTCGACAACGCGCACCCCAGCGCACGTTTGTCGGTTCGCGGCACCGTGGTGTCGAGGGGTGGCGACCCGGCCAACATGTGGGGACCCGACACCGATCCGTCGTGGGCGGCGCATGATCCCTTGGCGAACGCCGAAGCCCTGCGTGGAAAACAGATCTACGTCTCCACGGGCAACGGGCTCCCCGGGCCGTATGACAACGGGACCGACCTGGCCTCGACGATCGCCATCGGCGGTCCTCTCGAGTTGGCGGCGTACCTCTGCACCCCAGCATTTCAGGATCGCCTGTCTCAACTCGGCATCCCGGCGACGTTCAACTACCGCCCCAACGGCACGCACTCGTGGCCGTACTGGCAGGACGAACTGCGCAGTTCCTGGCCAGTCTTGCAGCAGGCGCTCGGCGCCTGATCTATCGCTGGGCCCCGACCTTCGCGATCGAGCGGGTGTCCTCGCTCAACGCGAAGGCGAGGAACGCGTCATTCTCGTGCGGGTCACCGATGGTGATCCGCACCCCGTCGTCCTCGTAGGGCCGCAGTAGCACGCCGGCCTCGGCGCTCGCCGCAGCGAACGGTCGGGACTGCGCTCCCAGCGGGAGGTAGACGAAGTTGGCCGATGATTCGGCAACCTCGTAGCCAGCCGACCGAAGTGCGTCGCGCACCCGGCCCCGTTCAGCGATGACCCCGTCGGTGCGGGCCAGGAGTTCGTCGGATGCTTCAAGTGAGGCGATCGCCGCCGCCTGCGCGACGGCGTTCACCGAGAATGTGATGTGCACCTTGCCGAGGGTGGCGATCAGGGCGGAGTCTGCGATGGCGTAACCCACGCGGATCCCGGCCAGGCCGTATGCCTTGGAGAAGGTCCGGAGAACCACCAGATTGGGGCGATCGTGCAGCAGTGTGATGCCGTCGAGGTCGGACCGGTTGTACTCGAAGTAGGCCTCGTCGAGCGCCACGAGAATGTGCGGGGGAACTGCGTCGAGGAAGCGTTCGAGTTCGGCCTTGGTCAGCGCGGTGCCGGTCGGGTTGTTGGGGTTGCAGACGAAGATCAGCCGGGTGCGGTCGGTGATGGCGGCCAGCATGGCGTCGAGGTCGTGACCGTGGTCCGCCGTCAGCGGAACCCGCACCGGTACCGCGCCGGCCACCTGTGTGACGACGGGGTATGCCTCGAAAGACCGCCACGCGAAGACGACTTCGTCTCCGTCCTTGCATGTCGCGTGAACCAATTCCTGGCACAGGCTCACTGAGCCGCATCCTGCCGCGATGTTCGCGGCGGGAACCCCGAGATAGTCTGCCAGTGCTGCGATTAGGGCGATATGCCCGTTATCCGGATACCGGTTGGCTTGGTCGACAGCCTCTTCGATGGCCTTCCGCACACTCGGTAAGGGGCCGTGCGTGGTCTCATTGCTGGCCAGCTTTATCGCGCCCGGATAACTCTTGCCGGGCACGTAGGCCGGTATGGTTTCGAGATCTGCCCTGGTTCGCGGAGTCACCAAGCGATTATGCGCCTTTCGATCAGCTGCGCCACTGTCACCTTCGTGCCAAGGTGGTGGCATGCCGGGATTTTTCAAGGACACCGCGGCTTTGCGGGCAGTCGAGGGCGAGCCCGCCGGTCCGCAGGTGGATGTTCCACTCACCGCGATCGAGCCGGACGGTCCTGCTCGCGGCGGGATCGTGATCCTGCACGAGTCGCGCGTTTTCAGTAAGCCTCTCCTCGATCTGATGCGATCGCTCGCGCTCGAGGGGTGGGTGGTGGTCGCACCGCATCTCTTCTTCCGGGAACCGGCGCACGGCGAGGCCGAGGTCTTCGGCGAATCACTGTTCGCGGACTTCGACGCCACCTTCGACTGGTTGATCTCACGAGGCGTGTATCCCGATTGCGTGGGTGTGCTCGGCTTCGACGATGCGGGCACCGCGGCAATGCTCGTTGCCACGACACGCCGGGTAGGCGCCGCCGTGAGCGTGGCCGCCCGCGGGATCGTCGAACCACTGTCCGGGGAGGCTCTTCCGTTGGTTCAAGCGGCGCCTGATCTGAAGGCTCCGTGGCTGGGGTTGTACGGAGACGACGATCCGTCCACGCCCCCGGAGCACGTCGAGTTGTTGCGCGCCGCTGCCGCCAAGTCCGACGTCGCGGCGCTCCTCGTCAGTTACGCAGGGCTGGCGCATCGCGCGGACGAGCCGCCCCAGGTGCCTGCGGGGCAGGAAGACGACCCGATTGCAGAGGCCATCATCGACGCCCAGCGGCGAATTTTCGACTGGTTCGACAGTCACCTGAGGTAGCAGCCCGGGTTAGTCCTGACCAGCTGTTTTGTCATGTGGTGGAAAGATGTGTAATCTTTCGCTCCGGCGGTCCGAAGGGATCGGAACCACCCCAGGGAGGCGTGCCAGAGCGGCCGAATGGGACTCACTGCTAATGAGTTGTCCCTTTTGCGAGGGACCGGAGGTTCAAATCCTCTCGCCTCCGCCAGACCGGTGATAGTTGGCCGGCAACAAAATTGAATATGTTCGCGCCCGTAGCTCAACGGATAGAGCACTTGACTACGGATCAAGAGGTTAGGGGTTCGAATCCCTTCGGGCGCACACGCGAGAGCCCTGGTAGAGATTGTTCTGCCAGGGCTTTTCTGTCTCGCCACGCGCGAGACCCGTTCGGAAATGTATTCGAGGACCATGAGTCGTAGGAACAAAGTGGACGGGAAGGTCTGGACAAGCTCGGACCCGGCACGGCCGACGGCGACAATCGACCTGACCGACCCGGCGGTTGTCGCGAACCCTTACCCGTACTTTTCGCAGGAGCGTGCCCGTCATCCGGTGGCGTGGCACGAGGCGTCCGGCATGTGGTTGACCTTCGACCATGCGAGCGCTTCGGTGGTGCAGCGCGACCGCCGCCTCGGCCGACTGTGGTCCGACAGGGAGCCGGTGTCCTATCTCGAGCCGTTCAATTTGCTCCATCGCAATCAGATGATGGAGAACGAGCCCCCGGCACACACCCGGTTGCGGCGTCCGGTGGCGGCGGCGTTCAGCCGCGGCCATGTGGAGCGGCTGCGACCGCGGGTGCAGGTCCTGGCGGCGTCCCTGCTGGACAGTGTGGACCCGCAGGGATTCGACGTCGTCGGTGAGTTCGCCGAGCCGTTGCCGGTGCTCGTCATCGCCGAACTGCTCGGTGTTCCGGCGTCGATGGTGCCCTCGCTGCGGTCGTGGTCGCAGGCCATCGTGCGCATGTACGAACCGGCACCGGATGAGGACGTGGTCGATGCTGCGGTGCGCGCGGCACAGGACTTCGCCGACTACGTGCGGGCCCTGGCCGCGGACCGGCGTCGTGCCCCCAGGCAGGATCTGGTCTCCGACCTCACCAAGACCGAACTCACCGATGACGAGCTTGTCGCCTCGGTGGTGTTGCTGCTGAACGCCGGACATGAGGCATCGGTGAACGTATTCGGCAACGGACTGGTCGCGATGCTGGGTACCGGCCAGATCCCTGCGACTGACGTGTCACGGACGGTGGAAGAGATGCTGCGCTTCGACCCGGCACTTCAGCTGTTCGAGCGCACCGCGATCGAGCCGATCGAGCTCGGCGGCGTCCGGATCGAGGCAGGGGAGAAGATCGCCGCTCTGCTGGGGGCTGCCAACCGAGACCCTGCAATGTTCGAGCAAGCCGACCGATTCGTGACTGACCGTAATCCCAACCCGCACCTAGCCTTCGGCGCCGGGGTGCATTTCTGCCTGGGAGCGCCGCTGGCGAGGATGGAGCTGGCGGAGTCGGTGACGGCTCTGTTCTATCGGTTCCCTCGAATCGCCTTGGCGGGCGACCCGATTTCTCGGGGCACGTTCGTGCTTCGCGGCTACCGCTCGGTGTCCGTCGCCGGATGAGTCCCGGGAATTGGGTTTCGATACATCCGAGAACACGACTGACTTGACCCCGACGTAGCGTGAGCCCATACCGTCGCGCACATGAACAATTCACAGATCAACATTGATCGCTCGATCTACCCCATGCCCACGTTCGCCACGTTCCCCGTCTCCGACTTCGCACGATCCGTTCGGTGGTACGAAGCGCTGGGATTCGTTGTGCTGGCCGAAATTCCGGCACCGGATGGCGCTACGATGCTTGTTCATCTGAGGCGGATGCGGTACCAGGACATCCTTCTGGTGCTCGGGGAACCTGCCCCTGGCTACCGCTCGACTTTCGATGCGGGCGGCGACGATCTCGAACGTCGGGCGGCTTCGCTGCTCGCCGAGGCGACTTCCCTCGGCGGGCTCGGCTCGGCGCGAGTCGAAGGTCCAGATCGAACACAGTGGTACACAAATGAACTCGTTGCGATCGACGCAGATGGCTACAGCGTCGTTCTGAGCGAACCGCTACGAGAGGAGGCAACAGCTGATGCTGGGTGGACAGAGCTGATCGAAACGTCCGTACAGAAGGGCTGAGTACGGCGAAGGAAGTCACCGCACTCAGTCAAGGCCTTGCGTGCTACAGCCAGCTTCGGCTCTCATTCTCGTCAGTGATTGGGCGGCATGAACTCCGGCTGGTCGAGAAGGCGGAGCCAGGTGCCGTCGGACTGCCGGCGAACCACCTGTGCGCGGGCACCCGCGCCGTCCTTCGGCGGGGTGGAGGTGAGGGCGATGTCGTCGCTGATCAGCGTCGGCAGGGGTTGTTCCCGTTCGAAGCTCGGTGCGGCGCCCAGCACCTTCGCCCAGAGTTGTCGGATGGCATCGCGACCGACCGTCTGGCTGCCGAACGGGTACGCCATCACGGCGTTCTCCTCGTAGAGCGCGGCAACCCCGGCGGCGTCACCCGCATTGCTTCGCTCTACGAACAGGCGGGTGAGGTCTTCGGGGCTGAGGGCCTTCTCGTATTCCTGCATGGGGGTCCTTTCCTCGGAAGCGGTTCGACATCCAGATTCGTCTCACCGGATTCAGAAGTCCAACAGATAGTTATTCTTGAAACTAGAATCTGTAGTTATGGAACTTCGCCAGCTCGAGTATTTTGTGGCGGTAGCGGAAGAGGCCAATTTCACCCGGGCCGCCCGGCGCGTGCACATCAGCCAGTCGGGGATCAGCGCGCAGATCCGCCAACTCGAGCACGACCTCGGTGCCACGCTCATCGACCGTTCGAGCCGCACCGCAACCCTGACGCCTGCAGGCGAGGCGGTCCTCGAACATGCCAGGGCGATGCTCGCGTCCGCGAACGCGGTGCGGCAGGCGGTGGACGATGTGCAGGAACTCGTCCGCGGTCGACTGGTCGTCGGGATGGTCACGGCCTGCACGATTGGAGGCCTGTTCGATGCACTGTCCGAATTTCACCTCGCCCACCCGGGTGTCGAGATCGCACTGATAGAAGACAACTCGGACCGACTCGTCGAACAGGTTCGCGCGGGAGTCCTCGATCTCGCTCTCGTGGGGACGGCGACCGCGCCGCCGGAGGGTCTGAACGCGCTGACGATCATCAGCGAGCGCGTTGTCGGCGCGGTGCCGCCCTCCCATCCACTCGCCGGTCGGAGGTCGGTGACTCTCGCGGATCTCGCCGACCATCCGATCGTGTCGATGCCGCAGGGGACCGGTATCCGGACGGTATTCGACCGAGCCTGCGCCGACGCCGGAATCGTGCCGAACATCGCCTTGCAGGCCAGCGCCCCCGCCGCAGTCGCTGATCTGGCGACACGCGGACTGGGGATCGCGATCCTGAGTGAAACGATGTTCACCGACTTCGAAGATCGCCTCAGCTCACTCGCGATAGACGACGTCGACATTCCTGCTGTACTCGCTCTCGTGTGGAGGAGTCCGGAAGGACCGGCGTTGCGTGAACTCTTGCGACACGGGCGGAGCGCATTCGGCGAATCTGCGACGCTACCCGCGTAGTCACACCACCGACGTCATCCCGCCGTCGACGAAGATCACCTGACCGTTGACGTAGTCGGACGCGTCGGACGCGAGCCACACCGCGGGACCCACCAGATCCTCAGGCGAACCCCACCGACCGGCAGGAGTCCTCCGGACGAGCCATGAGTTGAACTCGTCGTTGTCGACCAACGGCTGTGTCATCTCGGTGTGGATGTAACCCGGCGCGAGCCCATTGATCTGCAGACCCGCCGATGCCCATTCTGCGGTCATGGCGCGGGTGAGGTTTCGCAGCCCGCCCTTCGCCGTGGTGTACGGCGCGATGGTCGGCCGGGCCAGATCCGTTTGTACGGAACAGATATTCACGATCTTCCCGCGACCGCGGCTGATCTGGAATCGCGCGACCGCGCGGCCGACCAGAAACGCACTCGTCAGATCGATGCTGATCACGCGGTTCCAGTCATCGAGGCTCACGTCGAGCAGCGATTGGCGGTGTTGTAGCCCGGCGTTGTTCACCAGAATGTCGACGGGTCCGATCTCTGCCTCGATCCCCGCGATCGCGGCGTCGACCCGGTCGGGGTCCGTGACGTCGAATGCGACGGACCATATGTGTGCCGCACCGAACTCGTCGGAGAGACGCAGGTGTGCGCCGTTCAGTCGGCGTTGGTCGACGCCGTTGAGCACGATCGTTGCGCCCGCCAGGGCCAACCCTCGCGCAAGCGTGTAGCCGATGCCGCGGCTCGATCCGGTCACCAGCGCGATGCGACCGGTGAGATCGAACAGCGGCAAGGTCATTGCGCGCGAACCTAATTACTCGCCGTCAGCGCTGGTGTTCTCGGTGCGCCACCTTCGGTCGGCGTCACTGGGCTCCCACCTTCAGCTCGGGGGAGGATGGAGCGTCGAGGACGTCGTCGATTGCGTCCGACAGCAGGCCCAGGTCGCGGCCACGTGTCTCCGGGGTGACGAACGTAGTTGCGAAGGTGATGGCACTGAGGACGAGCACGTAGAGGGCGAGCGGGACCCACGAGTTGTTCAGCAACGTCAGCAGCAATGCACCGACGAACGGGGCGATCCCGCCTGCCAATATGGCGCTCGTCTCGCGGGCCACGGCCACGCCGAGGTACCGGTGCCGGTTGCCGAAGAGTTCGGGTAGGGCCGCGCACTGTGCACCGAGCATGACGTTCACGCCGATGCCGTAGCTGACGGCCAGCGTGAGGACCACGAGATACGGGTTGCCGAGCGAGAGTAGCCACCATGACGGGATGGCAAGGACGAGTTGCAATGCCGCGCCGATGCGGTAGACCCGCATCCGGCCGAAGCGGTCGGACAACGCCCCGGCGAACGGGATGACGAGAGCGCCGATGGCCGCGCCGCAGGCGATGGCGAAGGGGCCGACGGACGAGTTGATCCCCACGACGGTCGTCACGTAGCTGATGCCGAGCGTCTGGAAGATGTAGGAGCCGCCGTTCTCGGCCATGCGCAGGCCGATTCCGCGCAGAACGCTCGGTAGTGAGGACCTCATCAGTTCCCGGACCGGGCTCTCGCTGATCTGTTCCTGTTTCTCGAGCTTGATGAACGTGGGGCTCTCCTGCATGCGGAGTCGGATGAACACGGCGACCGCGATCAGGAGAACGGAGGCCAGGAAAGGTACGCGCCACACCCAGGCGAGAAGGAGTTCACGATCGATCTGACCGAGAACTGCGAACACTCCGGACGCCATCAGTGTGCCGACCATGATCCCGACGAACGGCAGCGCGGAGAAGAAGCCGCGGCGGGCGACCGGTGAGTACTCGGCCATCAAGGTGGTGGCTCCCGCCTGTTCTGCGCCGGCCCCGAAACCCTGCAACAGTCGGAGGACGACCAGCAGAATGGGGGCCCAGATGCCGATTTGGGCACCCGTGGGGAGGACACCGATCAGGGTGCTCGCACCCCCCATGAGCGCGATCGTGATCATGAGGACGGCCTTGCGCCCCATTCGGTCGCCGAGAGCGCCGAAGAAGAGACCACCGAGGGGGCGGGCGAGGAAGCCGACGGCGTAGGTGGCGAAACTGGCCATCAGCGCTGCCGACGTCCCCATGGCAGGGAAGAACAACTGCCCGAAGATCAGCGCCGACGCGAGTCCGTACAGGGCGAAGTCGTAGTACTCCAGAGCGCTGCCGATCGAGCTGGCGAGGGTCGCACGCTTGAGGTTCTGCGCGTACTCGGGGTCGTCGGAGGCGCGCGTCGGCGCGGTCGGTTCCTGCGAGCCTTCCGGCTGCATTGCACGGCTGGACAATTCTCACTCCACGTTCGGGAAGGGCCACTCGGAGGATGTTTCGCATCACATGACCCCGGCGCAGCAAGACGGGCCGCTGGTCTGCGGCCGAATGTACCGACGAGTTGGGAATTTGTCATACGTAATTGCACGTGTATGCCAATTCGAATGATAAGTAAAGGGAAGTTAATCCGACCGTGTGGCAGTCCATGAGCTCATGCCCTGGCCTAGATGATCGACGATCAACGCGGAGTCCGACCACGACGATGGGTGATTCTGGGAGTGTCGTTCATCCGTCACGGATGATGCCCGCAGGCCGTGGCTCTGTGAGGCTCGAGCCAATGCTCTTCCGGTCATTCGAGATGGGGTGATGCATGCCTTCGGTCGGCGCCTCGCTGTTCTGGATCGTGGTCTGCGCCGTCGTTGCGCCACTGCTTGCGGGGTTGGTTCCCCGCAAGTTGGTGCCCGAAGTCGTCTTGCTCCTCCTCGCCGGAATCATCATCGGACCTCACGTCCTCGACATCGCCGTCGAAGGCAGCGAGATCACGCTACTGAGCGATCTAGGACTCGGGTTGCTGTTCCTTCTGGCGGGATACGAGATCGACACCGCCGAGATCACCGGACGCGGCGGACGGCGGGCGCTGGCGACATGGCTGGCGTCGCTCGCTCTGGCGTTCGGGTTCGTGTGGCTGCTGACTGTCGCGGGCATAGCCAATGCAGGTACCGCGGTCGCCATCGCACTGACCTCTACTGCGCTGGGGACGCTACTGCCGATCCTTCGGGATGCGGGCGCACTCGATTCCAGGCTCGGCAGGACGATTCTCAACCACGGTGCGTTCGGAGAACTCGGACCGGTGGTCGCCATAGCGGTCCTGCTCAGTTCGCGCGGTTCGCTGGCGTCGATTGCGGTGCTGGGGTTGTTCGTGGTCGCAGCGGTTCTGGTCGCGTTCATCCCCGAGCGTCTGCGGCGGGAGGGGTCGCGAATCGCGGCGATCATCCGAGCCGGATCGGAGACCTCGTCGCAAACCACGGTTCGGCTGACCGTGTTGCTCCTCGTTGCGCTCTCGGCACTCGCAGCGTCGTTCGGGCTCGACGCCATTCTCGGTGCCTTCGCCGCGGGGTTCATCCTGCGGCGGGCGACTCCCGAAGGCCATGAGATGCTCGAGACCAAGATCAACGGCCTGGCCTTCGGATTCCTGATCCCGATCTTCTTCGTGACCTCGGGGATGGCCATCGACATCGAAGCCGTCGCGTCGGACCCGGGCGTGCTGGTCTCGTTCGTCCTGCTGATATTGCTGGTGCGTTCCGGCCCGGTTTTCATCTCGGCGCGATTCGATCGCGGATCGAATGGCACCGATCCTCCCTTCACTGTTCGAGAACGCACCCAGTTGGCCTTGTATGCGGGAACGGGGTTGCCGGTGATCGTGGCCGTCGCGGGAGTAGCGGTCGATTCGGGAACGATGTCGACCGCGCACGCCTCCGCTCTTGTGGCGGCAGGGGCGATCACGGTTCTGCTCTTCCCACTCGGAGCGTCGCTGATCGGTTCGTCGGGGGTTCGTCGTCTCGATCTGGAATCCGATGCGGAGGAACGGCATTCCGCCAACGACGAGAATCCGAGGAGCTGAGACGTGACCCGAACAGAACCGACTCGAGCGCCGACCAGAGCTGTGGTCGTCCTTGCGACTCTCATTCTCGTCGCAGCCGTCGCCAACCTGAACCTCTCGGTCGCAAACGTCGCACTGCCCGACATCGGCCGAGCATTCGACGCGAGTCAGACGCAACTCAACCTCGTCGCCGTGGGGTACTCGTTGGGGCTCGCGGCGTCCGTCCTCTATCTGGGTGCCCTGGGCGATCGATACGGGCGCAAGCAGATGCTGGTATTCGGCATGGCGCTGTCACTACCGGCGTCGGCGATCGCGGGATTCGCGGGCAGCGTCGAAATCCTGTTCCTCGGCCGCGTTCTCGGTGGGGTCGCAGCAGGGCTGGCCTTTCCGACGACGCTGGCGCTCATCACCGCGCTGTGGTCGGGCCCGCCTCGCACGAAGGCAATCGCCCTGTGGTCGGCACTGGGTGGAGCGATATCCGCGCTCGGACCGATCGTCTCGGGTGCGCTGCTCGAGAAATTCCCTTGGGGTTCGGTCTTCCTTGTGACCCTTCCCCTGGCTGCCCTTGCACTCGTGTGCGCCCTCGTCTGGGTTCCCGCCCACGTCAACGAGACGTCAGATCCCGTCGACAATCTGGGCGGCATCATCTCGGTGATCTTCATCGCCGCCCTCGTTCTGGCGATCAACTTCGCACCGGTGGACGGCGCGGGGGCTACCGCGATCGGGCTGGGTGTGATCGCTCTGGCTGCGGGGGCGGCATTCTTCTTGCAGCAACGCCGGGCGGAGCACCCGCTGTTCGACCTTCACGTCGCCGCCCGCCCGACGTTCTGGGTGGCCGCGGTCGCCGGGTTGGTGGTGTTCGGCTCGCTCATGGGCGCGATGTTCATCGGGCAGCAGTTCCTCCAGAACGTACTCGGCTACTCGACACTCGCGGCTGGCTCCGCGATCATCCCGGCCGCCGTAGCGATGGTCTTCGTCGCGCCCCGGTCCGCGACACTCGTCGAATCACACGGTGCCCGGTTCACCCTGCTGCTCGGGTACCTGTTCGTAGTCCTCGGGTTGCTGGTCGCGTTGGTGTGGTGGAACGAGAACGCGAACTACCTCGAGGTCGCTGCCGCCTACACCCTGGTGGGTATTGGGGTGGGTTTCGCCGGGACGCCGGCATCCCGCTCGCTCACCGGTTCGGTGCCCGTGTCGCGGGTGGGCATGGCGTCGGGCACGTCCGACTTACAGCGTGACCTCGGCGGGGCGATCATGCAATCGATCCTCGGCGCGGTGCTCACCGCGGGCTACGCCAAGTCGTTGTCGGCGGCGATTGCCGCTTCGCCGCAGGCGAGCCAGACTACACCGGAAACTCAAGCCGCGCTGACGAAGTCGTTCTCGAGCGCGGAAGTGCTCGCGGAACGCTATCCGCAGTACGCTGACCAGATCATCGCCGCTGCACGGACTGCGTTTCTCGCCGGTGACACCAGGGCCTACCTGGCCGCGATCTTGGTGGTGTGCGCCGGAGCTGCGCTGGTGTTCTTCTTCTTTCCGCACCGTGACGAGGAGAAGCGACTGCTCGCCGAGTATGCGAAGTGATGGGGCGGAATGTACCCTCAGGCGCGGTTGAAGCGTCGAAAGGTACTTCGCCCGGTAGTCGGGGAGTAGCTTCTGAAGAAGGGGGACCGAGTAGTGACAGCTCGAGTCGTGACCAAAGCGAATCGAAGACGAGGTCTGACGGCGGCTGCGGCTGTCTTGCTGCTGGTACTCGGGGCAGGGTGCTCGAACGGCCCCTCTTCCACGGACACCGCGGCGGTCACCACCGAGGCGCGGCCCGGTGCCGAACCGAATGCGCAGATCGATCCGGCTACGGCTGACGCCGTCGACGATGCGATCGAGAATGTGATGGCGACGGCGTCGATTCCCGGTGCGATCGTGGGCGTCTGGGGTCCGGACGGCGACTACGTGAGGGCGTTCGGAGTAGCCGACAAGACGTTGAATACTCCAATGAAGACCGATTTTCACAGCAGAATCGGAAGTGTCACAAAAACATTCACTGTTACCGGCGTATTGCAGCTCGTCGACGAAGGCCTCGTTTCCTTAGATGATCCGATCTCGATGTACGTCGAGGGTGTGCCATCGGGTGATGAGATCACCCTGCGTCAACTTGCCCGGATGCAAAGCGGGCTCGCCAACTACACGGAGATCGACGAGTTCCAACAGGCGGTGCTCGCGAATCTCGAAGCCAACTTCACTCCGCAGCAACTCCTGGACTATGCCTTTGCACGGCCCGCGACTTTTCCGCCTGGACAGGGATTGGAGTATTCCAATACGAACACGATTCTTCTCGGGCTTGTCGTCGAGAAGGTCAGTGGAATGTCGTTGCCGGAGTACCTGAGTCAGAAGATCACCCAGCCGATGAACATGGAACACACGAGTCTGCCCGTCACCAATGCGTTTCCGGGACCACATCCGACTGGCTACACCACCCAGACCGCTGACGGTGAGGAAGCGGTATCTACGGACTGGAATCCGTCATGGGGAGGGGCGGCGGGAGCGATGATTTCGACCCTCGACGACCTTCGCATTTGGGCTCCTGCCCTGGCTACCGGAGCGTTGCTGCAGCCGGAGACTCAGGCGCAGCGGCTCGAGACGGTGGCTGTGCAGGGTGCGCCGTCTGAGATCAGCTACGGGCTGGGGATCTTCGACGTTGGGGGCTGGCTCGGGCACAACGGCAGCATCCCCGGCTACCAGACCGTATCCGTGTATCTCCCGGAGAGGGAGACGACTCTCGTGATCATGATCAACACCGACATCCCATACGAAGGTAGTTCGCCGAGTGCGTTACTCGCGGAGGCGATCACGGAGATCATCTCGCCGGACAACGTCTTTCGTCTCGATGCCGGTATGTAGGAGGCGGACTCGTCCGTGTCGCGGACTCCCTCACCAGGCCCCATGAGCTGACCGATCGTCAGCCTCGACGAACGCCGTGCAGCACGGAGTCACGGATGGTGACCGGCTTCCCTTCGGGATCGAGCGCCTCGCGGGTCGGTTCCGCGCACACGAAGATGTCCCAGTCGTCGGGATCCAGCTCGGCGGCAATCTGATCTGCCGTGAACAGCAGATCCGGAAAATCGAGCCTGCGCACGGAGGTGTGCAAGTCGGACGGATGGTGGCCCACGACGAGGAGTCGCCCGCCCGGCCGCACGGCCGCCGCCAGGCGACGGTGCAGCACTCGGCGATCCGAAGAGGGCACGTGGATGAAGTGTGCCGACACGAGATCGAAGCGGTGGACGGGTGGCTCCCAGCTTCGGAGGTCGGTCTGTTGCCACGACGTGCGGTCCGCAATGCCGGCGCCCGCCTCGTCGGCCCGGGCGGCCGCGCGGGTCAGGGCGACCGGCGACACGTCCAAGCCGATGACGTTCCATCCGCGCGAGGCCAGCCAGATCGCATCGGCACCTTCTCCGCAGCCGACGTCAAGGGCGTTGCCGGGTGCGACATCCTTCAGCTGTTCGACAAGGTGCGGATTGGGATCTCCACTCCACACGGCGGTCGGCGAATCGTAGCGCGCGTCCCAGAACTCCTGGCTGCAGAGATCGGTCGCGTCCAGTTCAGGTTCATTGGTCATGGCACCACTGTGAGTGAGCAGACCAAAATTCCGATAATTCTATTGCCGAAACGGCAAAGAACTCAGGGGCTGGGGAACGTGTAGATGCGGCAGCCACTCATGTTCGCGGCCGATACGACCCCGTCGGCTGCCATGCGATCGCCCTTGTCGGCAAGGTTGTTTGCCAGTTCGGCCTGATCGTCGCAGTGGCTGCGGTCTGAGGGGTCATCTGGGGGGTTGCTGATGTATGTGTCACTCGCTGCCGCCACCGCGGAGGGAGCGATGCTGATGAGCGGAGCGACGACTGCTGCGATTGCAATCGCAGCCGACGTCAGAGTACGGCGAATCATCATCAACCTCCTCCTTCAAGGGTGACGTGGATTATGTGTGATGACTTAATCCTGCACTGATCTGTGGACGACCACCATATCTGGAAGGTGTAAGATCCGCGACACGTCGCACTGCGCGGTCACCGATCGGTCGTATCGGTGTCGTCCAAGACCCCCTGAACCCGGTCCGCGGCCGCGGCCGGATTCTCATGTTCCCAGACCCGGACCACCGTCCAACCGGCGTCCTCGAGTCGGGCGTCGGTGTCGCGGTCCCGGGTGACATTTCCGGCTAGTTTCTCCGCCCACCACTTGGCATTGTTCTTGGGAAAGGTTGCGTGCTCTGGGCAGCTGTGCCAGAAGCAGCCGTCCACGTAAACCGCCACCTTGCGGCGTGGAAATACCAGGTCAGCGCGACGTCGGATGCCCTTCACCGGGGCTCGGTCCACGAAGTAGCGGACTCCGCGCCGGTGCAGTTCTCGTCGGAGCGAGAGTTCGGGGGCGGTATCGCGCCGCCGCTGTGCTCGCATCCGGGCGCTGGTCGCAGGATCGGTGCTGGGCATCGCGGGACCGCCGGTGGCCTACGCCGCGGCTACGGGGAAGCCGCCCATGCGGTCGAGGTGGTTCTCGACATCGTCGATGAACCCGGGAACGAATCGCAGGTTGCCCATTCGCGCACGCTTGAGAAATCCCGCGGTCGCTCGCGCAGACAGAAGTCGTGAGTCCTCGAGGAACCCGCTGAGATCCTCGTACGGTTCTTGAACCGGCCAAGTGGAGGTGTGTACGCGGAATGCCCGACGGTTGCTGCCCCAGGCGGCGACCGGCCAGGTATCCCCGGGCTCGAGCGGAGTCTCGATACCCCGCTCGTATGCGTCGGATTCGAGCAATCGCCGCCCGACCCAAGACGCCATTCGCACGCTCACGGCGTTGCCTACCAGCCTCCACCTGTGGCTGTTGCGGAATCCGGGAACGAGCGCGGCGGGAGCGGACCAGTCCGGGTCGAAGCCCTGCAAGCGCTCGGCGTCCACGAGGCCGGGTGTCACGATCTCGCCCGAGGGCAATCGCACAGCGGGTGGGCTGGCGATACCGACAGACGAACCGCCCTTCAGGGTGGGAACCGCATTGACCGCCCAGCCAAGGCCTCGGGTGCCCTCGGTCCAGTAGAAGCCGCACGGAAACTCGGCGGGATCATCGATCAGTCGTTCTCCGGCATCCTCGCCGAACAGGACTGCGCGGGGGTCTTCGGTGCGCGAGGCAAGCATCAGGACACGCTGTCGACGCTGAGGAAGCCCGAAAGCGCGCGCGTCGACCACCCTGTATGCCCACATGTAGCCGAGGTCCTCGAGGGCGTCGGTGATGTGCCTCATAGCCGCCCCCCGGCCCAACTGCAGCATGAACGGAACATTCTCGATCAATAGCCAGCGCGGGCCCTTCTTGCGCTTCACCAGACGGAACACTTCGTCCACGAGGCCGGAGCGCGCGCCGGTGATACCGGCGGTCCTGCCGGCCTGCGAGAGATCCTGGCAGGGGAAACCGGCTGCAACGAGTTCGACGTTGCGAGGCAGGGAACGCAGTTTGGTGACGTCGGAATGTACTGGGACCTCTGCGAATCGGGTACGCAGAACCGCCTGGGCACCTGGGTCGATCTCGCACAGCATCTCGGTGTTCCAGCCGTGCTCCTTGAGGCCTAGCTCGAGCCCGCCGATACCGGCGAACAGGCCCACCATGCTCCCCGTTGACGTCACTGCACCCTTCCTCACAAACAAGTCAACAGAGAACGTTACTCGAGATATGCACCTGCTTTGACCAACGACCCGCGAATCTTCCCTGAGTGATGTACACGGATACCTTCTCGCCTAGGGGGTGCGGCAACTACGTCGCCCGCCAACTCAGGCCCACTGCCTCTGCAATTGCGTTCGTCGCTTACCGTAGACAGGTGAGCATCCAAGAGTCCGGTGCCGCGATGTGGCCCGCAGTGTTGACGTGGCAGGCGGAGAACGCACCACGAATGGAATCGGTGCGCGTCCAGCTCAACGGCGACCGCATCAAAGCCGCAGGCCGGATCATTGGGGGCGCGTGCGACGAGCACCCCGCGTTCAGTGCGTCCTACGACCTCGTCACCGACGAAAGTGGCGTCACCCGCAGATTGTCGCTGCGGACGGCCGTTGCGTCAGGTGAGCGGCAGATGTCGATCAGCCGGGACGTCGAAGGCACCTGGATGGTGGAGCACGGTGTCAATCACGTACGTTCCACGTTCGAGGGCGCCCTCGACGTCGATATGGTCCTCAGCCCGTTCTTCAATTCCCTCCCGATCCGGCGGTACGGGCTGCATCTGAGATCCGAGGACGTCGAGGTCCCGGTGGTGTATGTCAACCTGCTCGACCTGCGCGTCGAGGGTGCCATGCTCACCTACAGCAGCCGGCCCGACAGCATCCACGTGCTGTCACCGGTGGTGAGTTCGTCGGTGACCATCGACCGCGACGGGTTCATCATCAACTACTCCGGCCTGGCCGGGCGGATTTAGCGAGCCGACCGAGTCGTACCCGACGAGCCATACCGCTCGCCCGCGACTTAGAGGCGGCGAAGTCGCCCGCCCCGGCGACCCGCGTCGCGCATGCTGTCGATCCAGCCTGCCTGCCCCGGGACAATGCCGCTGATTTCCCAGGTCTCCTGGTTTTCGTAGGTTGTGCGCGCTGCGTGCCCGGCGTCGACAAGTGTTGCGGTCGACGACTGTTGCGACAGTTGCGTGCGCGCGTCCTGAAGTAGCATGAGCGCTTCGTCGAGTGCCGCCAGCAGAGCGTCGCGGTTGCCCTCGCACATGGCCCGGACGAGGCTCGGTGCGCTGGCGGCCACCCGGGTGCCGTCGCGGAACGAGCCCGCGGCGAGCCCGAGCGCCAGCGGCCCGCCACTGGCTCCCGCGACTGCGAGAGTTTCGGCCAGCAGGTGCGGGAGGTGGGAGATGCGGGCGACGGCTCGGTCGTGTTCGGCGGACTCCGCGGGGACGACGACGGAACCGCAGTCGAGCGCCAGTTGCGCAACCTGTGTCCAGATGTCGGGGTCGGCATCGTCGTCGGTGCCTACCACCCACACAGCGTCATGGAACAAGTCGGCGCTCCCAACGCTCCAGCCGGAGGCCGACGTTCCCGCCATCGGGTGCCCGCCCACGTACCGGTCGCCGAGCCCCTGACGGGCGACCGCCGCGGCAACTTCTGCTTTGACGCTCACGACATCGGTGATCGAGCAGTTCGGCGCGTGACGGGCGATCGCGGTGAGAGTTTCGGCAACAGCGGGCAGCGGAACGGCGATGACGATCAGCGCGGACTCAGCCGACGCGCGTTGGAGCACGGCAACCAGGTCGGTGTCGACGTCGAATCCGTCGGCCCGGGCCGCGTTGACGGACTGAGCAGATCGATTGTGCCCCCACGCTCGCCGGCCCGCGCGGACCGCCGCACGCAGCAGTGAACCGCCGATCAATCCCAGGCCGAGGACACACACCGGGGGTGTGAAAGCGTTGTCAGACACCCGACCAGGTTGGCACATTCGCGTGCGGACTTCATCTACCGACGCTAAGCGGGCTACCGTTGCGCTCATGGGTGTACAGCGCGCGGAAAACAACAGCGCCTCGTCGGAACGGGTAGGGGACCTGGAGGGCTTCGGTGTCGCAGTAGTGCGCGAGGACGGCCGATGGAAGGTCAAGGCCCTTGCTGCGGCAGCTCTGACCAGTCTCCGCGTCGCGGAGGAGGAGCTGAGGGCTCTACGTAGTGCGGGGGCATTCTTCGGTCTGCTGGACGTGGACGACGAGTTCTTTGTCGTGCTGCGGCCGGCGCCGTCGGGGACACGTCTATTGCTGTCCGACGCCACCGCAGCCGTCGACTACGACATCGCCGCCGACGTTCTCGAAGCGCTCAACATCGAGGTCCCGGACATCGATCCGGACGACCTCGACGACGTGGAGCCGTGGGGTGAGGGTGACATGTCGCTGCTCTCCGACCTCGGCGTGCCCGAACCGGTTCTCGCGGTGATCGTCGCCGAGACCGACCTCTACCCTGACGAGCAGCTCGGGATGATCGCGCAGCGACTCGGATTCGCAACCGAACTGTCCGGTGTGCTGGACAAGCTCCCGCGGTAGTACCCGTCATGACTCTCGAAGACGACGAGCGGATGATCCGCGCGGCGATCGAGGCGGCCCGTAGCGCCCCCGATGCCGATGTTCCCGTGGGCGCGGTGGTGTTCGATGAACACGGCGCTGCTGTGGCGCGGGCGGTGAATTCGCGCGAGGCGATGTCGGATCCGACGGCCCACGCCGAGATCATCGCACTGCGGGCGGCGGCGAGGGTCTACGGCGACGGGTGGCGTCTCGAAGGGGCAACCCTGGCCGTGACGTTGGAGCCGTGCACGATGTGCGCCGGTGCCCTCGTTTTGGCAAGGGTCGCGCGGGTTGTGTTCGGCGCGTGGGAACCCAAGACCGGCGCTGTCGGATCTCTGTGGGACGTAGTTCGAGACCGTCGTTTGACGCACCGCCCGCAGGTAAGGGGCGGCGTCCTCGAGGACGAATGCGCCGGCCTTCTCGAGGACTTCTTCCAGAACCGAAGGTAGCCCGGTTCCAACGTGTTTCACGTTGCCTTCTTGCAGGCTGCGCACATACAGCTCAGCCCCTCACCGGAAGCGGAGAATCCGGCAAGGGGCTGAAGCGTTGTCGGATCAGCTACCGAAGGCAGGGATCTCCGAGCTGCCCAGGCTTCCGTTCCCCACATAGAGGTACTTGGGGTTGCTGAGGGTCGGAGCCTCGCCGGGGTTCAACGCCGTCAGGCACGCACCGATGACGCCATAGTTCCCGGTCTCGAGGTCATCCACCGTGTAGGACTTCGTTTGCCCGGGGTAGACGCCCAAGAAGGTGCTTATGTCGTCGAAGGTCGGGAAGACGACAACGCCATCGTCGAAGATCGTCCACGGGTCACTGATGATGTCGGGAACGCTGGAGGCGTCGACGACCGCGGCATTGCAGTAGGCGAGGCTGACGCCCTTGTTCGGGTTCTCGATCGTGATGTTGAGGGTCGTACCGGTCGAGGACGCCGTCACCTCTGGGGCCTTCACGTCGACCAATCCAGCGGCCGAGGCAGTGGCCGGTGTAGCGAGCGTGACGGTTGCGGCAGCAGCCGCGGTGGTCATCGCAGCGGCCGCGAACTGCTTCATGCGAGCAGCAGGCATGGGTTCTCCTCTTGAGTCTTGTGACAGCTGAGTCTTCCGACTGTCATCTCCTGATTGCCTGATTCACCCTTTTCGTTAGGGCTGAACACTAGTGGGGCTAGTGAGGCATCAGTCACGGAAGATAGCAGACCGTTTGGGAAACGTTGGAAATACGTGTCCTGATAGAACTTCACGGTCCCGGGGTTGGCTCACACGGAGTGTGGGTCATCCCATGGCGGACCCGCCGCTGGTTCCGGTTACACCGCAGAGGCGCCACGCAGGCGTTTGTCGACGGCAACGATGGCCGTGGCTACAGCGGCGATTGCCGCCACCCGAATCCAGGTGTCCCACCCGACTGGCGCCGTGTCGAATATGAGATTGGCACTGGGTAGATAGGTGATCGCGGCCTGCGCGATCACCTGGACGGTGACCCCGATCAACACCCACCGATTTGTGAAGAATCCCAGCCGCCAAGGCGACTGGGTCAACGACCGGCAGCTGAACAGGTACAGGATCTCGACGGCCACAACGAGGTTGACGGCCGCGGTGCGTGCCTCCGCGAGTTCGGCCCCGGTCGACAGCTCCCACTGGAACAGCCACCAGGTCCCCACTACCAGCACTGTCGAGACCAGCAGGATCCGCAGTGTCAACGCAGAGGTCAGCAAGGGACGGTCCGGGTCGCGTGGGGGCCGGGCCATGATGTCGCGTTCCTTCGGCTCGAACGCCAGCATGAGGCCCAGCACGAGTGCGGTCGTCATGTTGATCCACAGGATCTGCACCGGCAGGATCGGCAACGTCAGGCCCCCGAGAATCGCGACCAAGATCACGGCGCCCTGACCGACGTTCGTCGGAAGAGTCCACGCGATGAACTTCGTGAGGTTGTCGAAGACGCCCCGCCCCTCCTCCACGGCCGCCTCGATCGTGGCGAAGTCGTCGTCGGTGAGGACCATGTCGGAGGAGTCCTTGGCTACCTCCGTTCCGCTGCGCCCCATCGCTATGCCGATGTCGGCGCGCCGCAACGCGGGCGCGTCGTTGACCCCGTCGCCGGTCATCGCCGCCACGTGCCCGCGGCGCTGTAGTGCCTCTACGAGTCGCAGCTTCTGCTGCGGCGACACTCGCGCGAACACCGATGCGCGGTCGGCGGCCTCTTCTAACTCCTCGTCCGTCATGTCGGCGAGATCGCGTCCCGTGAGTGTCGCGTTGTCGGCAGGGGATTGGTCGGTCAAACCGATGCGCGAGGCGATCGCGGTCGCGGTGGCGGCATGGTCGCCGGTGATCATCTTGACCGCGATGCCGGCGCGCCGACACGCGCGCACCGAGTCGGCGGCCGAGGCTCGGGGTGGATCGACCATCGCTTGCAAACCGGTGAACAACAAGGTTCCGGGCAGTTGGTCGGGATCCGGGTCGGCGGGATCGGTTGGGTCGTCGTCGCGGACAGCGGTCGCGAGCACACGCAATCCCCGGTCCGCGAGCTCCGAGGTGGCCTGCAGGATCTCTTCCGCGGCGAGGGAATCCATCTCGCCTGCCGCCGACATTTGCCCGCGGCACAGGGCGAGGACCTGCTCGACCGCGCCCTTGACGACGACGACCGGCGGGCCGTCAGGGCGGGTGTGCCGCGTCGCCATGTAGCAGCGGTCCGAGCTGAACGGAATCGACCCCGTGCGTGGCATGTCCGAGAGGGTCCGATCCTGGTCGTAGCCCGCCTTCGCGGCGACCACGACCATCGCGCCTTCCGTGGGGTCGCCGACCACCGACCATTGCCCATCCTCTGTGCCGCTTAGAGAGGCGTCGTTGCACAGCAATCCGGCCAGCAACGTCCACCGCAGGGCCGCGTGCGGATTCGGGTCCACGGGAGCCCCGGTGGAGTCGACGATGTCACCTACGGGAGCGAACCCGGAGCCGTGCACGTCGACGACGAGATCCGGTGTCCACACGGTTTGCACGGTCATCTGGTTCTCGGTGAGTGTGCCGGTCTTGTCCGAACAGACCACCGTCGTGCTACCGAGAGTCTCCACTGCGGGTAGGCGCCGGACGACGGCACGCCGCCGTGCCATCCGACCGACACCGATCGCGAGGGTCACGGTGACCGCCGCCGGCAGACCCTCGGGAATGGCACTCACCGCCAGTGCGACTGCGGCCGTGAATGTGTTGGTCTCCTCGGCGGCGCGCAGCAGCCCGGCCACGAAGGTGACCGCGGCCAGAGCGACTATGACGACCGTGAGAACTCGACTGAACCACGCCAACTTTCGAGTCAGTGGTGTGGCCAGGGTGTCGGCCGCACCGACGAGACGGTGGATTTCGCCGAGCTCGGTGTTCGCACCTGTCGCGACCGCGATGCCGGAACCCGTCCCCGAGGTGACCAGGGTGCCCGAGTAGAGCATGTTGCGTCGGTCTGCGACGACCGTGTCCGGAGGGAGGGCCACTTCGTTCTTCGAAACCGGTGCCGATTCGCCGGTCAGCGACGACTCGTCGGCACTGAGTTCGGTCAGAGTGATCATCCGCATGTCCGCGGGAACCCTGTCGCCGGCCTCGACGACAACCAGGTCGCCCGGCACCACGCGTTCGGAGGGCACAGACCGCACCTCGCCGTCACGAACCACCCGGGCTTCAGTGCGGATGAGGGCGCGCAGTCCCTCGAGTGCCGCCTCGGCCCGCGACTCCTGGACGAACCCGACTATCGCATTGACGATCACGACGGCGAAGATGACGCTCGAGTCGACGACCTCTCCGAGTGCCATGGTCACGACCCCGCATACCAGCAGCACGTAGATCAACGGGTTGTGGAACTGTCTCAGCCATCGCATGAGCAGGCCGGCCCGAGCAGGTCTCGGCAAGGTGTTCGGTCCGAACTGGGCGAATCGTTCGCGGGCCGTCTGTTGGTCGAGCCCACTTTGGGCGTCGGTCGACAAGAGTTCGACGACCTCGTGGGGCGTCAGCTCATGGTGAGTGGCCGGGGGAGTGAGTGCACCGTACATGTCCTCATCGCACCTGTCGGTATGGCTGCATGGCCGCAGCTACCTCACGTTATCGCGCCGATGGGTAGGCAAGAACCCCCATGCCCACCCCGGGACCTCGAGGCGGAGGTGTGCGGCCAGCAAGGTTTATACGACTTCCTGTAGTAGATTGCCGCCGTGGGCGCGAATTGTCGAGGCCGCCCGTCGGTACGCCCGCAAGGAAGTGGCGTCCGACGCACTGCGTCGATGCGCCGCTGCCCGGCAAGAGTCTGCTCAACGGCCGATTTCGATCTCGGTCGCAAGTCCGGTAAAGTCTCCGGCGGTGGCGTGTCCGAGCGGCCTAAGGAGCACGCCTCGAAAGCGTGTGACGGGTAACCCCCGTCCGAGGGTTCAAATCCCTCCGCCACCGCCAAAGCCCCTCGCCTGTGGATACGGGTGAGGGGCT
This sequence comes from Rhodococcus sp. WMMA185, assembly GCF_001767395.1. NCBI lineage: Bacteria > Bacillati > Actinomycetota > Actinomycetes > Mycobacteriales > Nocardiaceae > Rhodococcus > Rhodococcus sp. WMMA185. The sequence goes on along the minus strand of NZ_CP017014.1, from coordinate 3,711,408 downwards.
ATTTTTACGCCGAGTCAGACTCCAGTCGACCGTCCCGCCCGGGAGTCGTCCAGATCACCACCACGGCGTAGCCAGCTGTTATTACCCGTGGCCGAACATGCTTCTGGCCCGACTATGTGATGGTGCCGGGCCAGGATGGGGCGGTTAGGAACTGCCGAGGCTGCCGGTCTCGGAACTGCCGAGGCTCCCGAAGATGCCGGTGTCGACAGGAATCGGGGCGGTAACCGGCGTCGGATCTGCTGTGTCGGCCTGCATCTCGATGTCACCCGTACCCCACCACTCGTCCGCGTTGGGGAAGTCGGCGCACCACCAACTGATCTTGTAGTCGCCGTCGGGCAGGGGTGCTGAAGTCCAAGACTCGCCGGGTAGGGCAAAGTACCGGACCGACGCCTGGAACTGCTCGATGTCGTCGTCCCAGGCCCGCCACTCGCAGCCGACGATCCCTGCGCTGTCGTTGCTGATGGTGACCCAGACGTCATTGCCCTGGACGTCGGCGGTGAGGTTGACGTCTCCGGCGGCGGCGTTGGCGGGCATCGCGAAGGCGATGGCGAGGAGCGGTGCGGCCAAGACTGCGGTAACGGCGGCACGTACTGGCTTGATCAAGGACTTCCCTTTCCCTCGTTCTCCGTATGCGGGCATGCGCCGGCGGAATCGCGAAAGAGTGCGAGCAAACCCCCCGGGGTATGAGGGAGGCTAACACCGAAGACGACCATCCTGAGGGAAGCCACGCCACGCCCGTGAAGCCGAGCCCACGACGCCCTCGCCGGCCCTGCGGGACTGGTGAACGCCAAGGGTTAAGGGGGTCGAAATCACTGCAAGTCTTAGCCGGCACCACTCCGCCCGGTCACTGGTTCTCTCTCTCCCAGGGGTGAGGGGGGTCGCGCGCGGATATAGGAGTGTTCGGTCGAATCACACCCCGAAACCGCGCCAATGCGGGTGTGCCGCTGAGTCGTAATTCTGCGTACACTGAATTCTGCACATACTGAATTCGGTGGTCGTGGAAGGTTTGAGCCATGAAACGTCCTGCCAAGCGGACGGGGCGCCGCCCGGGACCCAACACCACCCGGTCCCTGATCGAGGAAACCGCCCGAAAACAATTTGCCCAGCTGGGCTACGACCGCACCTCGATGCGACAGATCGCACTCGAGGCCGAAGTGGACCCGACGTTGGTGAGCCACTACTTCGGTACCAAGCTCGATCTGTTCATCGCCGTGGTCGAGTTGCCGATCGATCCGGGTGCGCTGATCGATCACGTCACCAGCGGTGAGCGCGACAGCGCCGGGGTGCGATTGGCCACCGTCGTGCTAGATGTCCTCGACGACGAGGTTCGCCGCCGACCCATCGTCGGCATGATCCGCGCTGCGACCTCGGAACCGGAAGCCGCGCGGCTGGTGCGTGAGTTCCTCACGCGCAATATCGTCATTCCCATAGCCGAGCACTTGGATACCGATCACGCCGATTACCGTGCCGGGCTGGTGATGTCGCAGATCGTCGGTCTGACGTTGGCGCGCTACATCATCGGTGTCGAGCCGCTGGCTTCCCATCCCCGTGAGCTCGTCGCCGCCGATCTGGGGGCCACCCTGCAGCGCTATCTGCTCGGCGACCTGAGCCACACACCGCCGATCGACCAAAAGGGGGCCGACCATGAGTTGGCGCCACACCGTGTTCGACACGTTCTACCGGCTCGGCCGGCCATTGTGGGACACCCCGCCTCCTGAGCAACTGTGCGACGCCGTCGAAGGCGAGGACGCGTTGCCGCCTGGGCACGCACTCGATGTCGGCTGCGGCACCGGCACCAACGTGATCTACCTGGCCAAGCACGGCTGGCAGGCCACCGGCGTCGACTTCTCGGCCACCGCCATCGAGCGTGCGCGGCGTGCCGCCGAGGGCGTTGGCGGGGCGGCCTTCCTGGAAGGCGACGCGACCAAACTATCGCAGCTCGACATAGGCAAACCGATCGACCTTGTGTTGGACATGGGCTGCTATCACTCCCTGCCTGCCGCAGCCAAACCCACCTATGCGGCGGAGTTGGCCGCGGTCGTGGAGGCGGGGACACCGTTGATGATGTGGGAGGGCATCCGCATCAAGCACGGCGAGATCGCCGACGTGTTCAGTCGCGACTTCGTCGTCGAACGCACCGAGCCCAAAGACTTCGTCATCAAGCGGCTTGTGTTCAGCCATGCCATCGGCGGCACCTGGTACTGGCTACGGCGCCGTCCGCAATGAATGGACACTGCTCGAGAAAACACTGAGGAGTAGGAGACATGTCTCCACGAATAAATTTCGACGCCCTGTACCGCAGCGATGAGGCGAGACACAACGCGTCTACGTTGATACCTTGGGACATCGGCGGTCCGCAGCCGGTGGTGAAGGAGTTGGTGGCCTACGGCGCTTTGCGCGGCGAGGTGCTCGACTCGGGGACCGGGCTAGGCCATCATGCGATCTACTTCGCGTCCAAGGGCTACTCGGTCACGGGGATAGACTCTTCGCCCGCGGCGATCGAACAGGCCAAACGCAACGCGCAGACTGCCGGTGTGACAGTGGACTTTCAATTGGCCGACGCCACCACGCTCGATGGGTTCGAGGGTCGGTTCGACACCGTCGTCGACAGCGCGCTCTACCACACCTTCCAGGAAGACGAAGACACCCAGAACCGGTACATGCAGGCCCTGCACCGGGCCACAAGACCCGGAGCGCGGCTATTCATGTTCGAGTTCGGTCGCCACAACGTCAACGGTGTGGAGCTTCGAGGGTTATCGGCAGAAGACTTCCGGCAGGTGCTCCCGGCTTCGGGCTGGCGCATCGACTATCTGGGGACCACCACTTACCAAGACCACTTCACCCCGGAGATCTTTGCCAGCCTGTCCGCACAGATCAGCGACCCGGAGTGGGTAGAGATGATGAAGCCTGTCCAGGAGCAATTCCAAGCCATAGCACCGCTGCTGAAAGAGGACGTGGTGCACATGCCGTTCTGGTCCGTCCACGCTACGCGTATCGACTAATCCTTGCTTTGGTCAGCGCATTTGAAAGCTCTCTCGGGTCTCGAGGGTTGGGGTGGTCAATCGGGTTGTCCAGACCGCATTCGACGGCGCACCAGCAATGAACCGACACTGAGGAGTAGGAATCATGTCTAGTTCTCCGATAACAGATTTCGACGCACTGTACCGAAGCGGCCAGGCAGCCGACGGCGCGTCGACGTTGACGCCATGGGACATCGGTGGTCCGCAGCCGGTGGTGCAGGAGTTGGTGGCCTACGGCGCTCTGCGCGGCGAGGTGCTCGACCCTGGGACCGGGCCGGGCCACCATGCGATCTACTTCGCGTCGAAAGGCTACTCGGTCACGGGGATCGACGCTTCGCCCACGGCTATCGAGCAGGCCAAACACAACGCGCAGACTGCCGGGGTCACAGTGGACTTTCAGGTGGCCGACGCGATCGCGCTCGACGGGCTCGAGGGTCGGTTCGACACTGTTGTCGACAGCGCGTTCTTCCACACGTTCGAGGAAGACGAAGACACCCAGAAGCGGTACTTGCTTGCCTTGCACCGGGCCACCAAACCCGGAGCACGATTGTTCATGTTCGAGTTCGGTAGCCACAACGTCAACGGCATAGAGCTGCCTGGGTTTTCGGCCGAAGACTTCGAGCGGGTGCTTCCGGCGTCTGGCTGGCGAATCGACTATCTGGGGACCACCACCTACCAAGCCCGCTTCACCCCCGAAGTCTTCGCCAAGATGTCCACGCTGATCAGCGACCCGCGATGGTTGGAGCGGATGAAGCCTTTGTTGGAGGCATTCCAAGTCGTAGCGCCGCTGCTGGAAGACCATCTGGTGCACATGCCATTTTGGGCGCTGCACGCCACCCGCATCGACTAGCAAGCAAGGAGCAGTGATGACCACGTCTGATTCGGCGCCGACGAGCGCACAGGAATCCTCGAGCCAACCGCGTTCCCCGACCCAGCGTGCAGTGCTGGCCTACAACTACGCCCGATTCGACCCGGGCGAATATCCGCTGGGCAAGGAATTGGGCGGCCCGAAGATCGGCGAGCTGGCGCCGGATTTCCACGTCACCGACATCGAGGGAGTCGAGGTGGCGTTGTCTGATTACCGAGGCCGGTACGTAGTACTGGAAACCGGTTGCGCCACTTGCCCGATGTTCGGTAGTGGCATCACCACGATGAACGCGCTGGCCTACCGCTTTCCTGACGTCGCGTTCCTCGTGCTCTATGTCCGCGAGGCCCACCCGGGTCAAAACTGCAGACCACATCGCAGCCTCGCCGACAAGACAGCCGCAGCCACCTTGTTGCGCAGGGAAGAGCGGGAGGGTCGTCGCATCCTCATCGACAACCTCGACGGCCAGGTCCACCGAGCCTATGGGGGCATGCCCAACATGGTCTACGTGATCAATCCACAAGGGGACGTGGTATTTCGCAGTGTGTGGAACGACCCCGAGGCCGTCGACGAGGCTCTGAGGCGGGCTATGGCCGGAGGTGATCCGAACAGCCTGGAGTCCCGACCTCGTTTGGCGCGACCATCGGTGATGTGGCGCGTTATGCGACGGGCCGGCAGACAAGCAGTGTTGGACATGGTTGTCGCCCTCCCCAAGATTGTTCCGATTTTCCGCAGGCTCATCTGGGGAGATCTCAAATCGGTCCGCAGTCCGCAGATCCCGTTCTGGCGTAGATCTCGGCGCCGAACGTCACGTGTCTGAGGCACCTAGTCGGCCGGTCGAGGTTCCTGGTCTGATCGGGCGCCGCGGGCGGTGAGGAGTTCGGCCCGCAATGCAGACACCTCTTCGGTCAAGGCCCTGACCTCGGCGCGGGTGACGGCTTGGCTGGCCTCGTCCTGTTCGGCAACACGCTGCAACAACCACGACGCCAGCGTCGCGGTGACCACACCGAGAAGGGCAATGCCCGCCATCATCAGTCCGAGCGCGATCAGCCGGCCGATATTTGTCACCGGCGCGTAGTCCCCGTAACCCACGGTTGTGACCGTGGCGACAGCCCACCACAGGGCGTCGGGAAACGATGTGATGGAGGCGCCAGGTTTGCCGCGCTCGGCGTCGAGCATGGCCAGGGACGAGACGAGAATCATCAGGACCGTCGATCCGGTCGCGAAAGCGACGACTTTGCCGCGAAGCGCCCCGCCGACCGTGCGCTGAAATACACCGACGAGCATCACGAGGCGCAGGAACTGCAGGGGCCGCAGCATCGGCAGCACAACCAGTATCAGCTCGTGCAGATGCCTAAAAAACCAGTGCATCCGACGCTCGGCCAACGAGAAGCGCACCACGTAGTCGATTGCGAACATGGCCCAGGTCACGCCCATGATCATGTCGGTCAACACTCGTATATCGCCGGTTGGCTGCTGCAGCACTGACCAGGCGTACGCGGAGAGGAAGGCGATGGCCGCCCCTGCCATGGGCCATCCGGTCAATTGGTGCCAACGTGCCAGAGTCATGACGATCGAATATAGGTCAGCGGCGGGTGGTGGTCAGCATGCGCCGAGTCCGGGTTCGGTGACATCCTTTGCAACTGCAACTAACCTGGCCGCATGAAAAAGCGGTGGTGGATTCTTGGCGCGGTTGTCGTTGTGATCCTGGCGTTTCTCGTGGGTCCCTGGGTCTACGGCACGTTCATCGTCGAGGATGACGATCCTGCCGCCTCGCTATCTACCGAAGGAGCGCAGGCCGCCACCGGAACGCTGGATGGCAACTGGACCGTCACCGCCGGGAGTGGCGCAAACACGACCGCGGCGGGCTACACCGTCGACGAGAATCTCAACGGCGCCCACAACAGGGTGGTCGGCAGCACCCCCGACGTCACCGGCACGGCGACTGTCGACGGAGAAGAGCTCACTGCCGCCGACGTAACCGTGCAAGTCTCGACAATCACCACCGACGTGTCCATTCGCGATCAGATGTTCCGTGACAACATTCTGGACACCGGCACCTTCCCGACCGCCACCTTTGCGCTCTCCTCCCCGGTGGACTTGTCTGATCTGCCGACGGATGGATCGGTGGGTGAGGTCACCGCCGAGGGCACGCTGACCCTTGATGGCCAATCGCGCCCGGTGTCCGTCGACATGGACGTGCTCCATTCAGGCGACAACCTGATCGCGTCGGGCAGCGTTCCCGTCACCTGGACCGATTTCGGTGTGCAGCCACCGTCCTTGGGGTTCGTGACCGTGGAGGACCACGGCACGGTCGACTTCCTCGTCTGCCTCTCCCATTCCTGAGCGGAGTAGATCCGGTCGAGCCCGTCGGCTTGTTCAGCCCGGCCCGGAATCAGTCCTTGCGGGCGAGGTAGGCGAACATCGTCACCGACATGTGGAAGTCGCCTCGCTCGACGCCGGCTTCGAGGTCGCGCACCAGCACCGCCAGTTCATCAGCGGTGATGACGCCATCGATGCCGGCGGCCTCCATCATCAGCTGTGGAAACGGTTCGGAGAGCATCGGCTCGGTGCTGGTAGCCGGTGTCTGGATGAGTGCCTGTGACCCGATGTCCCGGACTGACAGTCCGGCGGCAGCGAGCTGCCCGGCGAGCAGCCGTCCCGAATGTGGGTTGGGGGTCGCGCCGAGCATTGCCTCGGTGACCTTCGCCAGTACCGCCGGATCGCCGGGATGGGCGATCGCGGTGCCCCAGTCGGTGTCGATGATCATTGCGCGGCCACTGGGACGTAGGACACGAGTGATCTCCGCCATGGCGGCTGCTGGATCGGTGAGGTGCTCGAAGACTCGTTCGCACCGGACGGCGTCGACACTGCAGTCGGGGAACGGGAGTGAGTACACGTCGCCGACGACGAACCGCGCGGTCGATTCCTCTTCTGCGGCGCGGGACCAGGCGAGGGCAGCCATGGCTGGATTGGGGTCGATGCCGATCGCGCTCCCTTTCGCCGTCACCGCCGTTGCGAGTTGACGGGTTTCCGCGCCGGTGCCCGAGCCGATGTCGAGTGTGTGCTCGCCCGGCTGCACGCGCAGCGCGTCGCGGGCCCACTGACGGAGTCGGCGGATTCCGGGAATGTCGTCGAGAATGTCGAGGATGGCGGCGAGACGTTCGAAGGCGATATCGCCGATCTCATCAAGGCGGAACGAGAGCGGCGCTCCAGGGTCCGGCATGCCTCAACGGTAGCTGTTCAGGGCTTCTGAACCAGGAAGGCGAAGCTCGTCACCGACATGTGGAAGTCGCCGCCGCGGGCGAGGGAGTGCAACTGCTCGAGTACCTCTGAGCGTTCGACGGCTGTGATCGCTCGAGTCGTGACCCCCCAGGCGAGAAGCGTTTCGACGAATGGGTCGCGGTTACTCCTCGGGTCCTGGGTCATGGTCTCGGTCTCGATATTCTGGACGATCAGGCCTGCGGCGCCGAGTTGGCCGGGAAGTAGTCGTCCGGAGTACGGGTTGGAGCTGTGGCTGAGGATTTCTTCGGTGATCCGCTGCAGCATGTCGGAATCGCCGAGATGCATGATCGCCGTGCCCCAATCCGAGTCGATGATCATGGCCCGGCCACCAGGCTTCAGCACGCGGGCTACTTCTGTGACTGCCCGACTCGGATCGGCCAGATGTTGGAATACCGTTTCACTCCGCACGATATCGAAGCTCTCGTCCGAGAAAGGTAGCGAGTGGGCGTCGCCGACGACGAAACGCGCCGTCGAATTCGTCGCCTCAGCCCGTTGTCGGGATACGGCGGCCATGCCGGGGTTCGGATCGAGTCCGATCGCTCGACCCGACGCGGTAACCGCCTCGGCGAGAACTCGCGTCTCGGATCCGGTACCCGAGCCGATGTCCAGGGCACGCTCGCCGGCCCGGACCTGCAAGGCGTGGAACGCCCACTTTCGAAATTGCTGACGTTTGGGAATCTCGTCCACTGCGTCGAGATGATCCACGAGTTGACCGAGTGCGATGTCGTCGATCTGCTCCGCTTGGAACGTTGGTCGTGACGCGATGTCCGCCATGCCCCAACACTAGCCATCTGTGACCCGTGACACTGCTCGCCATCGAAGTGGGCAACGACATGAAAGTTGCACACTCAGGAAAATTTGCAGAACTCCGCAATTTCTGTAACTTCGGTGTGGTGACTTCGGAGATCGGGTTGAGGGACCGCAAGAAGGCGGCCACCCGCGCCGCCCTCAGCGATGCGGCCGCTCGCCTAGCGCGTGTATCGGGCATCGAATCCGTCACCGCCGACGCCATAGCGTCGGAAGCGGGGGTCTCGGCTCGGACGTTCCACAACTACTTCTCGAGCAAGGAAGAAGCAGTACTCGCCCATTTCGAGGAGTCGGTCTCCGATTGGGTTCGTTTGCTCAGTGAGCGCCCCGTTGACGAGCCGATCTGGGACACGCTCGAGTATGTGATGGTCCAGATCGTCACCGATCCCGCGAAACCGCTCGAAGAAACCGCAGCGACCATGGAACTCATCGAGTCCAGCCCAGCGCTGCTCGCGAAGAAACTCGAAGTGCACCTCCGGGTCACCCGCCTCATCGGCGAGGTGATTGCCGAACGGACCGGAACAGACATCGACACCGATCTCTATCCCAACCTTCTGCACTTGGTGGTCGGAGCTGCGTGCAAGGCGGCGTTCGACCTGTGGATGAGCGGCAGGTCCGATGCGAGTGAACCCGAGGAACTCGTCCGTGAGGCGATGCGCCTACTCCGTCAGGGACTCCCGCAGCCCTAGCCAGGCTGCTTCGACCATCAATTCGCAACACCGACTCAGAAGGAGCCTTTCGTGGCCACCTACCTCTACCGGATCGGCAGGTTTGCCTACCGGCGAAAGGGCGCGGTTCTCGGCGCCTGGTTGGCGATCCTGGTACTGATGGGGGTCGGGGCGGCGACGCTGTCCGGGCCCACCAAGGATTCGTTCTCCATTCCGGGCACACCCGCGCAGCAGGCGCAGGATCTGATGGCCGAGCGGTTCCCCCAGGCGGCCGGCGACGATCCGATGAACAGGCTCAGCGCGCGGTTCGTCTTCGCCGCTCCGGAGGGGCAGACCCTCGAGAGCCCGCAGAACCAGCAGGCGATGGACGCGGTGCTCGCCCAGGTGCGAGGCATCGACCAGGTCCAAGACGCGGCCAAGGTCGATCCGGCGACTGCGCAGGGGCCCGCTGCGGCCATGGCGCTGGTGAACCCGGTGGTGGCAGACGAGCAGTTCGTCAACAGGGCGAGGGCAACTGCGCAGGACCAGGGGATAAGCGAAGAGCAGGCCGTCGCGAACGCGCGTGCGCTGTCGCCGCTGAGCCCGGACAAGACCGTCGGCTACGTCGAAGTTCCGTTCAAGGGCGGCATGGCCGACGTGGACCAGGCCCTGCGGGATCAGATCGCATCCGCCGCAGAGGTCGGCCGTGACGCCGGCCTTAACGTTCAGGTCAGCGGTTCCGCGGCCAACGAGGCAGAGCCGCCGGGCGGCACTTCCGAACTCGTCGGCATCGGCGTGGCTGCCATCGTTCTCATCTTGACTTTCGGTTCGCTCGTCGCCGCTGGACTCCCGCTGCTCACCGCGATCATCGGCATCGGGATCGGCAGCCTCGGTATCACCGTCGCCACCGGGTTCACCGACCTCAGTTCGATGACGCCCACCCTGGCCATCATGATCGGTCTGGCCGTCGCCATCGACTACTCACTGTTCATCGTTTCCCGATTCCGGCACGAACTCACGCTGACCGAGGACCGTTCGGAGGCCGCGGGACGTGCCGTCGGCACAGCGGGCTCCGCCGTGGTGTTCGCCGGCCTGACCGTCATCATCGCGCTGATCGCACTCCGCGTTGTCGGGATCTCATTCCTGTCCGACATGGGTGCGGCCGCCGCGTTCACGGTGTTCATCGCGGTCTGCATCGCACTGACGCTGCTGCCTGCCATCCTCGGGCTGTTCGGGCGGAAGGCGTTTGCAGGGAAGATTCCGTTCCTGAGCAGTCGCGACATCGAGGCCGACGCCGACAAGCCGAGCGTCGCGCAGCGCTTCATCGGTGCGGTGGTCCGCCGTCCCGCCGTCCCACTGATCGCGGGCGTCGTGCTTCTGGGTGTGGTGGCCGTGCCGGCCGCGGGACTCAATCTCGCCCTGCCGAGCGAAGGCACCGCCGACCCGTCGACGAGTGCGCGTCAGGCCTACGACCTGGTGAGCGAAGGCTTCGGGCCGGGTAAGAACGGACCGCTGCTGGTGGTCGTGGACGCCCAGGATGCCACGGTTCCCGCAGGCCAGGCGTTCGGCGAGGTCCTCAATACCATCAACGCCCAGGACGACGTGTCCAACGCGCAGATCGTCGCCACCAATGAGGCCGGTGACACCGCGCAGATCCTGGTGACTCCGAACAGCGCTCCCAGTGATCCGGTCACCATGGACCTCGTCAACAGCATTCGTGGGGCAGAGGCCGGTCTGCACGATTCGATCGGTGTCAACTACGGCGTCACCGGTCAGACAGCGCTCGAGGGCGACGTATCGGAGCGGCTGCTCGAAGCGCTCGTCCCGTACCTCGCGGTGGTTGTGGGCCTGGCGTTCATTCTGTTGCTACTGGTGTTCCGCTCCGTTGTGGTGCCGCTGACGGCCACCCTCGGATTCCTCCTCAGCGTGGCGGCCACGTTCGGTGCCACCGTTGCCGTGTTCCAGGAGGGCTGGGGCGGCATCACCTCGAACCCGCAGCCGATCGTCAGTTTCATGCCGATCTTCCTGATCGGTGTGGTGTTCGGTCTCGCGATGGACTACCAGGTGTTCCTGGTGACGCGGATGCGGGAGGAGTACGTCCACGGTGCAACCGCGAAACAGGCCGTCACGGTCGGCTTCAACCACGGTGCCCGCGTGGTCAGCGCCGCGGCGATCATCATGATCTCGGTGTTCGCGGCGTTCATCGCGGAGCCGAACTCGTTCATCAAGTCGATCGGATTCGCCCTGGCGGCCGCTGTGTTCTTCGATGCCTTCGTCGTGCGCATGGTGATCATCCCGTCGGTGATGGCCCTGCTCGGAGACAAGGCCTGGTGGCTTCCGGCGTGGCTGGACAAGATCCTGCCCAATGTTGATATCGAGGGTGAGAAGCTGAGGCAGAACCTCTCGGACATCCCGGAACCATTGCAGCCGGTCAAGTAGGACGCCGGTCGCTTCGTGCGCCTTTCCGGGAGCCATACGGCAACCGGAAAGGCGCACTGCTTTGGGTGCTCGACCAAATTCATGCGCTGTGGTTCATTTCTCTTGATAACCTTCGGTCACCATGATGAACCGTGATCGCTTCAGCGCATGTTGAGGTCCCTGCTGACCAACTACCTTCGCCCCTATAAGCGGGAGCTGACGGCGGTGGTCCTGTTCCAGTTGGTCTCGACGTCGGCCGCTCTGACCCTGCCGAGCCTCAACGCCGATCTGATCGACTACGGCGTCACGCAGGGCGATATCCCATACATTCTGTCGACCGGCCTGACAATGCTCCTTGTCACGGTGGTGCAGATCCTGTGTTCCATCGGATCGGTGTTCTTCGCCGCGCGCGCCGCGATGGGCTTCGGGCGCGATGTGCGCGCCGCGGTGATGCATCGGGTCGGCAGCTTCTCTTCCCGTGAATTCAGTCGGTTCGGCGCGCCGTCGCTGATCACCCGCAACACCAACGACGTGCAGCAGGTGCAGATGCTCGTCGTGATGAGCTGCACGATCCTCGTGACGGCGCCGATCATGTCTATCGGTGGCGTCGTGATGGCGATCCGGATGCAGGCGAGCATCGCGTGGATCCTGGCGGTCACGGTTCCGGTCCTTGCGTTGTCTATGGCGCTGGTGATCTCCCGAATGGTCCCCGCGTTCCGGGAGATGCAGGTTCGAATCGACGGGGTAAATCGCGTATTGCGCGAGCAGATCACCGGTATCCGGGTGGTTCGAGCATTCGTCCGCGAGCGCTCGGAGATGGAACGGTTCGGCACTGCGAACGAGAAGCTGACTCAAACGGCCCTTCGGGTGGGCCGTCTCACCGCGCTCATGTTCCCGCTGGTAATGGTGATCGCGAACGTCACCAGCGTCGCCGTCATCTGGTTCGGTGGTCACCAGATCGATAACGGCACCATGCAGATCGGTTCGCTCACCGCGATCCTCACCTACATCATGCAAATTCTCATGTCGGTGATGATGGCATCGGTCATCGCCATGCTGGCCCCGCGCGCCGCGGTGAGCGCCGAACGTATCGGAGAGGTACTCGAGACCGAGTCATCGGTGGCTCCGCCGTCCGAACCTGTGACCGTCCTGGCGAAGTCGGGTGCGGTCGAACTGCGTGGTGCCGAGTTCAAGTTCCCCGGCGCCGAAGAGCCTGTGCTCCGCGACATCAGCTTCACGGCAGAGCCCGGCAAGACCACCGCGATTATCGGTGGCACCGGTTCCGGCAAGACGACGCTGCTGTCGCTGATTCCACGTCTGATCGATGTCACCTCGGGTTCGATCTCCGTCGCGGGTACGGATGTTCGAAGCTACGATCTCGACCTCCTGCGATCGGAGATCGGACTCGTCCCGCAGCAGCCGTACCTGTTCTCGGGCACCGTCGCCACCAACCTGCGGTACGGCAAGCCTGACGCTACCAACGAGGAACTGTGGCATGCGCTCGAGATCGCGCAGGCTGCCGACTTCGTGCGCGACATGCCCGAAGGGCTCGATACTGCAGTCGCTCAGGGCGGGACAACCGTCTCGGGCGGGCAAAGGCAGCGACTCGCAATTGCGCGGGCGTTGGTTCGCAAGCCGTCGATTTACCTGTTCGACGACGCCTTCTCCGCCCTCGATCTCGGTACGGATGCTCGGTTGCGTACGGCACTCAAACCGGAGACGGCGAACGCGTGCGTCATCGTCGTCGCCCAGCGGGTATCGACGATCATCGATGCCGAGCAGATCGTTGTCCTCGAGGACGGCGCCGTCGTCGGTATCGGAACCCACGATGAACTGCTCGACACCTGCCCGTGCTACGTCGAGATCGTCGAATCCCAACGATCGGTCCAGGAAGCCCTATGAGCGATCGCGCCAGCACAGACAACGTCCAGCGTCCGATGATGCCGCGTATGGGGGCTGCTGCGGCGGCCGCGCCGGCGTCCAAGCCCGACAATCTGTGGCCGTCGATGAAGAGACTGGTCGGACGACTGCGTCCGCACCGACTCGCCGTCAGCGTCGTCATCGGGGTTGCCGCCATCTCGGTGGTACTCACCTCGCTCGCACCGCGGATGCTCGGGCAGGGTACCAATGTGATCTTCGACGGCATCGTCGGCAAGCAGTTGCCTGCCGGGCTGTCGAAGGAAGAGGCCATCGCAGCTTTGCGGGCGGACGGCCAGAACACGTTCGCCGACATGGTGTCCGGTATGAACGTCGTGCCCGGGGTGGGTGTCGACTTCGGTGCTCTCGCACGGGTACTCGCGATCGTGCTGGCCCTGTACGTGGGGTCCGCGCTATTGATGTGGTTGTCGGCGTTCCTCCTCAACATCGTCGTCCAGGGCGTTGTGAGGAACCTCCGGGCCGAGGTCGAACGCAAGATCCACCGGCTTCCGCTGCGCTACTTCGACTCCCACTCCCGCGGCGACCTGCTCAGCCGAGTCACCAACGACATCGACAATGTCTCACAGTCGGTGCAGCAGACGTTGAGCCAGTTGATCGTGTCGGTAATGACCGTGATCTCGATTTTCGTGATGATGATGGTCATCTCGCCGCTGCTCGCGTTGATCGCGGTGCTGACGGTGCCGCTCTCGGTCGTGGTGACCGCCCTGATCGCAAAGCGGTCCAAGCCGCACTTCATGGCGCAATGGAAGTCGACCGGTGAGCTCAACGGCCAGGTGGAGGAGGCGTACACGGGGCACGAACTGGTTGCCGTGTTCGGCCGCAGCCGCGAGGTGGAGGCCCGGTTCCAGGAGAAGAACGAGGAGCTCTACCAGTCCAGTTTTCGGGCCCAGTTCTTTTCCGGCCTGATCATGCCCGCCATCATGTTCCTCGGAAACCTCAACTTCGTGGTCATCGCCGTGATCGGTGGAATGCGGGTGGCGTCCGGCACGATGAGTCTCGGTGACGTACAGGCGTTCATTCAATACTCCCGCCAGTTCACTCAGCCCCTCACCCAGATCGGGTCCATGGCGAACCTCGTGCAGTCGGGTGTGGCGTCCGCGGAGCGGGTGTTCGCGGTTCTCGACGAGGAAGAGGAAGACGAAGATCTTGTCGAGGCCCCGGGCCGGGCCCTCTTGCGCGAATCGGGTCTCGCCAAGGCCGGTGGGCGCGTTGAATTCTCGGACGTGTCTTTCAGCTACAGCGAGGAGACGCCGCTGATCGAGAACCTGTCGCTGGTCGCCGAGCCCGGGCAGATGGTGGCGATAGTCGGCCCAACCGGCGCCGGCAAGACCACACTCGTGAACCTGGTGCTCCGGTTCTACGATCTCGACGGCGGCAAGATTCTCGTCGACGGCGTCGACATCGCGGAAATGTCCCGCGACGACCTGCGGTCTCGCGTCGGCATGGTGTTGCAGGACGCATGGCTGTTCGGTGGCACCATCCGCGAGAACATCGCCTACGGACACCCCGACGCCACCGAGGAAGAAATTCTCGCGGCCGCGCGGATGAGCTACGTGGACCGGTTCGTCCACTCGCTGCCGAACGGTTACGACACGGTCATCGATGAAGAGGGCAGCAACATCAGCGCTGGTGAGAAACAGTTGATCACCATCGCCCGAGCCTTCATCGCTCAGCCGTCCCTGTTGATCCTGGACGAGGCGACGAGTTCCGTCGATACCCGGACGGAGTTGTTGGTGCAGCACGCGTCTGCTGTACTCCGCAGCGACCGAACGAGTTTCGTGATCGCCCACCGGCTGTCGACCATCCGCGATGCGGACGTGATCGTCGTCATGGAGGACGGGCGCATCGTGGAACAGGGCAGCCACGAGGACCTGCTGCTCGCAGGCGGTGCATACTATCGCCTGTACAACAGCCAGTTCGCCGGCGCGGACGTCTGAAACCGGTCCCGGACGGCGGTGTACGAGTGTTTCGGTGTGGTGCTCGCAATTCCGGCGACGCGGCGATGCGTCGTCGGAAATGCCGCTCGTGATTGGATACACCCGTGAATGCCGAAGTCCCGACCCCGCCCGATCCGTTCTTCACCGTTCGCACCAGGCTCGACGGGCAATTGGGCCGGACCGGCACCATTCACACTCCGCATGGTGATATCGCGACACCGTCGTTCGTTGCTGTGGGTACCAAGGCCACGGTGAAGGCTGTACTGCCTGAGAGCATGAAGGAGCTCGGCGCCCAATCCCTGCTCGCCAATGCGTACCACCTGTACTTGCAGCCCGGTCCGGAGATAGTGGACGAGGCCGGGGGCCTGGGCCAGTTCATGAACTGGGACGGTCCGACCTTTACGGACAGCGGCGGGTTCCAGGTGATGTCGCTGGGAGTCGGCTTCAAGAAGGTCCTCGCGATGGAAGCAGTCGGAGTGCAGTCGGACGATGTCATCGCGAAGGGCAAGGAGCGACTCGCAACCGTCGACGAGGACGGCGTCACGTTCAAGTCTCACCTGAACGGCTCACGGCACCGGTTCACCCCCGAGATATCGATGCAGATCCAGCATCAACTCGGCGCCGACATCATGTTCGCGTTCGACGAACTCACTACGCTCCTCAACACCCGCGGATACCAGGAGCAATCGGTCGAGCGGACCCACGCGTGGGCGGTGCGCTGCATAGCCGAGCACGAGAAGCTCACAGCTGAGCGCACCCACCGGCCCTATCAGGCGCTGTTCGGGGTCGTCCAGGGCGCTCAGTACGAGGATCTGCGCAGGCAGGCGTGCCGGGGGCTGGAGTCGATCACCGGGGAGAGCGGCCGCGGCTTCGACGGGTACGGCATCGGCGGCGCGCTCGAGAAGCAGAACCTGGGCACCATCATCCGTTGGTGCAACGAGGAGTTGCCCGAGCACAAGCCGCGACACCTGCTCGGTATCAGCGAGCCGGACGACTTCTTCGTTGCCATCGAGAACGGTGCCGACACGTTCGACTGCGTCAACCCGTCACGTGTCGCACGAAATGCGGCGATCTATCATCCCGACGGCCGATTCAACATCAACACCAGCCGCTTCCGGCGTGATTTCACACCGATCGACGAGAACTGCGACTGCTACACCTGTGCGAATTACACCCGCGCCTACATCCATCACCTGTTCAAGGCCAAGGAGATGCTCGCGGCCACGCTGTGCACCATCCACAACGAGCGCTTCACCGTGCGGTTGGTCGATCAGATTCGCGACAGCATCGACGGCGGGTACTACGCCGAGTTCAAAGCCGAGACCCTGGGCCGCTTCTACCGGCCGTGAGGTGGCAGAACAAGTTCTGCCGCCTCACCGGAGGGGTCAGAGCTTGTACGTGGGTTCGCGCTTCTTGATGAAGGAAATGACGCGGTAGGTGATCGGCATGACCAGCACCTCCACCAGGGTCTTCCACAGGAAACCGACGATCACGTAGTTGATGAAATCGCTCCACGTGTTGATGCCGATGGCGCCTGCGGCGATCGCGCAGAAGATCAGTGTGTCGACGAATTGAGAGACGACGGTGGAGCCCAAGAGCCGCGCCCACAGGTGCTTTTCCTTGGTGCGCTCCTTGATCATGACCAGCGTCAGAGAGTTGAGCATCTGCCCCACGAAGTAGGCGGTCAGCCCGGCCAGCAGCAGCCGTGGGTACACGCCTACGACCGATGCCAGGGCTTCCTGGTTCTCGTAGAAGTCTGCGGCCGGCAGTTCGATGAGGATCCAGAAGCAGACGGCGGCCAGAATCAGTGCGCCGAAGCCCAGGTAGATCGCCCGCCGGGTTGCCTTGAAGCCGTATACCTCGCTGAGGATGTCTCCGAGGATGTAGGCGAGCGGGAAGAGGAAGAATCCGCCGTCGGTGATGATCGGCAGAATCTGCAGCGGTCCGATGGTCAGCGAGGAATCGCTGAGGAATGCGACGCCCTTCGTCGCGCTGATATTGGAGATCAGCAGTGTCGCGGTGAAGAGCGCGACGATCGTGGGGTAGTAACTCCGGCTGACATGCGCGAATGTCGCGTGTTGCGTTTGCTGGGTCTGCTGATCTATGGCTGTCACGCCGTCATCCAAGCACTTGTGGGTGCACGGGCGCGAATCAGGTCGCGGGTGAACGTACCTTTTGTCCGATTGCTGTCGGATCGCGGGGTACGTTCACCCGCGGGTGACGAGGCGGTGAAGTGGACCCGTCAGCCCTTGACGACGCGCGTGCCGCCGGCAATCTCGTCGTGCTTACCCTGCTTGGTGGGGCTGGTGCCGATGGTCACGAGGATCACGATCAGCACGACGAGTTCGGCCAACCCGAACAGCAAGCCGATGATCGGCAGCGAGCCCAGTGCGCTGAGGATGTAGAAGCTGTTGCGCACCAGAGACTGCTGCTGGGTCGGTAACCCGCCGTCCGGTCCCTCGACTCGTAGCCCCAGGAGCTGCTTGCCGAGGGTTCGCCCGCGAGTGGTCTCGAGGAACACGAAGTAGCCGAGGAACGCCGCTGCTGTGACGATCCCGCCGACGATCCCGCTCAGAAACGAATCGAGGGACAACGTGAGCATTACGGTGACGATCCCTGCCGGAATACCGACGATCAGTGTGTCGATGATGCGCGCGCCGATGCGGGGAAGCAGCTCACCCGGGGTGGACGAGTTGTATCCGAAGTCCGGTGCCGAGAACTGCCGGGTGTAGAACTGCTGAGCAGAATCGAACTGCGGAGGCTGCCCGCCGAACGGTGGTTGCGCCTGGCCGTACTGCTGCTTCCCGTACTGCGGCGGTTGCTGTTGGTTCGGATCGAATCCGCCAGTGGTCATGTAATCCCCCTCGAATCGCGAGTCTTGATTATCTCGTGTGACGCCGAGCACCTTACGCAAGGGGGGTGAGTGGCTCGAGGGGTGGGCGCAATAAACGGGTGGGTGCACCCTCGCCGACGGCGGAGGTGCACCCACCCGTGGGTGTCAGGCCGAGACGAAACGTCCGGTGAGCACCCTGTACGCGTACGTCGACGCGATGATCGAGATCGGGAGTGAGACGAGAAGCCCGACAATGAGCAGGAGTGCCCCGACGATGTTGATTCCGACCAGGGCAAGTGCCAGCAGCAGTACGGAGCCGAAGTTCTTCCCGATCACCGTGACACTCGATTTGATGGCGGTGAACGCATCCTCGTTCTGGTCGATGATGAACTGCAGCGTCCACCAGGTGAAGAAGACCACGATCAGGCCCGGGATGATCAGCAGGATCAAGCCGATGGTCGTGGCTATGCCGATGAGCAGGCTGGCGATGATGATCGCGCCGACGTTGTTGAACTGGAAGAACGAACCGAAGGCTGGTTTGTTCCCGTCGACTTCGTTCAGCGAGCCTCGCACGAGTGCCGCGTTGATCAGGTAGCCGACGATGGTGGTGACCACCGTGCCGAAAATGCCCCACGGCGAGAACACCTCGCCTACGTCGGACGCCGGTTCGACGCCGGTGAAGATGATATTCAGTGCAATCTGGATGACGGCCGCGATCAACAGGATGCCGATCCAGACGAGCGCGTTGTCCTTGAACTTGTTCCAGCCGTAGCTGATCGCGGCGCCTACCGAGAACTGACCGGGCATCTGCCCGGACATTCCGTAATTCGGCAGCGGCGGCGGCGGTGGATATCCGCTCGGAGGTGGCGGTGGATAGTTACCCGGCGGCGGGTAGTTGCCGGGCGGCGGGTAGTTTCCTCCGGGCGGTGGATAGCTACCCGGTGGCGGTCCCTGCGGTGGCGGGTAACCACCCGGCGGCGGGGGAGGATATCCACCGGGAGGCGGCCCCTGCGGTGGCGGCGGGTAGCTCCCGGGGGGTGGAGGATTGTCCTGTGGAGGGCGATCCTGCTGGCCGCCGTCCCCCGGTTCCTCGTTCGGGTCCTGTCCACCTGTCGTCATGTAATCCCCTCAGCAAGATTTTGGTGCTCCCGAGTGACACATAGACACTACTCGGCCCGTCCTTCGCTTGCCGTCTGTTGGCATGGCAAGTTGTCTGGTTGCCATCGGTGATGTCTCCGGGTTTGCCAAGGGCGATCGTCACGGTGTTGGAGGTTTGAAGATCCACGGCTGGCGTGGCAACCCGTCGGGCTCGAAGCGATCGAGGAGGATCGCAAGGTCCACTCCCTCGCCGCGAACCGCAAGACCCAGTGATGTCGCCAGCATGCCGAGAACCTGGTTGGCGTTGTGTCCCAATGCCTTCAGTTCTGCCAGGGTGACGGCGCCGTCGCGTTTCGCCAACCGCTTGCCCTCGTCGTTGAGGGCGAGCGGCACGTGGGCGTAGGTGGGTGCGGCCAAACCGAGGAGTCCTGCGAGATAGGCCTGTCGGGGCGCAGAGGACAGCAGATCATCCCCGCGCACAACCTGATCGATCCCCTGGTCGGCGTCGTCGACGACGACTGCGAGGTTGTAGGCAGGTGTTCCGTCGCCGCGACGCAGCACGAGATCGTCCACCACTCCCGAGAAGCCGCCATGCACGACGTCGTCGATGCTGAAAGATGTGACGGCAGCACGCAGTCGCAGCGCGGGTGGTCGCCCGCTCGAGCGTCGGGCTTCTCGTTCTTCGAGCGTGAGGTTGCGGCATGTCCCGGGATAGGCGCCCTGCGGCGCGTGGGGAGCGGAGGCTGCCTTCAAGATCTCCTTTCGCGTGCAGAAGCACTCATAGGTGAGGCCCGCGGCGCGAAGTCGTGCAATGGCGTTGTCGTAGAGGCGGAGTCGATGTGATTGCGACACCACGGCACCGTCCCAGTCGAGGCCCAGTTCGGCGAGGTCTGACAGTTGCCGCTCCCGCGCGCCCTCGCGGACCCGGTCGAGATCTTCGATGCGCATCAAGAAGCGTCGCCCGGTCGACCGGGCGAACAGCCACGCCAGCAGCGCGGTTCGCAGGTTGCCGAGATGTAGATCTCCGGATGGGCTGGGCGCGAAGCGTCCCGCACCGGCAGCCCGATGTGACAGTGGTTCGTTCTGACGAGACGAATGTGACATCGGCCGAGCGGTCAACTGGCCAGTTCGACCGACGACAGGAGGTCGGCGCCCTGCAGAATCATTGCTATTTGAATGTCGAGCGCGTGCTCGAGGTACTCGGACGGGTACAGCGCGGGGCTGCCGATTGCGTCGAGGGCGAGGCCGTCGACGGTAGCGAGCAGAAGTGCTGCACGGGTTTCCGCTTCCGGAATACCGATCCTGATCAGCACGGCAGACAGGCCGGTTCGAATGGTGAACAGTGTCTTACGGCGCACCTCGGCGAGCGACGGCGATGTGGCAGCCCGCACCGCGAACGCCGCCATGACATGTGCTTCCCGCGACCTCGCCTCATCGAGTGGAAGCAATTGGGACATGGCCGAGAACAGGGCCTGCGCGGGGTCTCCGCTGTGGTCGACGGCCTTCAGTCGCATCAGCAGCTTGTCGACGAGGTTGCGCAGGGCGAACACGAACATCTCATCCTTGGTCGAGAAGTGATGCTGCACCGCACCGATAGAGACACCGGCTCTCTTGGCGATTTCGCGGACGCTCGCGCCCTCTAGACCGGACTCGGCCGCGACGTCGAACAGTGCCGAGGCCAGGCGTTCTGGGCTGGTGGACGAGTATCGGCGTTCACGCATGCTTGGCACACTACTTACGTCATGGTTGGACGCGCATACACATCACTCGAAGTGCTGGCGCCGACGACGAACTTCGGGTGAACTGTATGCGCGGGTTCGTGCAGGTTCCCTCAGCTCTTCTTGACACGCAGGGGCTCGCTACATCGCAGTTGCACAGAATCAATTGCACAGAATGAGGACTTGCCATGAGACGAACATGGGTACTGGCGGCGATCGCCGCCGCCAGCCTGACCTTCTCGAGTTGCGCCTTCGACGCCACCGATTCCGGGACTACCGGCGGAGACGCCCCGGTATCGCCCACACCCACGTCACCGCCGGCCGAGGCCGGTGAACCCGTTCTGATGATGGGTGCGACGACGCTCGGGGAGGTCATGGTCGAAGACGGCGGCATGACTGTCTACGTATATGACAGGGACGAAGTGGGTTCGGGCGCCAGTTCGTGCGAGGGCGCCTGCCTCGAGGCGTGGATACCGGTCACCAGCGTCACCGAGAACCCCACGGTCGAAGGGCTCGGGGACGTCGTCATCGACACCATCCCGGCGGCGGACGGCACGCACCAGCTCACGGTCAACGGGCGTCCCGTCTACCGATACATGGACGATACGGAGCCCGGCGACGCATTCGGGCAGGCCGTTGGGGATGTGTGGTGGACCCTGGACTCAGCGGGTAATCCGGTCACGACGGTCCAAGGCGAGTAGCGGGGCGATTTCCCCAAGAGAACGACAGTGGCCCCCGATCCGGCGATCGGGGGCCACTGTGCGGAGAAAGGCAGGGGAACTGCCCCGGGCTGGCGGTATCCATCAGTCCCGTCGTCTCGACAGTGTCGTCAGGACGACCCCAAGGACCCGAGGCTGCCGAAGGGCGATGGCGTCGGCTCGATCTCGATTACCGATACCGAGTCGGAGTTGCGGTTGGTGACGTACGCCCGGGTGCCTTCGTCGTTGATTGCGATCCCGGTTGGGCCCGAGCCGACGTTGATGGGGGTTCCCGTGACGAGGTTGGTGGCGGTGTCGATCACCCATACCGTGTCGAAGGCGTTGTTGGTGACGTAGGCGCGGCTGCCGTCGGGGGTGAACGCCACTCCGACCGGATACCCGCCGACGTTGATCGGGAATGCGGTGACGAGGTTGGTGGCGGTGTCGATCACCGAAACCGTGTCGTACTCGATATTGGTGATGTAGGCGCGGCCGCCGTCGGGCGTGATCGCTACCGCGGCCGGCCCGTCGCCGATGTTGATCGTGTCGGTGACGGCATTGGCCTTGGTGTCGATCACCGCCACCCTTTCATCGCTGGCCACATACGCGAGCTTGCCGTCGGGCGTGATCGCAATCCCGTAAGGACCGTCGCCGACCTCTATGGGGTCTCCGGTGGTGAGGTTGGTTTCGGTGTCGATCACCGACACCGTGCCGCCCTCGTCGTTGGTGACGTAGACGTGGTCGCCGTCGGGGGTGATCGCTACGCCCCACGGGCCGCCGTCGACGTGGATCGGGGGTCCCAAGACGTTCTTGGTGGCGGTGTCGATCACCGACACTGTGCTGTCTCCCTTGTTGGCGACGTAGGCGAATTTGCCGTCGGGGGTTATCGCCACACCGTACGGACCTTCACCGACGTCGATGTTGCGGACGACGATGTTGTCTGCGGTATCGATTACCGACACCGTGTCATCGTGCATGTTGGCGACGTACGCGAAGTCGCCATCGGGGGTGATCGCCACCCCGCGCGGCCCGTCGCCGACGCGGATGGGATCGGCGACAGTGTCGGCGTGCGCGGCCGGTCCGGCCGTCAGCATCAGGCCCGCCGTCAAGGCTGTGGCGAGCGCGGCGGTGCGCCGTCGGATGCGCGACCCCGTATCGGGGGCGCTGCTACAGACAGAAGGGGCAACATCGGTGTGCGGCATCGTGCTCCGACTCCTTCGTTCAGAGAGAAGTCGACGGAGGCGCCGACATCTCAACGGGTACGCGCAGGGCAGCGATCGTTCAAAACTGAACGGACCGTTTGCTCGGGTGAGGACTGTACGGCACAAACCGGAACAATGTGGACGTTTGTCCAGGCTGGTTGGAGTGGGGGCGAGCATCGCTCGATCTCACGATTGCCGGCGGCGCTGGACAGTCTCGGCTGTCTTCTCGGCAGTCGGTGTTGCATGAACAGAAAAGAACCCCCTGCGATCTGAACAAGTCCAGTTCACAGGGGGTTCCCTCGTGGCGGAGGATAGGGGATTTGAACCCCTGAGGGCGTTAACCCAACCCGCGTTCCAGGCGAGCGCCATAGGCCACTAGGCGAATCCTCCGTCCAGGAGCATACCCAACGACGCGGCAGACTGTTAAACGGCCCGGCAACTGGCTGTTTATGTCCAGTTCAACTGGTTCAGAACATGCTCTGCGAGGGGAACGGAACGTTCGCACGACCGGTCCGGGTTCGTGATTGCATCGAGGCCGAACTTCGTCTCGATCGACAATGTGCCCGCCTCCGTCGTCGTCTCGAGTACGCAGTGGTACTTGCTCTCGGCGAGCACTCGGCTCTCGAGTCCGCCGACATCGAAGGTGCGCAACGAGTCGCCGGAATCCGGTGCGTCGGTCGTGCTGATCGTCACAGTGTTCAGCGCCTCGGCCACCCCCCAGACGCAGGCGCGGCGGTCCTCGTGTTCGGCTGTGGTGCCTTCGCCGGCTCCGGCGGTGAGCAGCGGGGCGAGCGTCTCCGCGTCGGCCAACGTGCACGGCTCGGCTGCGTCCCACTGCACTGCAGCGGAGTCGTCCGCTTCATCGCTGCCTCCGCCACATGCCGAGAGTGTCGTCACGACCGCGGCGAGGGTCACCGTAAATGCTGCCTTGTTCGAATACATCCTGATTCCGCCCTGATCCTCTTATGCCGAAGGTGGTCAAATGCGGGCGACGGTAGCACTGGCCGTGGTCAGCAGCGCACCGTCGGGCCGGAACCGGGGTGGATCTCACTGACAGAGCAATGGCGTCTACAATTTGAAGTGGATCCCGCGCGGCGCGCATCCTGTGAACTCCCCCAGGGCCGGAAGGCAGCAAGGGTCAACGGGCTCTGCCGGGTGCGCGGGGTCCTCTTATCTTTCGCATTCTCCTCCGGCGATGTCGGTGAAAGGCCGCTCCTGATGCCCAAACAAGCTCAGATCGGGTTGATGAGCCATGAGGAACTTGTTGCCGAGCACGCCCGTCAGACTGCCAACTACGAGCAACTGAAGACCGAGAAGCTCGCACTCGACCTCACCCGCGGCAAGCCGTCGCCCGAACAGTTGGATCTGTCGGCCGAATTGCTGAGCCTTCCGGGCGGCGACGACTTCCGCGACGGTTACGGAACCGACTGCCGCAACTACGGGGGCCTGGCCGGTCTGCCCGAACTGCGCGCGATCTTCGGTGAGCTACTCGGGATTCCCGTCGAGAATCTCCTCGCAGGAGGCAATGCGAGCCTCGAGATCATGCACGACGTGGTGGTGTTCTCACTGCTGCACGGCAACCCGGACTCCCCACGACCCTGGTCCCGAGAGGCCAAGGTCAAGTTCCTTTGCCCCACGCCCGGATACGACCGCCACTTCGCGATCACACAGTCCTACGGCATCGAGATGATTCCAGTGCCGATGCGCCAGGACGGGCCTGACGTGGCCGTCATCGCGAAGCTCGTCGCTGATGATCCGGAAATCAAGGGCCTGTGGGCGGTTCCGAACTACTCGAACCCCACCGGGGTCGTGTACTCGGAGGAAGTGGCGCGGGCTTTGGCGTCCATGCCGGCGGCAGCCCCCGATTTCCGACTGTTCTGGGACAACGCTTACGCCGTCCATCCCGTGGTCGGGGAGGCAGCACCATCACTGGACATCCTCGGGATGTCCGCGGAGGCTGGGCATCCGAACCGCCCGCTGGTCTACGCGTCCACGTCCAAGATCACGCTCGCGGGCGCGGGTGTCAGCTTCTTCGGCGGCTCTACCGAGAACCTTGCGTGGTACCAGAAACATCTGGGCAAGAAGACCATCGGACCGGACAAGCTGAACCAGCTACGGCATCTACGTTTCTTCCGGGACGCCGAGGGTGTGCGAGCGCACATGGCCAAGCACCGCGAGATCCTGGCTCCGAAGTTCGCTCTGGTCCGGAAAATTCTCGAGGATCGGCTCGGGGCGTCGAAGGTGGCGTCGTGGACCGAGCCGAAGGGCGGCTATTTCGTGAGCCTGGACGTCGTCGAGGGCACCGCCAAGCGTGTGATCGCCCTCGCCAAGGATGCGGGAATCGCGCTGACAGCCGCGGGGTCGGCGTTCCCATACGGTGTCGATCCAGAGGACAAGAACATTCGTCTTGCCCCGAGTTTCCCGTCCATCGACGAACTCGACAAGTCCATGAACGGCGTCGCGACGTGTGTGCTGCTCGCCGCCACCGAGTCTCGTCTCGCCGAGGTCGCTCGCTAGAAAGTCCGAGCGTCAGATCAGGACCAGGACGGCGATCGTGGCAAGCAGGATCACCACACCCGCGGTCCCGATCGCACCGATTGCGGCCGGCGCGAAGACCCCGGCTTGGATTTGGCGGCCCACGTTCCGGTACCGGAACGTCCCATAGGCCGACACCAACAGTCCCGCAACGATGAGGATCAGGCCTGACGCCACCGCGTTTCCGCCACGATCGGGTGCGAACTTCGCGACCGCGACACCGATTGCGGCAACGCTCATGCCGGTCCGCAGCCACGCGAGGTATGTCCTCTCGTTGGCGAGATGGTCACGCGCGACACTGCCGACGTTGGGCTGGGTCTCGCCACCGATATTGCGCTTCACGCCGCCTCCTCCTGTTGAAGACTAGTCCAACACGCTCTGAGGCTCTGTTGTTTGCTCGTGCGTATTGGTGAAGCGCCCGGATCGTTCGACTTTGGCCGACTCGTGACCGCCAAATATCGCGAAACTCGTTCCACAGTTGCCAGTCGTGGGTCATATTGGAGACATCGGACTGCCGAACCGGAGAAGTTTGTGCCGGTCACCCGTGATCGGGAGGGGACTGTCGTGACCGAGGATTCGAGCGTCAAACAGGGATTCGCCCAGGGGGCGTCGCTTGCCGCGGGGGTTCTTCTCGCAACGGTAGGTGTTCTTCAGGCGATGCAGGGTATTGCGGCAATCGCGCGGGACGACATCGTGGTTGTCGGTTCCGACTACATCTACACCTGGAGCGTCACAGGGTGGGGCTGGGTGCATCTCGTGATCGGTGTCCTGATCGCGGCGACAGGTTTGGCTTTGATCGCCGGTGCAGCCTGGGCGAGGGTTGCCGCGATCGTCATCGCAGGGTTGTCGATCATCGTCAATTTCCTGTGGTTGCCCTACTACCCGTGGTGGTCGATGGTGATCATCGCACTTGATGTGGTTGTCATTTGGGCAGTGTCCACATGGGATTCCGAACGAGCTCGGAGCCGCGCCTAGGGGCGGCAAGGGTCGCTACCTGATCGGGGCGATTCGATGACGGCTGCCGGAGCTGACGAACCACTTGATGAGTCGGAGCGCGCTGAACTCGAACGCCTTCGACGGGAAGTCGCTGAGCTTCGTAGCGAGTCCGGTAAGGAACCGGCGCCATCCGGTGGCGAGCGGTTGCCCGGTCACCCGGCGCTCCGCTGGACTGCAACGGCGCTACTTCTGGTTCTGGTTGCGGCGCTGGGATTTGCGGCCGTTCTCGCACAGTTCACGCGCGGCGAGGTGCTCGATACCGATCGCTACGTGCAGACGGTCGCGCCTCTGAGCTCGAATCAGGTGCTGCAGGACGAGCTCGCCGACCAGGTCACCGACGAGCTCATGACTCGCTTGGACGTCGAAAACGTCACCGCGGAGGCATTGGTATCGATCACCGAGAACGCGGAGAGGGTTCCGGATGTGGTGGTCGGGTTGGCGCCGGTAATCGCCGATCAGGCTAGGTCTTTCGTGCGAAACACAGTGGGATCGTTTGTGGCTTCCGACGAGTTCGAAGCTCTCTGGATCCAGGCCAACCGCGCAGCACATGAAAGTCTGGTTGCGGTACTGACGGGCGACACACGGGCCGCGTTGGAGATCAGCGACGAGGGTACCGTCAGCATTTCGCTCGCTCCGATCATCGATCGGGCCCGTACGATTTTGACCGAACGAGGCTTCACCTTCGCGGACAATATCCCCGCGATCGACAAGTCGTTCGTGCTGTTCGAGTCTCCCGAACTGGTGAGGGCACAGAGGGTGACCTCCGCGTTGGACACGGCCGCGGGTGTGCTGCCATGGTTGACCCTGCTCGCGGCTGTTGGTGCCGTGTGGGTTTCGCCCAAGGGCCGACGCCGAAAGGCCGTTGTACTGGTCGGAGTCAGCCTTGCCATTGCCATGGCGCTACTGGCTGCCGCGATCGCGATCGGCCGGTCGGTGTACCTCGGCGCCGTGCCCGCGGATGTTCTCTCCCCACAGGCGGCGGCGGAGTTGATCGACATCCTCCTTGTACCGTTGAGAACCACGGTACGAGCGGTGTTCGCGCTGGCTGTGGTGATTGCGATAGTCGGGTATGTAACGGGTTCATCGGATTCTGCGGTCGCGGTGCGCGGAGCGTACAGCAAGGCCGTGGATGCGGTGAGGACGCCGAAAGACGGTCGTGACCCTTACCCCGTCGAGTCCGTGGTTGCCCAGTTCCGCATTCCTCTGCGAGTGGCAATCATTGCGATTGCGGCGATGACACTCGTGTTCTGGAGATACCCGTCCGGCATGGTCGTGGTGGTGACGGTCCTCATTGCCGTGGCCGCTCTGCTCGCAGTGGAACTCGTGGCCCGCCCCGCATTGGGCGAACGGGATGTCGACGAAGTGAAGGTATGAGATCAACTTGGGCGCATCACGCGCATGCCCGTGCTGTTGGGGACAACTGCCTTACACGCTCGAAGGGAACACCATGCACGTGGTCGTTGCGTGTGCCACCAGCTTTCCGTCTGCATTGGTAATTTTCCCTTCGGCCGTGGCGGACCGCCGGCCGAGATGTACCACGTTCCCGATCCCGGTCAGTCTGCCGCCCGCAATCGGAACCGGCCGAATGTAGTTGACCTTCAGTTCCAACGTCGTGTACGACGTCGCCGGGGGTAAAGAGGAATGGACGGCGCACCCCATCACCGAGTCCAGCAATGTTGCCGAGATTCCTCCATGCATCGTGCCCAGCTGATTCGCAAACAGCGCTCGAGGCTCGAGCGACATCACCACTCGGCCTTCGTCGAGCGAGTCGATCGACAAACCCAGCAGCTTCCCGATGTTCGGTTGCCCGTTTTGCGTCGACTCGAGATGCCGGAGAACCTCCAGTCCTGTGGCTGCGGCGAAGTCGAATCCGGTGTTCTCGGTCAAAGAACCCCCTCGTTGTGGACGGCACGGATGCCTTGTGACACTTGGAATAGTTGGTCTGGAACGCCCCTGCCAGGCGAGAGTAGCGTTGAAACGGAAGCGGCGTCGGCACAACAACGATTGGCCTCGCATGACAATCACCCCAGCCCATAAGGGATCGTCCTCACCGACGGAGCGGACCTCGATAAAGTCTGCAGCCGGTCGTGTATCACTGCTCGCCCTCGTCAGCGCGGCTGCTGCCTCTGCGCTGTGGCAGCACCGGCGATACCTGCGCGTCCGGCGCACTGTGGTCCACGAAGCCCAGCCGATCTCTCGTTCGCGCCACGCTTTTCATGTGTTGACGTTCCTCGCTGCATCGCCCGGCACCGACATCGTGTCGGAGGTGCGCGCGCTTCGGCGCGCAACGGAGGGCTCGCAGGCGGGGTGGATCTACGCCGGCAAGGTCGTGGTCGCGGCGCTCCACTCTGCGCAAATTGGAGAGAAGAACTGGAGCGCTGTCGTATTGCTGCAATACCCTTCGCGCGAGGCCTACGAGCGTCACGCGGAGTCGGCTGCTATGCGCGCTGCGCTCGCCCGCTTCGAGGAAGTCTACGTTCAGGGCTTCCGGCGTTCGCCATTCGTGAATGCCATGATTCCCCAGCTACTGCTCGCGATGCGAGTTGCTCAGATCGTTGGCCGTCGGCCTTCGCACTTTCCCTTCAGGCGGACGCAGAGCCAGGATGTGCCCCCGCAGGTTGAACAGCTCTCGCGGCGACTCAGTGAGGAGGTGGAGTTCGGGGCTCACGCGATCGTCATCGTGAATCTCATCAAGAGGGGCACCCGGGAGCAGCGGAGCGCCGATCGTCGGTACACGACGGCGATGTTCAGCGCCATGGCCGAGGGTGGTTACGGCCCCCTGCACGTCGGTCGACCTGTCCGAGTTGAGCGCAACTACGAGTTCGATGCGGTCGCGCTCGTCTACTACCCGGGCGTCGAGTTTTTCATCGACCTCACGCGAAGCGAATACTTCCAAGCAATATATGGCGACAAGCAGCTCGGCGACACCCAGGCCGTCATCACGGTGCCGATACTCGATCGTTTGTAGTGGATGCAGTGGCGTCGATACCGCGGGCATCCGAGACGGTTGACACCCACTCCGATAGTTATACGATCTAAATATCTTCGTCGAAACGCCGCTTGTGCGCAGCTCGAGCCAGCGGGATCGGCTCGACGGCGCGCGATTCAGAAATGAGGCATCACGAAATGACGCGCGCACCTCGCTTCGAGGGAAAGATAGGGCGGACCCTCGCGGAGTCCCAGCCGTGGTATGACGAGTCGCCACACCCCGGCCCTGAGGCCCCCAATGTGGTGGTGGTGTTGCTCGATGACACCGGCTTCGCTCAGTTCGGGTGTTACGGCTCGGACATCGACACACCCAATGTCGATGCATTGGCTGAAAATGGGTTGCAGTTTACCAACTTTCACGTGGCGCCTGTGTGTTCGCCGACGCGCGCGGCGTTGCTGACCGGTCGTTCCCAGCACGCCGTGGGCATGCGCAGCGTGGCGAACTTTCGGACCGGGTTCCCACACCAGCTGGGCCACATCACCAGCTCGGCCACCACGATCGCCGAAGTTCTGCGAGAGGAGGGTTACGCGACGTTCTGCGTGGGCAAGTGGCACCTCACCCCGTCGGAGCAGTGTTCGGCAGCGGGCCCGTTCGACCATTGGCCTCTCGCCCGCGGGTTCGACCGCTTCTATGGGTTCCTGGACGGCGAAACCGACCAGTTCCACCCGCAGCTGGTGTGTGACAACCATCCGATCGACCCGCCGGGACGGCCCGAGGATGGCTACCACCTTTCCGAAGACCTCGTCGATCAGGCCCTCAGGATGGTGACGGATTCCAAAGGCGTCCGTCCCGACCGCCCGTTCTTTCTGTATCTGCCCTTCGGCGCCACTCACTCCCCGCACCAGGCGCCCGCGAGCTACTTGTCCAAGTACCGGGGCAAGTACGACGTCGGTTGGGATGTGTGGCGGGAGAAGTGGTTTGAACGTCAGCTCGAAACCGGCGTGGTTCCACCAGGAACGCAGTTGGCCCCGAGAAATCCCGGTGTCGATCCGTGGGATGACCTCGGCCCGGATCAACGCAAGCTTGCCAGCCGGCTTCAAGAGGCGTTCGCTGCGTTCCTCGATCACACCGACGACCAGATCGGCCGCCTCGTACAGGGCCTGCGCGACCTGGACCAGTTGGACAACACGTTGCTGCTCGTCCTCTCCGACAACGGCGCTTCGCAGGAAGGGGGCCCTTTCGGGGTCCTGCACGAGATGCGGTTCTTCAACAGCATCATCGACGGCGTCTTCGACATGCCCAGCGAACTCGTCGGCCGCCTCGACGACATCGGGGGCCCACACAGCCACACCAACTATCCGTGGGGCTGGGCGCAGTGCGGCAACACCCCGTTCAAGTGGTACAAGCAGAACACTCATGAGGGGGGTGTGCACGTTCCGTTGATCATGCACTACCCCCGCCGGATCGCGGCCGACCAACGCGGATCGATACGCGACCAGTTCGCCTACGCATCCGATATTGCGCCGACGATCTACGAACTCGTCGGTGTCACCCCACCGCAGACTTATCAGGGAATCGAGCAGCTCCCGGTGACGGGGCATTCGTTTGCAAGTGTCATCGATGATCCTGCCGCCCCGACACCGAACTCGGTGCAGTTCTTCGAGCAGATGGGCAGCCGCGCCATCGTCGCCGGTGAGTGGAAAGCGGTCTGTCGACACATACGCGGCGCCGACTTCGACACGGAGAGATGGGAACTGTACCACCTGGCGACGGACTGGTCCGAGTGCAACGATTTGGCAAGCGATCAACCCGAACGGCTCGACGAGCTCATCAAGCTCTGGTGGAGCGAGGCCGAACGAAACGGTGCGCTTCCATTGGATGACCGCACCATCGAGCTGTTCGGCCCCCGCTTCCGCCCCAATTCGCC
This sequence comes from Rhodococcus sp. WMMA185, assembly GCF_001767395.1. Lineage (NCBI taxonomy): Bacteria > Bacillati > Actinomycetota > Actinomycetes > Mycobacteriales > Nocardiaceae > Rhodococcus > Rhodococcus sp. WMMA185. The sequence continues at coordinate 3,680,555 of NZ_CP017014.1, read as the reverse complement.
GCACCCGGTCGACCGACGCTACGTATACCGGCCACCGATGACGCCACTCCAAATGGGGTCGGGCGCGGCCGTCAGCGGCCGCAGCTTTCACCTCACCGCCCATGTCACCCGCACCGCGGAACAAGAGGGCGTGCTGTTCGCCACCGGTGACGAGAACTCAGGTATCTCGGTGTTCGTCCAATCCGGCAGGCTTGTGGTGGACTACAACGCCTTCGGCGATCATTCGATCATCGAGTCCGAGAACACCATCCCGCCAGGGGATGCCACACTGGTCGCGCGGGTGACGCGCGGTTCTGGCCGCTCCGGTTCGATCAGCGTCGAGGTGAACGGGCAGGCCGCGGGTTCGGTCGACACGGCCGCCTTCATGCGGATGATCTCGTCCAGCGGTTCGAGTATCGGCTACGACCACGGGTCAGCAGTCTCTGCCCGCTACCAAGCGCCGTTCGCTTTCACCGGAAAGCTCCACAAACTCGAGATACAACTCGTCGGCGACGAAGACCCGGCAACCCGTACAGCCGAGGCGGCAGAAGAGATGCGACGGCAGTGACAAGACCGCCCCTATCAGCACTCGAGCTTGTCTTAGACTGACCGGATGCCGAATCTGAATCTGACGGGTGATCCTGAGGCCGACGCACTGCTGGCCAGTGACCCGTTGGCCCTGCTGATCGGAATGTTGCTCGATCAGCAGGTTCCGATGGAGACCGCCTTCGCGGGGCCGAAGAAGCTGGCTGATCGTCTCGGTGGTCTCGACGTGAACCGCATCGCCGAGTTGAACCCGGAAGAGTTCGCTGGTGTCTGTTCGCAGACCCCTGCCGTCCATCGCTTCCCCGGATCAATGGCCGCACGCATCCAGTCGCTGTGCGCGTTCCTGGTGGAGAACTACGACGGCGATGCCGAAGCATTGTGGACGAGCGGAGACCCTGACGGCAAGGAAGTCCTGAAGCGGTTGAAGGCACTACCGGGGTACGGGGACCAGAAGGCTCGGATCTTCCTCGCCCTGCTCGGCAAGCAGATCGGTGTCGAGCCGAAGGGCTGGCGCGAGGCGGCGGGGGACTACGGCACAGATGGTTGCCGCCGTTCGATCGCGGACGTCGTGGACGACAAGAGCCTGCATGAGGTCCGCGAATTCAAGAAGTCAGTAAAGGCGGCGGCGAAGGCGGCCAAGGGGAAGTAGGTCAGTTCTCGAGCGGAATCGAGCGGTCATTCCTCTATCAACTCCCGTTCGACGAATTCACCTCGAAGCGATGCCTCATATGCTCGCCTCAGCCGTTCGGCGTTGGCTGGCGACCGGAGCAGGTAGGCGGTCTCTTCGAGGGAATCGAAGTAGTCCTTGGGCATCAGCACTGCGCTGCCTTCGTCGGTGACGATCTCGATGGGCAGGCAATCGTCGTTGACCTGCTGGATCAGTTCCGCCAGCTTCTGCTTTGCCACATTTGCGGTCACTGCCATGTCGGCCCTCCTGTCGATGGGTAGCCGGACAGGCTAACACCCGTGCTGGCCAGCCGTCTCCTGCAGCAATCGCAACGTGGGCGGACTAGGCCGGCGTCGGGCGCCGGCTTCGCTAACCTCATGCGCCGTCGCTGTCACCGAGAATCCGCACCGCCGAGTGAACTCCGTGCCGTCTACGGTTACCCCTGCGGGACCGGAACGTCGGCGCCCCCACTTTGCTCATCGCTGTGTGTTTTTCTGTGCCGCTCTGCCTGCGGTTCCAGAGCAGGAGCGATGCATTGAGAGCGACGAGGAACGGGGCCACGATGCCAGGCCATGTGAGCTCCCAGCCGCGTGTGAGCACGACGCTGACGAGCATCAGGCACACCGTCAGCCCGAGCAGCGCCCATGCGAGTCGTTCAGATCGGGGCATATGTCGTTCCGTGTCCTTACCAGGGCCGATAGGTCAGGCAGAAGGTTGGGGTAGTAACCCTCACCCAGGCTTTCCCGGCCTATCTGGCGAGCGTGGATTCGCTTGCCCCTACGGTACCTGCCCAGATTCTGGCCGCGTAGACACAAATCGGGGATGACCAAGCGATATGTCGGCGCAAGCGCCGTTCTTCAGGGTCGGAATAGTCGATCCCTCAATCGGGTCTACGGTATTGCTCGACGAAGCCTGATGATCGACAAGAAGGGCGCCCCATCGATCGGCGTGTGTGCCTCCGATGGAGCACCACAGGGAAATGTGAGGTCGCTGTGGCAACCGATTACAGCGAAGGCCGGTACGCCGAGCACTACCAGGAAGCCAAGAAATCCCAATCCTGGCGCTCGCAGGTCGAGACATATTCGTTTCTGAAGCTGATCGGCGATGTCCGCGGCAAGAACGTGTTGGATGTCGCTTGCGGTGAAGGTCATTTCACCCGAATCCTCCGACGCGCCGGCGCTTCGAAGATGGTCGGTATCGACATTTCCGATCGCATGGTCGAGTTGGCGCGAGAACAGGAAGCACGGGAGCCCCTGGGCATCGAGTATCGGGTGGAGGATGCCCGGTTAGGAGTGGCGAATCAGAATTTTGACTTGGCCGTGTCCGCGTGGCTGCTTTGCTACGCGCGTGATCGGGTCGACCTCGCGCGCATGTGCTCCGGCGTGGCGAGTCGCCTCGATCCCGGCGGTCGCTTCGTTACTGTCACGATGAATCCCGCCCTGTACTCGTTCCGGCCGTTGCCGAGCTATCGGAAATACGGCGTGGAGTTCACGTTGGCGGACCGTATGGTTGACGGAGCCAAGATCCAGGCCACAGTGCATCTTGATGCCACGTCGTTTCTGGCCGACAACTATTCGTTCTCGTCTGGTACCTACGATTCAGAACTCGCCGCGGCCGGATTTCGTGATGTGACAGTGCACACGCCAGAGCTGGAACCTTGCGCCGGCGCGGGCAATATCGACTATTGGCAGGAACTCCTGGAGTATCCGTTCTTCATCTTCATCGATTGCGTCAAGGGGTAGCCGCAAAGGAGTCTGCCAAGTCCGAGGCGAAAAGGTCTGCAGCGGCGCAGAAGATGTAGTAGCCCTACCCCAGATCTGGCGACGCCTGCTTCGGTTCCGCGTCGAGAGTGCGCTGGCGCTGCTCCTCGTGCATCCACGGGAAGACGGTGTTGCTGTGCGTGCCGCCCGAAGGTCCGTGTCCGAGTACTCCGTGCTCGTAAGCGGATTCGGCGTGTAGAGCAAGGTCGACGCCCGAGGTCTCGTCTTCGCGGCTCACCCGGAATCCCATGATCCGATCGATCAGCTTGCCGAGTATGAACGTGACGCCGAAAGCGTAGAGCCCAACGACGATTACGGCCAGCACCTGTTTTCCGAGTTGTGCGAATCCGCCGCCGTAGAACAGGCCGGTCGGGCCACCCGTCATGATCTCGGTGGCCAGGAGCCCGATGAGGATCGTGCCGACGATGCCGCCCACCAGGTGGACGCCGACGACGTCGAGTGAGTCGTCGTAGCCGAAGCGGAACTTCCAGCCCACGGCGAACGAGCAGACGATTCCGGCGATGGTACCGATGGCGATGGCGCCGAGCGTATTGACGGTTCCACAGGACGGAGTGATTGCCACCAGGCCCGCGACGACACCGGACGCTGCACCGAAGGTGGTGGGGTGGCCGTCCCGAAGCTGTTCGACGATGAGCCAGCCGAGCATACCGGTGCAGCCGGCGACCAGGGTGTTCAGGAAGATCGCCGCCGCTGTGCCGTCGGCAGCGAGGGCCGAGCCCGCATTGAACCCGAACCAGCCGAACCACAGCAGACCCACACCGAGGAGTACGAGCGGAAGATTGTGCGGTCGCATCGCGTCGGACTTGAAACCGAGGCGAGGACCCACGACCAGAGCCAACGCCAAGCCGGATGCGCCGGAAACGATTTCGACAACGAGTCCGCCTGCGTAGTCGAGGGCACCGAGCTGCGCGATCCAGCCGTCCGGGTTCCATACCCAGTGTGCGACAGGCGCGTACACGGCGAGAGCCCAGATGGGAACGAAAACGATCCAGGCCGAGAACTTGGTGCGGTCGGCGATAGCGCCGCTGATCAGTGCGGCGGTGAGGATCGCGAACGTGAGTTGGAAGGTGGCGAACAGTATCTCGGGGACCTGCCCATAGGCGGTTGTGGGATCTATCCCGGCCATTCCCAGGTGTTCGATCCCGCCGATCAGGCCGCCGCCGATGTCATCTCCGAAGATCAGGGAGTATCCGACCACCAGCCACGCAATTGTGACCAGCGCGATCGAGACGAAACTCATCATGATCATGTTCAGCACGCCGGTCGAACGGACCATGCCGCCGTAGAACAGAGCGAGGCCCGGGGTCATCAACAGGACCAGGGCGGTACTGATCAGCAACCAGCCGGTTGCGGCGGCATCGATCTCAGGCACGACATTCTCCTCACACCCACGGATGAGGCCCCGTGCGCGGTGAAACACGATGAACATGGGCCATTTCGGAAATGATGCCGATATGTTGCGAACGTGTTACGTGACCTAGTCGTGTACGGAGGGTCTCCTACTGATTGGGCCGGGTGTGCTCGGTGAACGTTTCGCCCACTGGGCAAATCTGTCGGGATCCGCCGGTAGGATTCGCGCGTGGCCCTGTATCGGAAGTACCGACCCGCAACCTTCGCCGAAGTAGTGGGACAGGAGCACGTCACCGAACCGCTGAGCACAGCACTCGACGCCGGTCGGATCAACCACGCGTACCTGTTCTCGGGCCCGCGCGGATGCGGCAAGACGTCATCGGCCCGCATATTGGCGCGATCACTGAACTGCGAACAGGGTCCTACCTCGACGCCGTGTGGGCAGTGCCCGTCGTGTATCTCACTAGGTCCCGGTGGTGCCGGCAATCTCGACGTCACCGAGCTCGACGCGGCGAGCCACGGCGGCGTCGAGGACACCCGTGAGCTGCGTGACCGCGCCTTCTACGCGCCCGCCGAATCGCGGTATCGCGTGTTCATCGTGGATGAGGCGCACATGGTCAGTACGGCGGGTTTCAACGCACTCCTCAAGATCGTCGAGGAGCCGCCGGAGCACCTCATCTTCATCTTCGCCACCACAGAACCGGACAAGGTGCTGCCGACCATCCGTTCGCGCACCCATCACTACCCGTTCCGGCTACTCGCACCGTCGACGATGCGGATTCTGCTCGAGAAGATCTGCCAGCAGGAGGGTGTTCCCGTCGCCGATCCGGTGTATCCGCTGGTCATCCGTGCGGGGGGCGGCTCACCCCGCGATTCGCTGAGTATCCTCGACCAACTTCTCGCAGGCGCTGGGGACGAGGGCATTACCTATCCGGGAGCACTCGCACTGCTCGGCGTAACAGATGTCGCGCTGATCGACGATGCCGTCGACGCCTTGGCGGAGGGGGACGGGGCAGCACTGTTCGGAACGGTCGACCGAGTCGTCGATGCCGGACACGATCCGCGCCGGTTCGCGGTCGACCTTCTCGAGCGCCTGCGCGACCTGATCCTGATGCAGGCGGTACCCGACGCCGCCGAGCGTGGCCTGGTCGACGGACCGGGCGATGTGCTCGAAGGTATGAACGCCCAAGCCCAGCGGATCGGCCCGGCCACCCTCACGAGGTACGCCGAGGTGATTCATGTCGGACTGGGCGAAATGCGTGGGGCCACCGCCCCGCGGTTGTTGCTCGAAGTGATGTGCGCTCGGATGCTGCTGCCCTCAGCCTCCGACGCCGAATCCGCAGTGTTGCAACGGCTCGAACGCGTCGAGCGCGGGCTTCCGCCTGCAGGGGCAGCGCCCGCGGTGGATGTGGCGGAGCGGTCGGTGGCTGCGCCCGCTGAAACGCCACAGGCCGCGGAACGAGAGCCGGAGACGAGGTTTCAGAGGCCCTCGAAGCGACAGGCGGCGGAGACCGTTCCCCCACCACCCGAGCCCGAACCCGAGCCCATGCCGCGGCCCGCTCCAGATCCGAAGCCTGCCCCTGTTCCCGAGCCGGAACCGTCGCCTGAGCCCATGCCGACGCCCGAGCCCGTACCGGACCCGCGCCCTGTTCCCGAGCCCGAGCCCACGCCGCACCCGGGCGCGGAACCCGAAGCGACTCCCGATCGGGAGTCGCCGTCCGCCCCTGAACCGTCACAGGAGACGGCAACACCGGCAGGCATCGACATGACCACGTTGCGTGAGGCATGGAATACGCTGCGTGAGAAGGTAAGTCAGCGAAACAAGATCCTGCCGGCGATGTTGGCGGCGGCAACGGTGCACGATGTTCAGGGCAACCGTCTGATCCTGGCGCACCCGGTCCCCAATCTGGGTGCGCGCATTGCCTCGCCGCACAACGCGGGAGTGATCGCGGACGTGCTCGTAGAGATGTTCGGCGGCAGTTGGGAAGTCGAGTATCAGGAAGGTGCTGCCTCGGCACCGCCTCCGTCGGTCGCGAAAGTCGCCCCTAAGCCGGCGAAGTTAACCGGAGCTCCACGGTTTTCTCGGCCGAGCAGGGAGAAGTCCACGGAAAGACCGCAGCAGCCTGAATCGAGGCCTGCTGATTCGGCTGAGCGTGCGGCCCAGTCGGGTCCGGCGGCCGAACCGGACGACATTCCGCCGCCGGAAGCGCCCGACTACCCGGATGATCCCGGGCCGGTTCCGCCTCCGACCGACTACGAGACATCGGTGACGCCACCGGTCTCCACCCCGGAAGACGAAGAAGAGATGTTCGCCGAGGCCGCGGAGCCTGGCGATCCCGCGACCCGCCGCGATCCCGAAGACGTGGCTTACGAGTTGCTCGAGGACGTACTCGGAGCCAAGAAGATCGACGGTTGATAGCCGCGTGCAATCGTCCGGAGACAAGTTCGGTCGTTCATTTGCGCCACGGCTGGCCGAAGATCGGCAGCTAGTGGGCTGTATCACAGACCGGGCAGATTGTTGCTGCACAGGTCGTGTCTGACGGTGTGCGTTTGTTAATTCCGCTTCGCGTATTCGTTTACCTGCGGTATAACCTCTGAGCCTTGGGTGGCAGTGACCAGCTGCCTGCCGCACTGCAGACGGAGGAGATTCATGTTCGACAGCCGGGTGACCCGAGGCGCGAAGACGCGGTCGGGTTCAGACTTCTCACGCCGCCGATTCCTTGCGGGAGCGGGACTTGCAGCGGGAGCTGCAGCGGGGGCGGTCATGCTCCCGTCGATGTCGGCTGTGGCATCGGCGTCTCCGCGCCGCGCCCTCTCGGACGGCGACCGAGTGCCCGCCCTGATCATCGGCAGTGGTTACGGCGGGGCCGTGACCGCGCTGCGGTTGACGCAGGCCGGTATTCCCACGCAGATCGTGGAGATGGGCCGTAGCTGGGACACCCCCGGTCCCGATGGCAAGATCTTCAGCGGGATGCTTATCCCCGACTACCGCTCGACGTGGTTGTCCAACCAGACGGATCAGCCGCTCGCCGCCTTCTTGGGAATCCCCATCAAGATGCCCACCCAGAGGTACACCGGGATCCTCGACGGCGAGCGTTTTTCCGGTATCAAGGTCTACCAGGGTCGTGGTGTCGGTGGCGGTTCGCTGGTCAACGGCGGCATGGCCGTGACCCCGAAGCGGCATTTCTTCGAGGAGATTCTGCCGTCGGTCGACTCGGACGAGATGTATGACAAGTACTTCCCGCGGGCGAACACCGGTCTGGGTGTCAACCACATCGACAGGGAGTGGTTCGAGACCACGCCGTGGTACCAGTTCGCCCGGTCCGGTCGGGCGAGTGCCGAACGGTCCGGCTTCTCGACGTCGTTCGTGCCCAACGTGTACGACTTCGAGTACATGAAGCGCGAGGCGGCGGGTGAGGTGCCCAAGTCCGCGCTCGGCGGTGAGGTCATCTACGGCAACAACGCCGGCAAGAAGTCGCTCGACAAGACCTACCTCGCGCAGGCCGCGGCGACCGGCAAGCTGTCGATCACCACCTTGCACCGGGTGACCAAGGTCGAGCCCGCGCCCGGTGCCGGCTACAACGTGACGATGGAGCAGCTCGACGATTGGGGCAACGTCATCGCCACCAAGGTCGTGGCCGCGGATCGGGTGTTCTTCGCCGCCGGCAGTGTCGGCACCAGCAAGCTGCTGGTGTCGATGAAGGGGCAGGGTCATCTGCCGAACTTGTCGTCGCAGGTCGGTGAGGGCTGGGGCAACAACGGCAACATCATGCTCGCCCGCGCGAACCACGTTACGGACCCCACTGGCTTCAACCACTCCACGATCCCGACGATGGGTATCGACAACTGGGACGACCCGGCGGCGCCGGTGTTCGCCGAGATCGCCCCGCTGCCCTCGGGGGTCGAGATGTTCGTCGCCATGTACCTGGCGATCGCGAATAACCCCGAGCGTGGCCGCTTCCTGTTCAATCCGAGCACCGGCCAGGTCGATCTGTCCTGGACTCAGGCTCAGAACCAGCCGGGTATCGAGATGGCCCGGGCGGTCTTCGACAAGATCAACCAGAAAGAGGGCACCGGTTACCGGACGGACCTGTTCGGTGGCGGCAAGCAGTTCGCTGACGATTTCACGTACCACCCGCTGGGTGGTTGCCTGCTGAACTCGGCCACCGACAACTACGGTCGTCTTCCCGAGTACCCGGGCCTGTACGTGGTCGACGGTTCCCTCGTGCCGGGCAATGTCGGTGTGAATCCGTTCGTGACGATCACCGCGCTGGCCGAGCGGAACGTGGAGAAGATCATCGCCACCGATCTCGCCTGAGACCGGTAGCGGCCCTGGCTCCGTCGACGATCACCTGCATCGTCGACGGAACCAGGGCACCAATTTTCTTGATATCGCATCCTTGTCACTTCTGTCGACGGTATAACCCTGGGAGCTTTCGCAGCAGCAACGAGCTGCTGGCCCCACCACCGACAGAGGAGATTCATGATCGACCGCTTTGCGAACCGAACTGCTCCGACTCGTGGAATTTCACACGTCTCACGCCGCCGCTTTCTTACGGGGGCAGGACTTGCAGCGGGGGCGCTCATGCTCCCGTCGATGTCGACTGTGGCGTCGGCGTCCCCCCGTCGCGCTCTGTCGGACGGCGACCAGGTGCCCGCCCTTGTCATCGGCAGTGGTTACGGCGGCGCCGTTGCCGCACTGCGGTTGACGCAGGCCGGTATTCCTACGCAGATCGTGGAGATGGGGCGCAGCTGGGACACGCCCGGCTCGGACGGCAACATCTTCTGCGGGATGCTCAATCCCGATGAGCGCTCCTTCTGGTTGGCCGACAGGACCGACGCGCCGGTCAGTAACTTCATTGGCTTCAACATCAATAGAAACATCGACAGGTACGTTGGCGTCCTCGACTCCGAACGCTTCTCTGGCATCAAGGTCTACCAGGGTCGCGGTGTCGGCGGTGGCTCGCTGGTCAACGGTGGCATGGCCGTTACCCCGAAGCGTCACTTCTTCGAGGAGATCTTGCCGTCGGTCGACTCGGACGAGATGTATGACAAGTACTTCCCGCGCGCGAACACCGGCCTGGGTGTCAACCACATCGACCAGGACTGGTTCGAGACCACCCCGTGGTACAAGTTCGCACGGACCGGTCGAAAGACCGCGCAGCGATCCGGGTTCTCAACGGCTTTCGTGCCCAACGTGTACGACTTCGAGTACATGAAGAAAGAGGCCGCGGGCGACGTTACTGAGTCCGCACTCGACGGCGAGGTCATCTACGGCAACAACGCCGGCAAGAAGTCGCTCGACAAGACCTACCTCGCACAGGCCGCGGCGACGGGCAAGTTGTCGATCACCACCTTGCACCGGGTCACCAAGGTCGAGCCCGCCCCCGGCGCCGGCTACAACGTGACGATGGAGCAGATCGACGAGCAGGGCAATGTCATCGCCACCAAGGTCGTCGCTGCGGATCGGGTGTTCTTCGCCGCCGGCAGTGTCGGCACCAGCAAGCTGCTGGTGTCGATGAAGGCGCAGGGGCATCTGCCGAACCTGTCGTCGCAGGTCGGTGAGGGCTGGGGTAACAACGGCAACATCATGCTCGGCCGCGCGAACCACATGTGGCACTCCACCGGGTCCAAGCAGTCCACGATCCCGACGCTCGGTATCGACAACTGGGACGACCCGGCCGCGCCGATCTTCGCCGAGATTGCCCCACTGCCGGCGGGACTCGAAACCTATGTGAGTCTGTACCTGGCGATCACGAAGAACCCCGAACGCGCTCGTTTCCAGTTCAATTCGAACACGGGCAAGGTCGATCTGTCCTGGACCCAGGCTCAGAATCAGCCGGGTATCGAGATGGCCCGAGCGGTATTCGACAAGATCAACAAGAAGGAAGGCACGATCTACCGGACGGACCTGTTCGGTGTGTACAAGAAGTTCGGCGATGATTTCACGTACCACCCGTTGGGCGGTTGCCTGCTGAACTCGGCGACCGACAACTACGGTCGCCTTCCCGAGTACCCGGGCCTGTACGTGGTCGACGGTTCTCTGGTGCCGGGCAATGTCGGTGTGAATCCGTTCGTGACGATCACCGCGCTCGCCGAGCGGAACGTGGAGAAGATCATCGCTACCGATCTCGCCTGAGATCGGTAGCGGCCCTGGCTCCGTCGACGATCGGCTGCATCGTCGACGGAGCCAGGGCCATAGCGGGGGTGTTCCGCGATTGTCAGGACAGGGAGATCAGTCAGGACGCGGAGACCGGGGAGATGATGGCAACGATGTGGTCGATAGCTCCGTCCTCGAGATCGAAGGTCTCGGCGATCTCGACGGTCATGAGCCGCTGCGGACCAATGCCCGCGTCGAGCAGGTAGCGGGCCTCGACGGTGTCGCCGGATTCGGTCATCGTCAGGTCTCGCACGCCCTGGATCACGGTGTACTGGATGCCATGGTTGAGATCGTCGGTCAACTGCTGCCCGTTGAATCCCGTCTGAATGCCGGCCTCGACGCGCGTGGCATCGGGTGTGAATTCAACAGCGCTCGCGTCGTGACTGACGAGCGCGTCGATGTAAGCACGCGCCATTGCCTGGTTAGGGGTGTCAGCGGGATCCGGTGCGGCCGAAGCGACCGCTGGGACGGCGACCGCCGCAGTTGCCGCGGCGAGCAGAGACATTGTCGACATCTTGATGATTCGCATGCCGCATCGTAGCTAGAACGTGTTCGAGATCGGGTGAATGCCTCAGCGAACCGCGTGGCGTTGATCGGCTCGGTCACAATCGAGGATCGGTTCGGTCCTTCCGCATGTTCTGCAACGCGTTCTAAGGTTGAGAGTCGGGATATGCCGCGTGCAGAGCGTCGTATGCACGGTCGGCATCGACGCAGATTAGGAAGGAACATTCCACAGTGACCACAGAGGCATTCATTTATGAAGCCATCCGCACCCCGCGTGGCCGCGGAAAGAAGACCGGGTCGCTGCACTCGGTCAAGCCGATCTCGCTGGTCACCGGCCTGATCGACGAACTCCGCGTGCGCTTCCCCGATCTTGACGAAGATCGCATCTCCGACCTGATCCTCGGCGTCGTGACTCCCGTCGGCGACCAGGGAATGGATATCGCGCGTATTGCTGTCAACGATGCCGGCCTGCCTGACACCGTCGGTGGCGTCCAGCTCAACCGCTTCTGCGCATCCGGCCTCGAGGCCGTGAACACCGCCGCGCAGAAGGTGCGGTCCGGCTGGGACGAATTGGTGATCGCGGGCGGCGTCGAGTCGATGTCGCGCGTGCCGATGGGCTCCGACGGTGGCGCGTGGGCACTGGACCCGGCCACCAACTACGACAACTACTTCGTACCGCAGGGTGTAGGCGCAGACCTGATCGCGACGATCGAGGGCTTCTCCCGCGAAGACGTCGACGCGTATGCCGTTCGCTCGCAGGATCTTGCCGCGAAGGCGTGGACGGGTGGCTACTTCGCCAAGTCCGTCGTCCCAGTCAAGGACATCAATGGCCTGACGGTTCTGGACCATGACGAGCACATGCGCCCGGGTACCACTCTCGAGAACCTCGCGGGCCTGACCCCCTCCTTCGCCGGTGTCGGCGAAATGGGCGGCTTCGACGCGGTATCGCTGCAGAAGTACCACTGGATCGAGAAGATCAACCACGTTCACCACGGCGGCAACAGTTCCGGCATCGTCGACGGCGCAGCACTCGTGCTCGTCGGCTCGGAGCAGGCCGGCAAGGACATGAGCCTGACCCCGCGTGCCCGCGTCGTTGCGACCGCCACCTCCGGCGCCGACTCCACGATCATGCTCACCGGACCGACGCCTGCGTCGAAGAAGGTGCTCGCGTCCGCCGGTCTGACAATCGACGACATGGACCTCGTGGAGATCAACGAGGCGTTCGCGTCCGTGGTGCTCAAGTTCCAGAAGGACATGAACATCCCCGACGAGAAGCTCAACGTCAACGGTGGAGCCATCGCGATGGGCCACCCGCTCGGAGCAACCGGTGCCATGATCACCGGCACGGTGCTCGACGAACTCGAGCGCAGGGGTGGACGGTACGCCCTCATCACCTTGTGCATCGGCGGCGGCATGGGTGTCGCCACGATCATCGAGCGCGTCTGACACGGCGTCTTTCAACAGCAGCGTCTTTCAACTACAGGTCCTTCAGATACCAGGACTACCAGGAGACTTGAAGCAGTGAGCGAGCAGAACATCATCAACTGGGAGCAGGACGCCGACGGTATCGTCGTGCTCACCATCGACGATCCCAACCAGGGCGCCAACACAATGAACGACGCCTACCTCTCCTCGATGAAGGCGACCGTCGACCGCCTCGTCGAGGAGAAAGACTCCATCACCGGCGTCGTCCTCACCTCCGGCAAGAAGACGTTCTTCGCGGGTGGCGACCTCAAGAACATGATTCAGGTCGGCCCGGAGAACGCCGCCGATGTCCAGAGTTTCGGCGTCTCGGCCAAGCAGGACCTGCGTCGCCTCGAGACTCTCGGTAAGCCGGTCGTCGCCGCTATCAACGGCGCCGCACTCGGCGGTGGCCTCGAGATCGCGCTTGCTACGCATCACCGCATCGCCGCGGATGTCAAGGGCGTCAAGATCGGGCTTCCCGAGGTCACCCTCGGTCTGCTTCCTGGCGGAGGCGGTGTGGTGCGCACCGTCCGGCTGCTCGGTCTGCAGAACGCGCTCATGCAGGTGCTGCTGCAGGGGCAGCAGCGCGGACCCGTGCAGGCCAAGGAAGTCGGACTCGTCGACGAGGTCGTGGCCTCGATCGAGGAACTGGTACCTGCGGCGAAGGCGTGGATCAAGGCCAACCCCGAGGGGGGCGTACAGCCTTGGGACAAGAAGGGCTACAAGATCCCCGGCGGCACCCCGTCCACCCCGGGCCTCGCAGCCAACCTCCCCGCGTTCCCGGCGAACCTGCGTAAGCAGCTCAAGGGTGCACCCATGCCGGCTCCGCGTGCCATCATGGCGGCCGCAGTCGAGAGCACGCAGGTCGACATCGACAACGCATTCCTGATCGAGGCGCGTTACTTCACGTCTCTGGTCACCGGTCAGGTCGCGAAGAACATGATCCAGGCGTTCTTCTTCGATCTCCAGGCCATCAACTCCGGCGCCTCACGGCCGAAGGGCATCGACAAGACCCCGATCACCAAGGTCGGCGTGCTCGGGGCCGGCATGATGGGCGCCGGAATCGCGTACGTATCGGCGAAGGCAGGGTTCGACGTTGTTCTGAAGGACGTCACCATCGAGGCAGCGAACAAGGGCAAGGCCTACTCCGAGGGCATCGAGGCCAAGGCACTCTCGCGCGGCAAGACCACCGAGGAGAAGTCGAAGGCCCTGCTCGACCGGATCAAGCCGACCGCCGACCCGGCCGACTTCGCCGGTGTCGATTTCGTCATCGAGGCAGTGTTCGAGAGCCAGGAACTCAAGCACAAGGTGTTCCAGGAGATCGAAGACATCGTCGATCCCAAGGCTCTGCTGGGCTCGAACACGTCGACTCTGCCGATCACCGGCCTTGCTACGGGGGTGAAGCGTCAGGAGGATTTCATCGGAATCCACTTCTTCTCACCCGTCGACAAGATGCCGCTCGTAGAGATCATCCGCGGAGAGAAGACGTCCGACGAGGCACTGGCCCGGGTATTCGACTACGTACAGGCCATTCGGAAGACCCCGATCGTGGTCAACGACTCCCGTGGCTTCTTCACCTCGCGCGTCATCGGCACGTTCATCAACGAGGCGATCCGCATGCTGGCGGAGGGTGTCGAGCCTGCCACCATCGAGCAGGCAGGACTGCAGGCCGGTTACCCGGCGGCACCGTTGCAGCTGTCGGATGAGCTGAACCTCACGCTGATGCAGAAGATCCGCAAGGAGACCGCACAGGCAGCCGAGGCGGAGGGCAAAGAACTGCCGGCCGACCCAGCTGGCGATGTCATCAACACTCTCGTCGAGAAGTTCGACCGCAAGGGCAAGCTCGGCGGTGCCGGGTTCTACGACTACGCCGACGGCAAGCGCACCGGCCTGTGGTCCGGGCTGCGGGAGACCTTCGGGGCCAAGGAACTCGAGGTTCCGTTCCAGGATCTCGTCGAGCGCATGTTGTTCATCGAGGCCATCGAGACCCAGAAGTGCTTCGACGAGGGCGTGCTTCTCACCACGGCCGACGCCAATATCGGCTCGATCATGGGTATCGGGTTCCCCGCATGGACCGGCGGTGTGGCGCAGTACATTCAGGGCTACGAGGGCGGCCAGGCCGGCTTCGTCAAGCGCGCCGAAGAGCTCGCCGCCAAGTACGGTGAGCGCTTCACGCCGCCGGCTTCACTGAAGAAGTAGCACGCGGCTTTTCCGCCGTACGTGGTTGGCGAACAAAGTGCACTCGCCAACCACGTACGGCGTGGAGTCGTGCCCCAATTCGGGGCCATTCGATTCGGGGGCCATTCGCGACGCGAGTCTGTCCTGGAGCCATGCCGTGACCGGTCGGGGGTCCCGGCATGGCTTCAGGGTCTGTCTACGACCACCAGGGGCGGAGGGGAAGGTGCGACCGACCGTTGGAGTCGAGCTTGACGGCGAGAACCTGGTGAAGCTGAATCGCGTTGCGTTCGAAGCCGAGCCGTGATCCGGCCATGTACAGACCCCAGACGCGGGCGGTGCCCTCACCGACCTCGGCAACGCAGGCGTCCCAGTTGTCGACCAGGTTCTGACACCAGCCGGCGAGGGTCCGCTCGTAGTGCTCGCGCAGGTTCTCCTCGTGCCGGACTTCGAGGCCTACGTTCTGCATCTCGGAGATGATCCGCCCGGAACCGGTGAGTTCCCCGTCCGGGAAGACGTATCGGTCGATGAACCCGCCCGCACGTGCCTGGCTCTTGTTGTCGGGCCGGGTGATGCAGTGGTTCAGCAGCAGACCGCCGTCGCGGAGCTTGCTCTTGAGCAGGCTGAAGTAGGCCGGGTAGTTGCCGACACCGATGTGCTCGGTCAGGCCGATGGACGAGATCGCGTCGAATCCCGTCTCGGGCACGTCGCGGTAGTCGGTGAACCGCACCTCGGCCAGTTCGGACAGTCCTTCGTCGGCGATGGCCTTCTGCGCCCAGTCGGCCTGGGAGCGGGACAGGGTGGCGCCGATGACCTTGACGCCGCGCCGCGCGGCGTAGCGGACCATCGAGCCCCAACCGCAACCGATGTCGAGGAGTCGATCGCCGGGCTGGAGGCCGAGCTTCTCGAAGACGAGGCGGTACTTGTTCTCCTGCGCCTCTTCGAGCGTCTGGTCGGCGTTCTCGTAGCACGCGCACGTGTATGTCATGGACGGCCCAAGGACATGTTCGTAGAAGGTGTTCGAGACGTCGTAGTGGTGGTGGATCGCATCGGCGTCACGAGACTTGGAGTGCCGCAATCCTTCCGCGATTCGACGCCACCGCGGCAGGTGTTCCTGAGGAGGCGGTGCGATGGGGCGCAGCAGATCCCAGCCGAGCGACCGGGTGATCGTCGCGAGCGTCTTCGCGGACGGGCGACGGAATTGCAGTTCGTCACCCATCACCCGAAGGATTTCGTACGGGTCGCCGGGGTGAACGCCGCTCGCCTCGAGATCGCCGGACACATACGCGCGGGCCATGCCGAGGTCGCCCGGAGCCGTAGCCAAGTAGGTAGTGCCACGGGTGGACTTGAGATGCAGTCCGTAGGGGGCGTCTTCCGGGCCGACTGCACTGCCGTCGTATGCGGAGAAGCGTAGGGGGAGCTCGCCGTCGGACAGAGTTTCTACAATCTCTGCGATGGCCAGCTTGTGGTCAGGGGAGCCGGAGGCTTTCAGAGTTGTCATCGACGTAGCACCGCCTTGGAGAATAGGTCCAGTAACCGTGAGTCCGGGTCGTAGTGTTTCTTCAGACCCGCGTATCGATCGCCTCCGTAATAGAGCCGTTCGAAGTCTTCGCGTGAGTAGAAGGCGTCGGAGTAGAGCGACTTGTGGCCATCGAATTCGGTGACCTTGTCTTCGATCAGTCGATTCGCTGCCCCTTCCGGTTCGCCCGGAACGATCGGCACCGATGACCAGAAGCCGATGTTGACGTAGGTGCGCTTGGGCTCGAGTGGGTACAGGGGCCAGGGGCGCTGTGAGGATGCTCCGGCGGGGGTGGGTTCGCGCAACCGCAGGGGGCATAGCCACAACGGTTCGATGGGGATCTCCGCAAGGAACCAGCGAAGGAAGTCCGTGGTCCGTTCGATGGGGACTTCGACATCTTGAACCACGCGTTCGCGCAGCGGATTTCCCGCGAGCTTTTCACGCCGATCACCGATGCCGTACCTGCGGTCGAGGGCGACGAGTTTCCAGTAGAAGCTGCTCCGGAGAAGCCTCTTCGGCCAAAGTCGGCGAATGGTCGGATTTTGTGCGCCGAATGCACGCGAGCACCAGAACCAGTCGGTGTCCCAGCGCCACAGATAGTCTCGAATGGTGAGTTTGTCCGTCTTTGGATGTTCGACGGATGAGTGCTGGATCGACCGGTAGTAGATGTTCTCACCGGTGTAGTCGCTGAGAGGACCGGCTTCGTCGGTTTGATGGCCCAGGACCAGGTAGCTCTCGGCTTCGGTGAAGACCACGCCGTCCAGATAGTCGACGCTTGTTCCGTCGTAGACGTGATCGTTTACCACCCGGTCCATGACCGCCTGCAGTTCGTCGAGGGAATCGAAGCGCAGATAGCGCAGTGCCACATACGGTTTGACCGGCTCGAGCTGGATTCGCAGCCGGGTCGCGTAGCCGAGGGTTCCGTAGGAATTCGGAAATCCCCAGAACAGATCCGAGTTCTCGCCCTCCGGGGTCGCGGTGACGATGTCGCCGCTCCCGGTCAGGATGTCCATTTCGAGGACCGACTCGTGCGGCAGGCCGTTGCGGAACGAGGTCGATTCGATCCCGAGTCCGGTGACGGCGCCACCGAGCGTGATGGTCTTGAGTTGCGGAACCACCAGGGGTGCCAAGCCGTACGGCAGGGTGGCGTCGACCAGGTCTTCATATGTGCACATTCCGGCGACATCGGCAGTTCGGGCCTGCGGGTCGATGGAGATGACCCCGGACAGGCCGGACACGTCGAGACCCGGAGCGCGCGTACGTGCGCGGGCGCGGAAGAGATTGGACGTCTTCTTCGCCAGTCGCACGTCGGTGTTCGTGGGGATCGCGCGGTAGGACGCGAGGAGGCGTTCGACGCCGGCACGGTGTGCATCGAACCCGGTAAGGGTCGGAGCGCGATGCGCACCTCGTCGAAGTCGGCGCGCGTTTTTCAATAGTTCGACCGAAGAGGCAGCCACATCTATTGACGCTATATGTCTGCACGGATTTACGTCATGTATATAGGCCCGGACTGTTCAAGATTGACGTAATTGTCGCTTTGGGTCACGGCGGCGAGCCTCGTGATCGGTGAGCCGAATCACAGCCGATCGAGGCGCGGTAGTCCGCTGCAGCACTCCACGGGCAGGATTGAAGGGAAGCACTCAAACAACCCATCAAGCAAGAGGAGCGTTCCAGTGGGCCAGGTCAGCGCAAGCAGTTCGATCACCGTCGCAGCTACCCCCGAGGAGACTCTCGCGGCACTGGCCGACTACGAATCGGTGCGTCCGCGCATTCTCGGTGAGCAGTACCTGGATTACCGCGTCCTCGAGGGCGGACAAGGCGACGGAACAGTGGCGCAGTGGACGTTGAAGGCCACCGAGAATCGGTCGCGTGACGTCAAGGCCACGGTCTCGGTGGCGGGCAACACGATTACCGAGACGGATGCGAACTCCTCGCTCGTTACCACCTGGGAAGTGGCCCCCAGTGGTAGCGGCTCGACGGTGACCACGACGACCCGATGGAAGGGCGCAGGCGGTATCGGTGGGTTCTTCGAGAGAACTTTCGCACCACGCGGGCTCGAGAAGATCCAGGCGCAGGTGCTCGCAAATCTCGAGCGTGAACTCGCCTGAGTCGCGCACCGTCTACGCTGGCAGGAAACCGCAGAAAGGACCACGTCAGTGCAACCAGGTGGACAACCCGACATGTCGCAGCTTCTCGCGCAGGCACAGCAGATGCAGCAGCAACTGATGGCCGCCCAGCAGGAGATAGCCGGTGCCGAGGTCACCGGGCAGGCCGGCGGCGGACTCGTGACTGCGACAGTCAAGGGAACAGGCGAAGTGATCGGTCTGAAGATCGATCCCAAGGTCGTCGATCCGGACGACATCGAGACTCTGCAGGACCTCGTGATCGGCGCGATCGAGGATGCGTCGAGCAAGGCGCAGGAGATCGCGGCGCAGAAGCTCGGTCCGCTCGCGGGTGGATTTGGTGGTGGCGGCCTGCCCGGTCTTCCCGGGTTCTAGGGGCAGCCGTGTACGAAGGTCCGGTTCAGGATCTGATCGACGAACTCGGCAAGCTGCCCGGTGTCGGGCCTAAAAGCGCGCAGCGCATCGCATTCCACATACTCGGTGTCGAACCGCCGGAGATCGACCGGCTCGTCAGCGCCCTGAAGCGGGTGCGCGACGGCGTGCAGTTCTGTGATGTGTGCGGCACCGTCTCCGATGGGGAGAAGTGCCGCATCTGTGCGGACCCGCGACGCGACCGCACGGTGATCTGCGTGGTTGAGGAGCCGAAAGATGTGCAGGCAGTGGAACGCACGCGTGAGTTCAAGGGCCGCTATCACGTGCTCGGCGGTGCCCTGGACCCACTGTCGGGTGTCGGGCCGGATCAACTTCGCATCCGGGAGTTGCTCGCGCGCATCGGCAATCAAGATGACGGTGTCGATGTCACCGAGGTGATCATTGCGACCGATCCGAACACCGAGGGGGAGGCCACCGCGACGTACCTCGTGCGGATGCTCCGGGATTTCCCCGGACTGACGGTCAGCCGGCTCGCCTCCGGGTTGCCGATGGGCGGCGACCTCGAGTTTGCCGATGAGCTCACGCTGGGACGGGCGTTGTCGGGAAGACGCACACTGTGACGTCGGACGCGGGGATGCCGGATCAGGGAACGGCTCCGTCGAAGCGTACGGCCGAGCAGTCGCGGTCGATGATCGTCGAGGCAGCGGGACGGGCGTTCGCCACACGTCCGTACAGCGAGATCACGCTCAAGGAAATCGCCGAGGATGCGGGGGTCAGCGCGCCGCTGATCATCAAGTATTTCGGGTCGAAGGAACAGTTGTTCGATGCACTCGTCGACTTCCGTGCCGCAGCGGAGTTGGTGTTCAGCGGGCCGCTGGACGGGCTCGGTGCGCGGATGGTGTCGCTGTTCGCGCGCCCGCTGGAACCGTACAAGCCGCTGTCGGTGAGCATCCTGTTCATGAGTGGCCCCAGTGAGGAGAGCAGCCGCAAGCTGCGCGCCAACTATTCGTCACAGATGGTCGACGCACTCGCAGAGCGACTGACCGGCCCGGACGCTCGGCTGCGGGCCGAACTGGCGCTGTCGATGCTGACCGGCCTCGCGATAATGCGTCGCAGAATGATGCAGGAGCACGCCACGGGAACCCCGGACGAGGTGGTGGCGCACTATGCGCCACTGGTTCAGGAGCTGCTCGACGGCTGACGGGGAAATCGCTCGGGTTGCAAGGTAAATGGTTGTTCACCTACCCTGGTGAACGACCATTTACCAGCTGTGGGTGGGGGAGGGCGTTTGACGACGGGCTCTACTACCGCGCTCCGGGAGCGGTTCACCGATCGGGGCTCGTCCGGGCCGGCTCTCCTCTTTCCGATCCTCGCCTTCGCGGGCGTGTTTCAGGCCGTCCTGCAGACGGTGATGGTGCCCCTGCTGCCCAGCATGCCGGCATTCACTGGGGCGAGTCCGACGTCCGTGTCCTGGCTCATCACCACCACTCTTCTCGTCGGCGCGGTGGTCACCCCGATTTTCGGCCGTCTCGCCGACATGTTCGGCAAGAAGCGGATGCTGCTTGTCGCCCTGGTGATCATGACGCTCGGTGCGGTGATCTGTGCGTCGACGTCGAACATCGCGTTGCTGATCTTCGCGCGCGGACTCCAGGGAGCCGGCGCCGCCGTCATCCCGGTCGGGATCTCGATTCTCCGCGACGAATTGCCGCCCGAGAAGATCAACAGAGCTATCGCGATGATGAGTTCGACTCTCGGGATCGGAACAGCTCTCGGGATCCCCGTCGCAGCCGCGATTGCCAGGTATTCCAACTGGCACGTGCTGTTCTGGATCATCGCAGCGATCGGCCTGGCGGTTACCACGGCGGCTGCGTTGTTCATTCGCGAATCGGAACTTCGCTCCGGGGGACGTTTCGACGGCGTCGGCGCGGTGGGGCTGACCGCGGCCCTCGTCTGCCTGCTCGTCCCGATCACACAGGGCAGCTCGTGGGGTTGGGGCAGCCCCGCCGTGCTGGGCATGTTCGCTTCCTCTGTGTTCCTGTTCGTACTCTGGGGATTTCAGCAGATGCAGAATCGGAATCCGCTCGTCGACCTGCGTGTGTCGGCCCGCAGATCCGTGCTGCTGCCGAACGTGACCGCCCTCCTCGTAGGGTTCGCGTTCTACGGAAACGCCTTGATCACCACGCAACTACTGCAGGCGCCGCCCGGAGAGGCCGGCTACGGCCTGACGATCCTCGAGGCGGCGCTGGCCCAGTTACCGACCAGTCTGGCGATGATCGTTTTTGCCCAGGTGGGCGCCCGAATGTCCGAACGCTACGGCCCCAAGGTGACGGTCCTGGCGGGCGCGGTCTTTCTCCTGGTCGGCTATGCGCTCCACGCGGTTCCGAACAAGCCGCTGTGGACGGTGATCGCCGCACTTGCAATCGCGGCGGTGGGCACCGCGTTCGTGTACAGCACGCTGCCGATGCTGATCATCCGTGCCGTGCCGCTCACGCAGATGGCCGCTGCCAACGGTGTCAACGTACTGCTGAGGACGGTCGGAACCACCATGTGCAGTGCGGTGGTCGCGACAGTCCTCGCGGCGAGCATGGTGGGCGTGGTTGTCTCACCGGTCGGCTTCTCGCTCGCCTACGGAATCTGCGCCGTTCTGGCGGCCCTGGTCTTTGCGGCCGCCTTGGCGCTACCGGGACACGGCCGGGCGCAGAAGAGTCCGGCGGAGCCCGTTGTGGCGTAGACCGCTTGTTTAATCCCCTGGCAACCACATTCGAGAAGGGTTCCTTGTGATGCGCTCCGAAGGCATCGTCTCCGTCGACCACCACCAGTTCGTCGTGGGCGAACGTGACGCCGA
The DNA here is from genome assembly GCF_001767395.1 of Rhodococcus sp. WMMA185. Classification (NCBI taxonomy): domain Bacteria; kingdom Bacillati; phylum Actinomycetota; class Actinomycetes; order Mycobacteriales; family Nocardiaceae; genus Rhodococcus; species Rhodococcus sp. WMMA185. The sequence continues at coordinate 3,659,070 of NZ_CP017014.1, read as the reverse complement.
GTACCTCGAAACCGTGTCACACGGAACCCTTCTCGAATCCGGATCCGGCTTTGTCTCGTTGTATACCGGCATCGCCTACGGTCCCGCCCGCATCACCGTCTCGCTGCTCGACCACGCTCCGGCAGAATCTGATCCGGTGGCCTGGGAGGTGGCCGAGGAGACCACCCTGGCCGCGGCATCGGAGATCGTCGTATCCGCCACTGATGGCAACGTCGCCGACCTGTCCCCGGTTCCGGGAGGGCGCTACCGGGTGCGCGCGCATGCCCGCGGCCGCGACCGCCACTACGGGCAGGAGGTCGACCATCCGGTCGAGCACTACCTGCTCGAACTGTGGCCGGACAGCACCGGCGCCGACCTCACCGTCGCTACGCTCCACAAGTCCGACACCGCCTGGTCCCCACGGACCCAGGTCAACGAATCGAGTCTGAACAAGGACCGCGTATACATTCGCGACGGCTCCGGCGCCGTGGTGACAGTGCCGCCGCAGAGCTCTGAAGCTATCGCCGTCCGCGAGAAGCTCGGAGAGTTCGGCGGCAAGCCACTGACTCCGGCCTTGGAAGCGGTTTTTTGCAGCCGGTACGTCGCGGGCCTCGATCGCGATCTCATCGACCGCATAGAGGCTGCCGCGCCTGAGCGGCAACTCGCTTTCGCCCGGTGGTGCGTCCACCGGGCGTGGGAGCGGGCCGGGATCGCCCACATCGACTGGCTGGCAGCGGTTCTCGATGACATGGACGCGGGCAGACCGGCCGACAATGACTTCATCTACAGTTTCGACGCCCGTATTCGCCTGGATGAGGACCCACGGATCACCCGCACCATCGTCTCGGGGCTTCCCGCGAGCATAGAACTTGTCCAGCAGTACCAGGCGTTGCATACCTATGGACGCAGTATGGCCCCCGATGTTAGTCCACTCCAGGCCGCAATTGAGGCCTTCTGGTATGCCGCGCAGACGTACGGCATGGACTACGAGGAGCTGACCGCCGCCGCGCATCGAGACTTCTTCGGCAACGAGTGACACCGTCGATCAGATCGGCCTTGTGGTTTCCGGGTTCGTCGGCGGGCGGTGGCAGCGTTCTCGAACCGTCAGGGGCGGGCGGCCAAAGCCTCGACTTCGAAGCGGATGTCGGGCATGGCCAGACCGGCGACCCCGATCACGGTTTGGGTGGGAGGGATGTCGCCGCAGCGCTGCACGGCCTGACCGATGACCGAGAGCTTCTCGAAGTCGGGATCCACCACGTACGTCCGGAGTTGGACGACGTGGCTGAGGTCGAGCCCGTGGGCGGCGAGGGCGACCCCCAGGTTCTCGAATGCCCGCTCCACCTGCGCGGCGAAGTCGGTAGAGATGACCGCGCCGTCGGTGCCAGATCCGTACTGACCCGACACGAATACCAATTCCGTGCCGGCAGGGATCGCGGCGGTGTGGCTGTAGCCGAACGGGATCGGGTCGTGCAACGCGGAGGGGTTGACGATGGTGTGGGGCATGAGGGCCGCCTCTCGTGAGTAGTGGTGTGCTCAGTGCGCGAACACATCATGCGGAACTAAACCTGACAGTTCGTGTCAGAGTTTTCGCCTAAAGTTTCCGGGGTGCGCGCGAGCCGACTTCTCGATCTTCTGGTGCGGCTCCAGCTGCGGGGTGGCACATCCGCCACCGAGTTGGCAGCCGCGCTCGAGGTATCGGTGCGCACCGTCTACCGCGACGTGGAGGCGCTGAGCGCCGCCGGCGTGCCGATCTACACCGAGGTCGGGCGGGGCGGTGGGATCCGGATCGATCCGGCCTACCGCATCGCCGGGCTCCCACGGCTCGACGCCGACGAAGCGCGGGGGGTTCTGTTCGCGATCGTCCCGACGATTGCCGACCAGCTCGGATTCGACGCTGCCGCCGCCGACCGCACGCTCTTGCCCGCGATGGAGCGAACGACGGAGACGGCCGCCCGCGTCGTGCGCGATCGGCTGCTCGTGGAGCCGACCCACTGGTTCGTGCCGCCGGACGAGGCACCGGCACTCGCCGATATCGCGAAGGCGGTGTGGGAATCGCGCGAGGTCCGGCTGACGTACCGCGGCACCGAAGTCGTCGTCCGGCCGCTCGGCCTGATCCTCAAGGGCTCTACCTGGTACCTCCTCGGGCAGGTGTGGCGCGGAGCCGAGAAGCCGTACCGTCTGTTTCGACTTTCGCGCGTCGAGGAGGTCGAGCTGCGCGAGATCCCCTTCGAGCGGCCATCCGGCTTCGACCTGGCTGCGGCGTGGGCGGAGCATCGACGGACCTTCCTCGCCTCGCTCCCCGAGTACTTCGTGACCGTGCGCGTCGCCCCAGCCGCCGAGCCGCTCCTCGCGCTCCTGGACGAAGGGTCGCCCGAGCTGCCCCTCCCTGCCGACGTCGAGCGCGACGAGCACGGTTGGGCCCGGCTCCGCCTGCGCTTCGAGCGCAGTCCCGACGACACCGCCCGGCACCTGTTGCGCCTCGGCGCCGACATCGAGGTCCTCGATCCACCTGAGCTGCGCAATCGAATGGCGCGCGCCGCTGCCGGGCTCGCGGCCCTGTACCGCGACGGGCGCTGAACCCACGTCAGAAAAACTGGTCGGACCCTTGTGACGTGGATCGCGCGGGCGTATGCTGGGCAATGCGGATCGAGGAATGTACCTGTGAGCAGAGAAAACTCGAGAAGCAGAGATCCGGCCGAGAATGCGGAAGCATTCCCGGCCGAACCCCTGTTTGGGGCTGTTTAGACCCGTAGCCGCTCCCGGCGTAGTTGCGCGACCTCGGGAAGGTCGAGGGGAGCGAGTTCGTCGACACCGAGGGCCTGCTTCAGGATCAAGTCGGCGAGTTCGGGGTTCCGGGCGAGCGCGGGTCCGTGCATGTAGGTTCCGATCACCGAACCCTGGACGACACCTTCGAGTCCGTCGCCGACGCCGTTCCCCACACCGTGTGTGACCCGGGCGAGACCCCGAGCGTCGCCGCCGAGGGTGGTTCCACCGCGATGGTTCTCGAATCCCGTCAGCGGTTCCGTCAACCCGTCGATCTGCGGCGTAGAGATGACCTCGCCGATGGACCGGGTGGCCTGGGGTGCCGTCGTGACGTCGAGCATCGAAACCCCGTCGACGCGTTCTCCGGTCGAGGTCTCGTACCAGTTGCCGAGTACCTGGATGGCGGCGCAGATCGCGAGTACGGGTGTGCCCCGTTGCGCGGCTCTTTGCAGTCCGGGGTAGCGGCCCAGGTGTCGGGTCGCGAGTCGCTGCGCGGAGTCCTCAGCACCGCCGAGGGTGTAGGCGTCGAGAGTCTCCGGGACCGGATCGCTGAGCGTGATCTCGACGATCTCCGCGTCGTATCCACGCATGCGGAGACGCTGCCTGAGGATGAGGGCGTTGCCGCCGTCGCCGTAGGTGCCCATCACGTCGGGAAGTACCAGTCCGATCCGCACGGTCGAGTCAGACATTGCGCGTCTCCTTCGCGATGGCGGTGTTCAGGTCGCGGAAGGCGGTGTAGTTGGCAAGCACCTCGACGCGCCCCGGCGGGCATGATGCGATGGCCCGCAGCGGGTTCGGGTCGAGAGTGTGCTCGACGCCGGCGTAGGTCAGCCGCACAGCGAGGTCGGTGCCCCGTTCACCGGTGACAACTACCTTCACGCCTTCGAAGTGCTCGAACTTGACGTCCCACAGCCACGACAGGTCTTCGCCGTCCGGAACCTGGCCGTTGACCGCGATCACCAACCCGTCGACGGTGTGGTCGATCATCGACAGTGCTTCCTGCCAGCCGGCCGGATTCTTGGCAAGCAGCATGTGCACGGAGTGCGGTCCGACCTCCACCGTGCTGTAGCGACCCGCAACTTCTTGGACGGTTGCCGCGGCCGCGACGGCGTCCTCGGCCTTCGCTCCCATCGCGACGGCGGCCGCGACAGCCTGAGCGGCGTTGCCTCGGTTCGCGCGCCCTGGAAGCGACAGTGACATGGGGATCTTCAGCCCGTTCGGGCCGTACAGGTTCTCCTCGTCGATCCACCAGTCGGGGGTCGGGCGGGCGAAGTCGGATCCCGTACTGCGCCAGTGCGAGCCCTCCCACACGATCGGTTCACCGGTGCGAGGGCAGCTGGCAGCATCGGCGGCCCAGCCGCCACCCGCTGCGACCCATACGACGTTGGCGGCATCGTAGGCCACCGAAGTCACGAGCACGTCGTCACAGTTGGCGATCACAACTGCGTCGGGATGGGCGGCAACACACGCGCGGAGCTTCCGCTCGATCATGTTGATCTCGCCGACCCGGTCGAGTTGGTCCCGGCTGAGGTTGAGCAACACCAACGCCTCGGGATTCACGGCGTCGCAGACGTGTGGGACGTGGAGCTCGTCGACCTCGATTGCGGCGAGGGGTGCGTGCACACGAGTGCTCAGCGCCGCGACGATGCCCGCGTCCATGTTGGCGCCGTCGGCCTGCGTCGCGACCTCACCGAGTGTCGAGAGGGCCGCCGCGGTCATCCGGGTGGTGGTGGATTTGCCGTTGGTGCCGGTGATCACCGCGTTTCGGCGGCCTCGACCGAGCTGCTCCAACAGGGTCGGGTCGATCTTCAAGGCGATCAGTCCGCCGATCATCGACCCCTTGCCGCGTCCGGCCTTCTGTGACGCCCAGGAGGCGGCTGCCGCTGCGCGCAGGGCGAGCTTGCCGCGCGGCGTGATCGAAGTTCGAGTGCTCACACCGCGAGTTTTGCACAGGGCCCGGTCAGGCTCCGACTCGCGTAGGGGAGGGCGAGTTCGTCGGTTTGGTGGGCCGCACTGCGCGGACCCTCTGTGTGGCGGCGGCCCCAGCGATGACGATCACCCCTCCGATCAGCGACAGCACGCTGGGCTCTTCGTGCAGCACAAGCCAGGACGCGCTGATTCCGACGACGGGGACCAGCAGCGAGAAGGGTGCCACCATGCCCGCCGGGTACCGGCTGAGCAGCGCAGTCCAGAGCCCGGAGCCCGCAAGGGTGCCGAAGATCACGAGATAGGAGAGCCCGAGAAGAGCCGACGGGCCGTTGCCGTCCAGCGACGACGCCAGCGCGTCCCAGCCGGCTGAGGGACCCTCGACCGCGAACGACACCGCCAGCATCGGCAACGGTGGGACGACGCACATCCACAGCATCAAGCGCATCGGTTGATCGGAGGCGGCCTTGCGGTTCCCGAGGTTGCCCAGCGCCCACGACAAGCCGGCGAGCAACGTCAACACCACTGGGAGCAGCGCTGCGTTGTGGGCGCGGTCCCAGCCGATGAGGACCATGCCCGACATCGCCACAAGCAGCCCGCACACCTGTGTCGCCCGCAGTCGTTCGCGCAGCAGGATCGCGCCGAGGACAACGGTGAACGGCGCCGACGACTGCAGCACCAGCGACGCCAGCCCGGTCGGCATTCCCGCGTCCATCGCCCAGAAGAGGAAGGCGAACTGGCCGAACCCGAACCCGAACCCGTAGAGAAGCAGCCATTTCACCGGAACCTGCGGGCGGGGAACGAACAACAGCACCGGGATCGCGATGACCGAGAACCGCAGCGCCGCGAAGAAGAACGGGGGGAAATGGTCGAGACCCGCCCGAATAGCCAGAAAGTTGAGTCCCCACAGGACAACCACGGTGAGCGCGAGCAGGCGGTCGCGGGAGGTCATGGCGACAATCCTGGAGGACACCAAACCATCAGGTCAAGCGAAAGAAAGTGCACTGTCCATGTAGTTTTACTACATGGATGCCAATCGCTTGCGTGTGTTGCGCGAGTTGGCGGACCGCGGGACCGTGGCCGCCACCGCACAGGCCTTGTCGATGACGCCGTCGGCGGTGTCGCAGCAGCTCAAGATCCTGGCGCGGGAAGCCGGCGTGGCACTGCTCGAACCCGAGGGGCGCCGCCTACGCCTCACCGACGCTGGGCAGGCTCTCGTGGTCCGCGCCGACGACGTCATGGCGGCTCTCGACCGTGCGTCGGCGGAAATGGATGCCTATCGTGGGTCTCCGCGGGGGAGGGTGAGGGTCGCTCTGTTCCCGTCCGGCGCCGCACTTCTGCTTCCGGCGCTCTTGGACCTGCTCGCGGGCAGTGGCGTCGACGTTCAGGCACGCGACGAGGATTTGCCGGCATCCGCGGTGCCCGAACTGCTTGCAGACTACGACGTGGTCCTGACCCACCGTGACGAGCGTGCCCCGAGCACGTCCTCTCCGCGGGTGAGCGCTGAGCCGCTGATGCGTGAACCGATCGATCTGATCCTCCCGCCGGACCACCCCTTGGCCGGGCAGATCTCTGTGCGCGCGCAACAGCTGGCCGATGAGAGTTGGATCAGCGTGTGGGGCGGTTTTCCCGTCGACGACGTCCTGCTCTCGGTCGCCGCAGCGACTGGTGTGCAGCCGAGAGTGACCATGCGGATCAACGATTTTCACGTTATCGAGCAACTGGTTGCGGGCAGGCACGGCATCGCTCTGCTTCCGCGTTACGCAATCACCAGTTCGGACGTGATCAGAGTGCCGCTCGCAGGAGTGCGTGCCGCCCGCATCTATGAACTAACCCACAGACCTGACGCCGACCAGGTGCCTGCGGTGGCGACGGTGCTGCGGGCGTTCAGGGATGTTGCGAGCCGGATCGAGAATTGACCGTCGGCCGAGAGTTGACTGTCAGCCGAGAGTTGACCGTCAGCCCAGTGCCTTCGCCTTCAGAGCCTGGTACTCCTCCTCCGTGATGGTGCCGGCGTCCAGCAAACTCTTCGCGTTGGCGATCTCTTCTGCGGGGGATTTGCCCGCGACGGAACGGATGTAGCTGTCCTGTGCCTGTTTGGCGTCCTTGGCCGCTTCCATCGACCGTTGCGCCATCCCGTCGCTCTTGACGATCAGGTACACCAGTGCGGTCAGGAGCGGGATGAAGAACAGGAAGAAGATCCAGACGGCCTTGGCCCACCCCGACGTCTTATGGTCCCGAAACAGGTCGGTGATGATGGAGAACAGCAGGATCAGGTAGGCCACGAAGGCGAAAGCGACGATCATCAACCAGAGAAAATCCCAGAACGAGTCCATTACAGCGCTCCATTTCACAGTCGAAGTGAGTCTGCGCCCGACTATCGCACCCCGCGGGGAGATTCGCGTCATCCGAAACAGGTGAAATGCGTCTAGTGCTTCGTCAGTGAGGGGGAAGCGCTTGTCCCACTACATGCTCACACCTCATGTGGTGCCCGCGCATGCTTCGGCTGATTCAGGGCCGGGATCCGGATTCTGTTGTTAGCGTCCGATGGGCTGCCGGTGTTCGTTCTGACTGCCGGCTCAGCCACGGCACGGTTGATCCGTTTTATCCCTCGCTCGGTAGGAGAAAATGTGAATCGCCACAGCGCTTTCCGTAGATACCGCACCGTCGAAGGTCGCGTCCGACATTTGTTGCTGGGAGTGACGGCCACCGCTCTGATGGTGCTCGGCGTAGCTGGAGCTGGGACGGCGACCGCAGCAGCGGACACCGTCATCGGCACCATCGGCGTCGGGGACGTCCCGTTCGGAGTGGCAATTACCCCGGACGGAACCCGTGCTTATGTCGCGAACTTCAACGACGGCACGGTGTCGGTGATCGACACTGATACCGACATGGTTGTGGGTGGACCCATCGCGGTCGGGAACGGCGCGTTCGCGGTGGCGATCACCCCGAACGGAGCCCGCGCCTACGTCACCAACCAGCTTGACGGCACGGTGTCGGTGATCGACACGGGCACCGACATGGTTGTGGGTGGACCCATCGCGGTCGGGACCAACCCGTCCGGGGTGGCGATTACCCCGAACGGAGCCCGCGCCTACGTCACCAATACGGGCGACGACACGGTGTCGGTGATCGACACCGGTACCGACATGGTTGTGGGTGGACCCGTCCCGGTCGGGGACGCCCCGTCTGCAGTGGCGATCACCCCGAACGGGAACCGCGCCTATGTCACCAACCAGGGCGACGACACGGTGTCGGTGATCAACGTCGGTACCAACACGGTGGTCGAAACGATCTCCGTCGGGAACATCCCGTCCGGGGTGGCGATCACACCGGACGGAACCCGTGCCTACGTCACCAACCGCGGTGACGATACGGTTTCGGTGATCGCGATCGACACGTGCATCGGATCCCTGTGTATCGACTTCGGATCACTGACCGGAAGTGGCTCGGGTGCGGGCAGCGTATTCAGCTGACAATGGACCGGATAGGACGAATGATGCCGCCGCCTCCACGGTGAGGCAGTGGCATCATTCGTCTTCCCCACGTGTATGGCAATCCAGGCACCGCTCACTGCACGTGTAGTGCTGTGCTCGAGATGGTTTCGGCCACGACACCCGAAGATGTCGTGGCCGCCCACCAGGGGGACGCGTACCGGCTATTGGGCCGACTCGACCGCTCGGCGCATTCCGCGCTCGACCGCTCCGATGATGTACGGACGCAACTCGACGGCGGGAATCACGGCATCGACGGAGCCGACCCGCTGTGCCCGCTGGATGTTGTGTACGGCCTCGAACTCGGCCGCTACCTCGCCGAGTTTCTCGTTCCGCACGGCTGCCTGCTGCGCTGCCAACTCGACCCGCAGGTGAGCCTGCTGGGCGTCAGTCTGCGCGTTCGACAGGTCGGCCTCGAGTTGCCGGATCGTCGGAGAGGCGGCCACCCGTTTATTGACCTCACGGGTGAACACCACCGCCGCGGCGGGTGCGCCGCCGAGGACCGACGCGAACGACCCTTCGACCGCGAGCACCTCCATGTTGTCGTGGAGTGCTTTCGAGAACACCACGAAGGCTCCGCCGTGGTAGCGGGAGATGACGCAGAACACGACGGGTCCATCGAAATTGACTATGGCACGTCCGATTTCGGCCCCGTACTCGAGTTGGAGGTGCCGTAGCGAATCAGGTGAGCCGTCGAAACCGGAGAGATTCGCCAAGACCACCAACGGACGGTTTCCGCTGGCCGCGTTGATCGCCCGAGCGGTCTTCTTGGACGATTGCGGGAACAACGTTCCGGCGGTCCACTGGTCGGGGCCATTGGCCGGTGACCAACCCTTGCGGGGGATCGCTCGCGACTCGATCCCGATGACACTGACCGGATAACCGCCCAGGTGAGCGTCGAACACGACCGAGGTGTCGGCGTCCGCCATATCGGCCCACCGTTCCAACACGGTGTGGTCCTGGTCGACGAGGGAGCGCATCACCGTGCGAATGTCGAACGGCTTCTTGCGTTCCGGGTTCGATTCTGCTGAGAAGATGTCACCAACGGTGGTGAAATCGCTCGACGGGTGGGTGTGCGGGAACGTCCGCACGTCTCGCCCAATCGGGTCGCTGGTCGGTGCCCGACGCGGGAAGCGTTCCCCGGCAGCGACATACGAGTGGTCGTAGTGGGCGAACAGGATCTCGCACGCTGCGAGCAGGTTCGGCGCCCAGTACTGCGCCTGACCGTTCGGGCCCATCACGCGGTCGTATCCGCCGATGCCGAAGTTGTCCTCTGCCGAAACTCCCCCCGAGTAGTCGAGTGAGTTCTTGCCGGTGAGCACCATTGCACTGTCGGGCGTCATCACGAGAATGCCCTTGGTGTGCATCAACATTGTGGCTTCGGCGTTCCAGTAGGGCTGAGCACCGACGTTGATGCCCGCCACGATCACGTTGACCTCGCCGCCGTTCTGCGTGAACGTGATGAGGCGGCGCAGGCCACGCGACACCCAGTCCATATTCTCGGTGCCGCTGTCCATGGAGATCGTCGCTCCAGATGACAGCGCGAACCATTCGACGGGCACACCCATCTTCTCGGCCAGGTCGACTGCGGCGACCAGGCGGGCGCACTCGGCCTCGGCGACGGTGCCGAGGGCCTTTGTCGGATCGCCGAAGAGCGCGACGCGCGTCATTCCCTCCGGGTGCCCTTCTGTGCGGGCAGTGACTACACCGACCACGAGGCCTGCACGATTGCGGCCGTAGGGCCGATCGACCGGAACCAGCTTCCCGGACTCGTCCAGATCGTGTTCGACGAAGCTGCCGTCCTGACCGGTGAGCTGCGGGATCAGTTCATAAGGGTAGATGGTGCCGCGGGCACGCGAACTGCGGACCTTCTGCGTGTATTCGTCGAGCGGTTGCAACGGTTCTGTCGGTGGGTCGGTGATGGCCATGGCCACGCCGCTGCCGGCGCGATAGGAGAAGCGCAGAGCCTTCTCCTTCGATTCCGTTCCGGGTTCGCCCTGCATTCGGGCGATCACGGTGACTTCTTCGAGTCCGGCTCCTGCTGTCAGCGGCGCGGCCACACGGGCGAACGCTTGAAGATCTTCGAGCGGAACGTTGATGTTCGGCCACACATACAAGACGACGCGGTTGACATCCAACCGGCGCTTGCCGCCCCGGGTGGACTGTGCCCGGCGGATACCGTCGAGACAAGCCTGCAGGACGCGCTCTGCCTCGGGGACGCCGATGACCCTGCCGTCCTCGTCGCGGAGGATCGCGATGTCACTGATCTCGGCGAACGCGATGAGACGTTCGTCGGTCGGATTGTCGCGGGACTGGAGGTTGAAGACGAAGGTGTTGGCGGCGCCGGGCAGGCGGGTCCCGACGAAGTTCTTGAGGCGCCACAGGTCGAACCGCTGACCGGTCAGCGGGTGCATGTCCCGAATGATCTTTTCTTCAACCAGCACATCGGAGTCGGGACGGAACGTGAACGTGCGGACGTCCGCTTCTGTCCCGCCGAAGACGGACACCGTCACACGACGGCAGTCAGTGGACAGAGGCAGAACCGACAGTGCCGAAATGAGATCGTCGGACATGGTGTCCGAATCGGCCGGAGGCTCGGACCATGAGAGGTAGAGATCGAGAACGAGGTCCTCGGCGTTCTCCTCGGCGACTGCGGCGATCTCCTCCAGCGCTTTGGGCAGCTCGGCGTAGTCCGCGATGGACGAGACGAGACGCCTTTCCTGCCCGCGCATTTCGAACTTGCCGGTGACGAATCGCCGCCCGTCGCGGTCGAAGGACCTGATGTCCTCGAGCGTGTGGATGTCGTAATGGCGACGGGTTACGACCTCGAGTAGCGGTCCGACGGTCGGGCTCTTGCGGGCGATCCGCTGCCCGAGAAGCTCGGTCAGTGGTTGAGGGGTGGCGATGAGCGTGTCGAGACGCTCCTGGTAGTCGTCGGAGTCGGGGCGTTCGGCCAGGTACTCGATGCTGCCCCGGACTCGGTCGTAAACTTGGTCGCGCGCCTTGCGGATCTGGGGTTCGTCGAAGAACCGGAAACGGACGTTACGAGCCACGTTGCCGATCAACGGATAGCGGACCTGAGTGGCGATGACCAGCCGGTCCAGGACCTCCGCGAGGCCGTTCGGTGCCCGGCCCGGAGCGCCGTCGTCGAGCCACCGATCGAGCAGTGCAGCAATTACGGGAACCTGGTTGTCCATTCGCTGTTGCGCGAGGAAGAGACGATAGACCGCCTCCTCGAGTTCGGGTGTGCGCTCGAGGTCGGTCACGAAGTAGTGGCGCAGCGCCCGCGAGAGCCGGGTCTGAAATGACTCCGGTAGGCCCTCGAGTTCGACATCGAGGGTATGGAGGTAGGTGTGGAAGTGCTCGCGCGGACTGTGTACGCGCTCATCCGCGTCTTCCTCGCCGACCGTCGGGCGGTTGCGCCCGATTTCGCAGACGTCCGCAAACATGTTCAGCAGCGTGAGTTCCGCCGCCACCAACTCCGGATCGCCGACGATGTCGGCACACAGCCTGTCGTATTCCGCGAGTAGCTCTCCAGCCCGCTTGGCGCTGACGTCGTAACCGGTCAGGAGCGCGCCGAGGGCGTCGAGTTGCTCGAGCGCGTCTGCTCGGGTGTCACCGTGCGAGGCGGGGGCGCCCACGTCGAATTGGACCCGCGGAGAACGGTGTGTGCCCGCGTCCACGGAGCTTTCCTCGACGCGCAGTAGCGCTGTTCCGGCGTCCACCTGCGAATTGACCATAGCGAGAACTTCTCGCACCCGGCCCGCGGCGGGCGCGCGGACAGCCGTCTCCATCTTCATGCTCTCCAGAACGACCAGGGTGGCGCCGGCCTCGACTTCGTCACCGACGGACACCGGCACAGCCACTACGACAGCGGGAGCCGGAGCGCGCACGACACCGGCCTCGTCCTGGCTGATCTGGTGGCTGATGCCGTCGACCTCGACCAGGTACTGGGCGCGACCAGCGACGGTGACGACGTGGTAGCGACGCCCGCCGATCACGAGGCGGCTCTCGAACTCGCTCAGACGGTCGACCTCGACCTCGACCTCGGGGGCATCCCGGTCAACGCGGTAGCGGTGGGCGCCGACCTGGGCGACGGCGAGGCTGTAGCTTTGACCTTGGTAGCTGAGCTCGACCTTGCGACCAATCGCGTGGCCGGCGCGCGGTCGGCCGCCGCGTGCCGAGGACAGGAAGGCCTGACGTTCGATCCTCTCCTCCGCGTCGTAGACCTCGATGGCGGCGGCGATCAGCGCGGCGCCCGCAGTGCGAGTCGGCATGTTCGACGCGCCCGCGTCGATACGGTCGAGCCAGCCGGTGTCCGCCGAAGCGGAGATGACCTCCTCGCGATCGAGCAGGTCCAGCAGGAACGATTTGGTGGTGGTGCCGCCGCGCAGCACCACTGTGGTCTCGCGCAGAGCGGTCCGCAGGCGGGCCAGCGCTTCGGAGCGGTCCCGGCCCCAGGCGATGACCTTGGCGACCATCGAGTCGTAGTCGGGCGGGATGACGTCACCCTGAGCGATGCCGGTGTCGACGCGCAGGCCGCTGCCGAGAGGGAACTTCAGTAGCTGCACGGCCCCGGGGGCGGGAGCGAAGCCATTGGCTGCGTCCTCCGCATTGAGTCTGGCCTCGATGGCATGGCCGAATTCGGTCGGGCAGTCGCCGGGGAGCGGTTCACCGCTGGCGACGAGGATCTGCAGCTTCACCAGGTCGATGCCCGTGGTGGCCTCGGTGATGGGGTGTTCCACCTGCAGCCGCGTGTTCACCTCGAGAAAGGTGAACATCTTCTGTTCGGGCTGGTACAGGTACTCCACCGTAGCCGCGCCGTGGTAGCCGGCCGCGCGCACGAGTTCGCTGGAGACGGCCCGTAAGTGATTCGATTGTTCGGCGGTGAGCAGCGGCGAACTCGATTCCTCGATGACCTTCTGGTTCTTGCGCTGGATGGAGCAATCGCGCACACCGGGAGCCCAGACGTTGCCGAAGTTGTCGGCGATGACCTGCACCTCGACGTGGCGTGCGTCGGTGACCAGTCGCTCGATGAATACGACGGGATCGCCGAAGGACCGCTGAGCCTCTCCCTGGGTGCGGTCGAGTGCGAGTTCGAGTTCGTCTTCGGACCACACCTTGCGGATCCCTCGACCACCGCCGCCGCTTCGGGCCTTGATGATGAGCGGGTAGCCGATGGCCTGGGCGTGGCGCCTGGCATCTGCGCGAGTAGCGACGGGTCCTCCGCTCCATGGAGCGACAGGAACCTCGACCTTCTCGGCGAGAAGCTTGGCCTCCACCTTGTCGCCCAGCAGGCGCATAGCCTCGGCAGACGGGCCGATGAACGTGATGCCCAGTTGTTCGCAGACCTGGACGAACGCAGGATCCTCGGCGACGAAGCCCCAGCCAACCCAGACCGCATCGGCCCTGCTCTCACGCAATGCACGGGCCAGCTCGGCATGGTCGAGATACGCAGATCCTGTCTTTACTGTGTCCAAGCACACACCTTCGTCGGCCTGCCGCACGAACATCGCGCGGCGTTCAGCCTCGGTGTGGAGAGCGATGGTCCGGATGCCGTAGTTGTGCTCGGCGTTGAGTTCGCGCACGGCACGAATCAGGCGGACCGCGGCCTCGCCGCGGTTGACTATCGCTATTCGCTTGAACATCAATCGTCGCTCCGTTTCCGTAAAGCCCTTGAACTGCAAGTGGTTTGGATGACCAAGGCTCGGTTTGCCCGGGGTCGGGTGCTGGCTCGGCCAGCACGTTCACTTCTAAACAGCACGCTCGACTGCAGGTGAGGCGTCCCGAACGTGATCGTCGGTTCCTACGTTCTTGCAGGGCCGATGCTCGGGAAATGTGAGCATAACCTCGAAAATCTGTACCCGCGCGTAACTTCTGCGGTGGACTGACTCCTTCGCGGAGGTTCCGGTACCGGCATGTCGGCTGTGCGGGGCACACGGATGTCGGCTGTGCGGCGCACACGTGTGTCGGCTGTGCGGGGGAATTCCAGCCGAATTTCCATCGGCCGCGGTGTTCTGCGGAAACTACATGTAACCCGTTGTTACGGTGCCTGTTTCATCCGAATTGAAAAAACACCGGAGAGTCGGCGATCCTGCGCTCGATACGACGCTGCCGCAGGTGCGCTTGGTGCGTACCTACGGCAGCGAGGGTGTAGTCGAGGGTCAGTATGCCCGATTGACCGCCGAAACGACGGCGCGTAGCGAGGCAGTGGTAATCGAGGTCGCGATGCCTACGCCCCACACCACGTTGGTGCGGCCGTCGGGGAGCGTCACCGCGGTCTCGACGTAGGCGGCCGCCCGGGCGTCGTCGCCGGCAGACATGGCGTGCTCGGAGTAGTCGAGCACGCGCACATCGAAGTCGATCGTGGAGAGCGCGTCGACGAACGCGGCGAGTGGGCCGTTGCCGCTGCCCGAAATCTCGGCCTCCTTGCCGTCGACCTTCACGATCGCGGTGATGGAGTCGATGCCGTCGTCGGTCTCCGACGCCGTGACCTTTTGCTTCATCCGCTCGAGAGGACTGATCGGGGCCAGGTACTCCTCGTAGAAGACGTCCCACATCTCCTTCGGCGACACCTCGCCGCCCTCGCCCTCGGTGATGTGCTGAACGGCCTGGGAGAACTCGATCTGCAGGCGCCGAGGCAGGGCAAGGCCGTGATCGGCCTTCATGATGTAGGCGACGCCGCCCTTGCCCGACTGTGAGTTGACGCGGATGACGGCCTCGTAAGTCCGGCCCACGTCCTTGGGATCGATCGGCAGGTACGGGACCGCCCACAGGATGTTGTCGACGTCGGAGTCCTGGGAATCGGCGTCGAACTTCATCGCGTCGAGTCCCTTGTTGATCGCATCCTGGTGGCTGCCGGAGAACGCGGTGTAGACGAGGTCGCCGCCGTAGGGGTGGCGCTCGTGGACCGGCAGTTGGTTGCAGTACTCAACGGTGCGGCGGATCTCGTCGATGTTCGAGAAATCGATCTGCGGGTCGACACCGCGGGTGAACATGTTGAGTCCGAGGGTCACCAGGCAAACGTTTCCGGTGCGCTCACCGTTGCCGAAGAGGCAGCCCTCGATGCGGTCTGCGCCCGCCTGGTAGCCCAGCTCTGCCGCGGCCACACCCGTACCGCGGTCGTTGTGCGGGTGCAGCGACAGGATGACCGAGTCGCGGCGGGCCAGGTTGCGGTGCATCCACTCGATGGAGTCGGCGTACACGTTCGGCGTCGCCATCTCGACGGTGGCCGGCAGGTTCAAGATCACCGGGTTCTCAGGGGTGGCCTGCAGCACCTCGGTGACGGCGTCGCACACCTGTTTGGCGTACTCGAGTTCCGTGCCGGTGTACGACTCGGGGGAGTACTCCCAGCGCCACTGTGTGTCCGGGTACTTCTTCGCCTCTTCGAGGACCAGGGATGCCGCGTCGGTTGCGATCTTCGTGATCACGTCGCGCTCGGCCTTGAACACCACCCTCCGCTGCAGGATGGATGTGGAGTTGTAGAAGTGGACGATCACCTTGTTCGCGCCCTCGCAGGCTTCGAATGTGCGCTTGATCAGTTCCGGGCGGGACTGCGTGAGCACCTGGATGGTGACGTCGTCCGGGATCGCTCCGTCTTCGATGATCTCGCGGACGAAGTCGAAGTCCGTCTGGCTGGCGGACGGGAAGCCGACCTCGATCTCCTTGTAGCCCATCCGCACAAGCAGTTCGAACATGCGCCGCTTGCGGGCGGGGCTCATCGGATCGATCAGAGCCTGGTTGCCGTCACGGAGGTCGACGGCGCACCACTGCGGGGCGCGGTCGATGACCTTGTCGGGCCACGTGCGGTCCGGCAGCGAGACCGGTTCCACTTCCTCGGAGAAGGGACGGTAGCGGAACGTCGGCATCGACGAATTCTTCTGGGTGTTCCACACCGGTTGGTCGGCGGGAGCTGGTTTGGAAGGCGGCGTGATGGTGCGCGATCCGGAAGTAAAGGCGTCAGCGGGGGACATGGGATTGATCTCCAGGTTTGGGGTGGACCTTGTGAGTCCAGCGACTATGTCGACCGGCGCACGCAAAACCCCGCGACGGGAGGCCAGTCTGGATCAGACCCCGTCGCGGCAACCGAGGAGGAGTGCGCGCTGCATACTCAGCACTTTACCCCGGGCGTAGCGGAAAGCGTGGCAGGGTGTGGAGTGCGTGCGGGAGGGATTGCGGATGGGACGCAGGAAGGTGGCGGCATCACCGCTGTTGGCCAGTGCTTTTGCAGTGCTCCTCGCGTCCTGTGGGGTCGCGGTTGACGGTGCGCCGCAGGTCGCGGGTGAACTGGTCTACGGCCAACCGGTGAGCGCTTTCGTTCGTGGGGAACTGGCCGTTGCACAGGCGGCGCGCGACATCGAACCGTGTGGACTTCTCGATGCGGAATTGGTCGCCTCGTTCGGTGAGCTCACCGCGTATGGACCGGTCGGCGATCTCTCCACCTGTCACGCCGAACTGGTTCCTTTCCATGGCAGGGCCGCCGACCCGGCGTGGGTAGAGGTGACCGTGGGAGAGCGTGAACCATCGGAGCAAACCGGCGCCCGCGAGACGATGTCGGGACTCGAGGTTCGCCCCGCTGTCGGGTCCGTGCCGGGAACGTGCACGCTCTACTTCCGTTTGCCCGCGGTAGCTACTCAGGCGGCGGTCGCGGGGCGCTGGGGACACGTGTCGTACCTCGACGGCGCCGGGAGATTGGGGGATTCTCCTGCGGGCGACGACTGTGCGGAGGCCCGCACCGTGGCCGGATCGGTAGCGGGCAAGCTCCACTCTCCGGAGTCGATGGGTCCGGGAATTCCCCTGGCACAGCAGGATCCATGTGCAGTAGTCGAGAAGCTGTCCGACCGGGGGGTCGAGGTGTTCCTGCCGGGCGCGCGCCCCTACGAATGCCATATCACTCTCCGTGGCGGTGACCGGGCGTCTGTCCGGCTCGCCTTGTCCCCCGAGCGTCCTCGCGCCGGTGGACCCGAACTGGTCGAGCTCGACGGGAAGGAATTTGCTCACTTCCGGGACTCGTTCGACTGCCACTACTACTTCTATCCAGGTGGGGTGCTCGACACCGAGGCGCCGTCGAGCCCCCCGAGCGAACACGGCAGACCCGGCAATCGATTGACGGCGTCCGTGGCTGCGTCGGCGCCTAGCTGCGATGATGCGCAAACCCTGGTGCTCGAGTCTTTCGAGATGTTCGACTACTGAGATGGACGATCAGGTCGATGTCGCACGGGCCTACCTCGATGCGCTGCTGAGTCGCAACGGTAACTCGGTGCCGATCGAGCCACGCGCAGTCCGCTACGAGGCCGGGATCAAGACGGCGTTCTCCGGGGATCACTTGCGCCGAAGTCTTTCCGGTGGGCCCCAGTACCGATTGATCCGGGTTATTCGGGACTGCACATGGTCGGTGGAGGGCGATGACGTCACCGCCGACTACCTCCTCGACGCCGGACTGTTCGGCCGCACCCTCGCCACAGTGCGGGTAGTCGAGACGTTCCGAATCCCGCGCAGCGACCTGCGGATCCATCGCATCGACGCGAGGATCCGCCGCCGCTGAGTTCTTCCGGAACCGGTTGCGGGCTGTGCCGGCCTTGCGTCAGTCGAGCGACTCGTGTGCGGCGGGAACTGATCCCAACCGCCCGGCTTGGAAGTCGTCGAACGCCTGCAGCACCTCGGCCCGGGTGTTCATGACGAACGGTCCGGCCATTGCGATGGGTTCACGGATCGGTTTGCCTCCGAGGAAGTACACCTCGAGGGACTTGGTTCTCGAGTCCTGGGTATCGGTCGCGGAGATCGTGATGGTGTCACCACGGCCGTAGACGACCGTCTGACCCATGCGAATCGGCCTGCGCTCGGAACCGGCGAGGCCATCGCCGGCGAGGACATACGCCAGCGCATTGAATTCAGGGTTCCACGGCAGCGTCAGGCTCGCGCCCGGGGCAATCGTCGCGTGGACGAGGCTGATGGGCGTATAGGTCGAGCCCGGGCCGTGGTGCCCGGCTACCTCGCCCGCGATGACACGAACGAGCGCGCCCCCGTCCGGTGAAGACAGTAGAGCCACCTTCCGGCCGGTGATGTCTTGATAGCGGGGCGCGGCCATCTTGTTCTCGCGCGGCAGGTTGACCCACAACTGGACTCCATGGAACAGGCCGCCGCTCAATACGAGGTGCTCGGGCGGAGCCTCGATGTGAAGGATGCCACCACCTGCGGTCATCCACTGGGTGTCTCCGCCACCTATAGTGCCGCCACCGCCGCTGGAGTCGTGGTGCTCCATGATTCCCTCGATCATGTACGTGACGGTCTCGAAGCCGCGATGCGGATGCCAGGCCGTTCCCTTGGGCTCACCGGGTGCGTAGTCGACTTCGCCCATCTGGTCCATGTGGACGAAGGGGTCCAGCGCCGCCAGATCGATGCCGGCGAAGGCGCGGCGAACGGGGAAGCCTTCGCCCTCATATCCGGTCGGGGCCGTGGTCAGGGAACGAACCGGGCGGTCGACGGCGCGCGGTGCGGGCGCGTCGATGCGCGGCAAGGCAAGGATATTTTCCACCGTTATGGCAGGCATATGACGTCTCCTCATATGATTGATCATTCAACTACCTGTGGGTATCAACGCTCCCTGCGGAGATCTATTCCCGATGGACTCAGCGGCACCCGCTGCCGGTTCGGGTACGTACTCGCCGAAGCCCTGCTCATCTCGTCGTTCCGCGATTGTGTCCCACTTTCCTTCAGTCGGTCCACGGTCCATGGTTCACGACACTGTTGTACTTGCCTAACCTGCAACGGTTTTCAGTTTTCGGCCGGAATCAGACATTTTCTATGCGTACGAATATCCGACCTACCCAACTGATAAGCGAATTCCTCGTCCCGATAATTCAACTGGGCCTTGTTGTCAGACTTTCGATTCGCACCAAATTGTGGAAATGCTGGATTGGATTGTTTGGAAAACAATAGAAAGTAATTAACTTCAATTCGACTATCGCGAAGCGGCTACCGTCTCGAGGGGTGGAATGGGAAGTTGGACCGTTCCGCTAAGCGGAACCATCTTTGTGGGGCTGGAGCGGGCGTCGGCGCGCTGAGGCGTGAGGGGCGGAGCGGGGTCCAGGGTGAGTCACGTCTCAGATGTCCGAAGCGTCCGTGATGTCGCCGGTACGACCACCGCATCGAGCGAAATCCGGACCCCCGAGTTGCACAAAAGTGAGGCTTCCCTATAGTGGAGCGTCGGTTGCGTACCAGCAGTCGGAACGATGATCGGATCCCGGGAGCTAGATCCTCTACTTTGGTAATGGCCGTCCGTCACCGTCTGAACGACCTTCCGGGTCGAGTGATTGAGATGGGTCCGGAACGGGCATTCCATGTCCCCGAAAGATGGCCTCGAAAGATCGTGTAGCCGTCCCGGGAACAAAATGCAGGATCGGCTCGTTGTCTAGCAACCGCGCCCAACAACAAAAGAAATTTCACCCAACTAAGAACCCTGAGCCTACGGGAGGAAGTCATGCCAACCGACTACGACGCACCACGGGTTACCGTCGACGACGAACTCGCCGCGGACTCGCTCGAAGAACTGAAGACGCGGAGGAGCGACTCACAGTCTTCCGTCGTCGATGTCGAGGAGACTGACACGGCGGAGTCGTTCGAACTGCCCGGCGCAGACCTGTCCGGTGAAGAACTCACCGTTCGTGTCATGCCCAAGCAGGATGACGAATTCACCTGTAGTAGTTGCTTTCTAGTGCATCACCGTTCGCGCCTCGCCTCGGAGGCGGGCGGCCAGCTGATCTGCCGCGATTGCGCCTAGGCGATTTGCGTGGCTGATGTCAGCCGAACGTTCGGTGATGCGGCCACACTCGAGGCAGTCTTCCGCGTGCCTACGTGACTTCTCGAACCGACGGCTCGAGATCCCTCGACCGAACGGTGATTAGCCGCCTGAGTAGGGGAATGCTGATCGCGTGGTGTCCGCTTCTCCTGGCTGCGGAAAGCGTCACTTCTGCTCGAACTGTTGCCGCTTGTGATCGCCGAACGGTTCGTCTCGTTCCCTGACCGCCTCGCGGAATCCGACGGTGGACGATCGCATTTGGAATGCGTGGCCCTCCCGGGTGTGCCGGGCCATACCGTCGAAGACGGTGCTGACCATTGCCGAGGTGGTGACACCTTGTGCGAGCAGCGCACTGTTCAGCGCGAGCTTGACCATCATCAGTTGGTTGATCGGCATCTGCGCTATCCGCTGGACGAGGTTCTCGGTGCGTTCGTCGAGTTCATCGAGTGGCGCAGACTCCACCGCCAGCCCCCACTCGGCCGCCTGCCGTCCGCTGATGCAGTCTCCCGTGAGGAGCAGGCGTTTGGCTCGCTGGTCGCCGAGGCGGTGCGCCCACATACCCGCCGCGGGCACTCCCCACACCCGGGTCGGGGGATAGCCGATTTTCGTGTCGGCTGCAGTGATTATCTGGTCGCAGAACAGCGCGATATCGGTGCCGCCGGCTACACAGAAGCCGTGGATCTTTGCGACCGTCGGTTTGTTCGCGTGAAGCAGACTCGCGAAGCCGCGGTTGAATCGGCTCATCATGGCGTAGTCGACCATCGGATCCCAGTTGCCGCCTGGGTCGTGATTGCGCGCCTGGACGTTAGGGTCTAGCACCGTCCCGTCCGTCGCCCGTCCGTCGCCCGAATACCCGCGGTGCTCGGCGAAGACATTCAGGTCGTATCCGCCGCAGAATCCCTTTCCGCGGCCCGACAGCAGGATTACGTGGACCCGAGGATCGAGGTCGGCCTGCTCGACGGTGTCGGCGATCTCGAAAGGGGTATCGGCGGTGATCGCGTTGCCGTGTTCCGGTCGATTGAACGTGATCCGGGCGATGCGTCCGGTCACCTGGTATGTGAGGGTCCGATACTCGGTGGCCTTTTCGTCGCGGTCGGGTGTCGGGCTTGCGAACAGGGAGTCTCCGCCCTCGCCCCAGCCTTCGCGCCATGCGGCGGGCCGGGTGCCGGACTGGTTGTCGTAGTCGGTCATAATCCCACCTTCGGGGTTGTGCGGTCGATGATTGCGGCGGTGTCTACACCGGTCGGCAGCGTACCGAAGACGCTGCCCCAGTCCCCGGACAGACGGCTGGCGCAGAAAGCGTCCGCGACCGCCGGGTGTCCGTGGCGGATGAGTAGAGACCCCTGCAACGCGAGCGCCATGTCGCCGACCACGCGTCGGGCCCGGTGTTCGAGGGTTTCGGGGTCGCCGAAAGCCGTCTTCAGATTCTCGACCGCAGCGTCCAACCGGGAGTCGACGCCCGCGGCCGTGCCGAGTTCGTCGAAGAATACTTGCAGCGATTCCGGCTGTTTTGCCACCGCACGCAGGGTGTCGAGTGCTGCGACGTTGCCGGAGCCCTCCCATATCGACAGCAGCGGGGCTTCCCTGTACAGCCGCGGCATGCGCGAGTCTTCCACGTACCCGTTTCCACCCAGACATTCCAGTGCCTCGGCGGCGTGGATCGGTCCGCGTTTGCAGACGAAGTACTTGCTGACCGCCAGTGAAATGCGGCGCAGGGCGGTGGCGTGCGCGTCGCCTGCGGTCGCACGGTCGGTGAGCGCGGCCAGCCACATCGCGACGGTTGTCGATGCCTCCGACTCGATCGCGAGGTCGGCGAGCACGTTCCGCATCAATGGCTGATCGACCAGGTGGGCGCCGAAAGCGCTGCGGTGGACGGCATGGTGGGCTGCTTGCGCGGTGCCGGCGACCATTGCGGTGGCCGTGCCGATGGTGCAGTCGAGGCGGGTCATGTTGACCATCTCGATGATGGTGGGGACACCCCGCCCCTCCTCACCGACGAGCCAGGCCACCGCTTCGTCGTATTCGACCTCGCTGCTCGCGTTCGAGTGGTTGCCGAGCTTGTCCTTGAGGCGCTGCAGGTGCATTCGGTTCCGGGTGCCGTCCGGCAGGATGCGAGGCAGGAAGAAGCATGACAGTCCACCGGGTGCCTGGGCGAGGACGAGGAAGATGTCCGACATCGGAGCCGAGGTGAACCACTTGTGCCCGGTCAGCAGGTAGCTGCCGTCGGACTGCGGAACGGCGCGGGTGGTGCCCGCGCGCACATCGGACCCGCCCTGCTTCTCCGTCATGGACATCCCGGCGATCAGCCCGGCCTTCTCGTGCGCCGGTCGCAGTGTCGGATCGTAGATTCTGGTGGTCAACAGCGGCTCGTACTGCTGCGCCAATTCGGGGTTGTGCCGCAGTGCCGGGACCACGGCGTAGGTCATGGAGATCGGACAGGTGTGCCCGGCGTCGACACGGCCCCACACCGACATCTTCGCGGCCCGCACCAGGTGGGCGTGCGAGTTCGGGTCCGCCCAGGGGGCGCCGTGCAACCCCATCTCGACGGCCGTCGTCATCAGCGTGTGATAGGCGGGGTCGTACTCCACCTCGTCGATGCGGTGCCCGTAGCGGTCGTGTGTGCGCAGGATCGGAGGGTGCGCTTCGGCTAGGTCGCCGAGTCGCTGCGCTTCCTCGCTGCCTGCGAGTCGCCCGACGTCGTGTACCTCGTCGAGCGATTCATGAGCGCCCTCCCGCTGCAACGCGTCGAGAAGAGGCGGGTAGTCGGCGGCGTCGAAGTTGGTCAGCGGAGGAACTTGGTTGAAGACCTCATGTGTGGCAGTCATTCGGGGCTCCCGAGAGATCGAAGCGTAAAAGTGAGAAGAGCGGGGATGATCGCGCCGTCGGGCGACCCCCTGGGGTCACCGACTCCGTTTCCTTTGGAGTCTCCGACTCCGATTCCTTTGGAGTCTCCGACTCCGCGCGCCAGGGGCAGGACAAGCGCCTCGCCGATGGCGCCGACGATGCAGGCCGCGGTCAAGGAGGCGTCCTGTTCCGGAATCTCTCCGGACTCGATGGCAGCCTCGATCGTGGCAGCGAACGCATCCCGGAACGACTCCCGGAACAGCAGGCGTTGGGTGTCGACCTGCGGGTCCACTGGTTCTACGAGCAGGGCGTATGCAAGCGTCGGTGCGCGCAGCGCCCGCTCGGCAAAGGTGCGGACCGATGCGGAGACTGCTGCCACGTAGCTGCCCTCGATGTTGCGGGCGGTATTTCCGGCCTCGACGGCGGCGCTCACCTCCCGGCTGCAGACGATGCGGAAGACCTCCGTGAAGAGTTCGCCCTTGTTCGTGAAGTGCCGATACACCGTGCCGGTGCCCACGCCGGCTTCTGCCGCGACAGCCGAGATCGAGCACCCACCGTATCCGTGGCGGGAGATCAGCCCGATCGCAGAATCGACCAGCGTGGTGCGAAGTGCGTCCAATCGTTCCTGGACCGCGGGTGTGCGCCGGTAGGCCATATGAAGAAGTGAACACCCGTTCCGTTCTTGCGTCAAGGGTGGCCGAGTGGTGCTAGCGTCGCCGTACCAGCGAGGAAAGGCGAATTCCATGACTCCGGATCTCGTACTCGTCCGCAAGGACGGCCCGGTGACGACGATCAGCCTCAACCGACCCGAGGTGCGCAACGCGGTGGACCGGCCCACCGCCGAGGCGCTCGCCGATGCCTTCCGCGCTTTCGACGCCGACGCGGATGCATCTGTGGCGGTCCTGCACGGTGAGGGTGGAACGTTCTGCGCCGGTGCAGATTTGAAGGCGATTGGCTCGGAAACAGGGAACCGGGTCGCGCCCGACGGGGATGCGCCGATGGGTATCTCTCGGATGCGATTGAGCAAACCCGTCATCGCCGCGATCGAGGGACACGCCGTGGCCGGTGGGTTGGAGTTGGCGCTGTGGGCTGACCTGCGAGTTGCCGATCAGGACGCCATCCTGGGGGTGTTCTGTAGACGCTGGGGCGTTCCTCTCATAGATGGTGGGACTGTTCGCCTGCCCCGCCTGATCGGTGAGGGCCGCGCGATGGATCTCGTCCTGACCGGGCGCCCGGTAGATGCCGACGAAGCCCTGAGTATGGGGCTGATCAACCGGAAAGTCGAGGCGGGCAGTGCAATCGCGGCAGCCCAGGAGTTGGCCCGGGAGATCGCTGCCTTTCCGCAGGTATGCATGAGGCAGGATCGATTGTCGCTGCTCGAGCAGGCCGGACTTACCGAGGATCATGCCCTCATGAACGAATTTCGACGCGGCACAATCTCTCTGGCCAACGGGACACTCGAGGGGGCTGCACGGTTCGCCGCGGGAGCGGGTAGGCACGGCGAGTTCGGGTAACCGGCAGCAGCCCGTGCGAGCTCAACAGCCACTCACGGCACGAAACCGACTGGACGCCGAGCACAGAGCCGCGACCGGTGCGACATCGGCCGCGTAGTCGATGTCGCGGAGCATCGGCAGGTCCACGACCTCCATCCCGCTCGCGACAAGGGCATCTCGGGTGAGTCGGCCCGTGTCCGGACGGGACATCGGAACGGAAAGTATCGCCTCCGCTGCCGCCGCGTCCGGCACGCCGAGGACCCACCAGCCACCGTCTTCGGCCGGTCCCAGGACGCACTGCTCGTTCCGGGTCAGGGTCGCCGCCGATTCCTCGAGAAGTGCCGCGCTCACCTGTGGGGTGTCCATCCCGATTTGAAGGATTGGCACGCCGAACATTGCGTATGCGTCGGCGTGTGCGTTCACCAGGCGCTCCGCGAGGCCGTCACCACGTTGCGATATCACGGTGAAACCGCCCAGCGCCGCCGAGATGTCTCCGTTTCCGACTGCCTTGTCGAGATCGCCGGTCATTGCGACGACTCGATGCATGACATCTGCTGCCTCGACGGCGGCGAGGGTGTCGAGCAGCGAAGCCGCCGCGAGCTCGGCGGCTCGGACGTCGCCCATCTCCGATGCCAGCCTGGTCTTCGCAAAACCTGGGACAGGCGCCTTTGCGACGACGAGGACCACTACGTCGAGGGTCACGCGATCACCTTCCAGAAGTCGTGCAGGGCAACGATCGTCCCCTTCAGCGAACCTGACACCTTCGAGCTTCCCGCGGTGCGAGGGCGGTAGGTGATGTCGTGCTCGACGACCCGCCAATGCGCACGTCCGGCGAGGACGAGAAGTTGCAGCGGATACCCGGACCTTCGGTCGTCGACATGCAGGTCGAGTAGGTCCTGACGGCGCACGGCTCTCATCGCACCGAGATCGTGGACCGGCAGTCCGTATCGACGCCGAAGCCGAGCGGCGAGGACGGCATTGCCGAGTCTGCTGTAGAGCGGCCACGCTCCGCGGCGATCTGCCCTGCGGCGTCCCACCGCAAGGTCGGCGCCCGAGTCCAATGAGGCAACGAGTCGCGGAAGTTCACCCGCGTTCATCGATCCGTCGCCGTCCAGTACGCAGACCACGGAAGTTCGTGCGGCAAGTACCCCCGCGTGAACGGCGGAACCGTATCCCGGGATCTGCTCACGTATCACCGACGCGCCGTGGGCGCGGGCGACGTCTGCGGTGTCGTCGGTGGAGTTGTTGTCCACGACCACTGTCCGGTATCCGTCGGGAATCGCTGCCAGTACTCCGGGTAGGGAACCGGCCTCGTTCATACAGGGGATGACGACGGTGACGTCGGGTGCGGCGGTCGGTGTTCGCTCAGACACGAGGCGGCCCTGCCGGTGTCGCCGACCTCAGGGGTGCGTGCGCGAACGCCGCGAGACCCGTTTCCGGCGGTATCTGTGCACGGAATCCGAGCACTTCGCCGGCCAGCTCAGGGCTTGCGACGATATGCCTCACATCGCCGGGGCGGTACTCGCCGGTGACGACGGGTTCGGGGCCTTCGCAGGCCTGCGCAAGAGTTGCTGCCACCTCTCCGATCGAGATCGGTCGTCCCGAGCAGACGTTGAACACCGAGAATCCGGTAAGTGCGGCCTCGATGGCCGCCACGTTTGCCGAGGCGACATCGTGGACGTGCACGAAGTCGCGCATTTGCCGGCCGTCCTCGAATACGCGCGGTGGTTCACCGGCTTCGAGGGACGAGCGGAACATCGCCGCCACACCGGAGTAGGGCGTTCCTCGCGGCATGTGCTCGCCGTACACGTTGTGATAGCGCAGGGCGGTCACGCTTCCACCGGTAGCCAACGACCAGGCGAGGGCGTAGTTTTCCTGTGCGACCTTACTCGCGGCGTACAGGCTCCGCGGCCGCAGCGGTGAATCCTCCTCGACGAGTTCCCAATCGAGTGCCTCACCGCTGGCCGGGTCGGTGGTGTCGAAGTTGCCCGCCGCGAGGTCCTCGGGCCGGCGCGGCGCAGGGAGCACGGTCTCTCCGCGGGCATTGCGGTACCGTCCGTCGCCGTAGACGACCATCGACGATGCCAGTACCAAACGGTGACAGCCCGTTTCGTGCATCGCCGCGAGCACTGTCGCGTTTCCGAGATCGTTGTGGCTGGCATATGCGGGGGCGTCGCTCGGGT
Source organism: Rhodococcus sp. WMMA185 (assembly GCF_001767395.1). Classification (NCBI taxonomy): domain Bacteria; kingdom Bacillati; phylum Actinomycetota; class Actinomycetes; order Mycobacteriales; family Nocardiaceae; genus Rhodococcus; species Rhodococcus sp. WMMA185. The sequence continues at coordinate 3,632,591 of NZ_CP017014.1, read as the reverse complement.
TCACTCCCGCCCCGACGACGGCGGCCTGATGACACACCACGTCGACACCGCTGAGTAACTCCTTCAAGGTGGTCAGGTCGCGGACATCCACCCGCCGAACGCTTTCCGGTTCCTCGGACTCTGTTCCGTGGGCGGACGGGAGCAGTGCATCCACGGCCACGACGTCGTGACCTCGACTGGACAGGAGCGTGTGAACATGGCTGCCGATGAATCCGGCAGCACCCGTCAGTAGTATCCGGGTCGGAGTCATGGAAGTTCGAATGGGAGGGTCACTCCCTCGTGGACTCGACAAGTATCGCAGGCGGCCGCGGGTGCGGCGGCGATCGCTGAACGTACCAGTGCCTTCAATGATTCGAGATTGCGGTCGACCTCGGCAAGAACATCCGCGGCTCGCACGCCTTCACCCACCTCGATCCCCGCGTCCAGATCGGTGACCAGTGCGATGGCTGCGTAACACATCTCGAGCTCGCGTGCGAGGACAGCCTCGGGGTGGCCTGTCATATTCACCAGGCTCCAGCCCTGCCGAGCGAACCACAAGCTCTCCGCCCGGGTCGAAAACCGAGGTCCCTCAATCACCACGAGTACGCCGCCGTCGACCGTCCCCGGCTGCAATGCCGCCTTGCGGAGAACGGGACAGAACGGGTCGGCGAACTGGACGTGCACGGTGCCGGTATCGAAGTAGGTCTGTTTGCGGCCGCTCGTGCGGTCGACAAGTTGGTCGGGTATCACCATCGAGCCGTGCAGAAGCTCAGTGGTGAGGCTGCCAGTTGTGGAGGGGGCGAACACCTGACGCACCCCGAGCACGCGCAGTGCCCACATGTTTGCGCGATAGGGGATTGTGTGCGGGGCGAATTCGTGGTGAACGCCGTGTCGCGGCAAGAAAGCCACCCTCTTGCCCTCGACTTCGTCAACCGTGATCGGTGCAGTGGGACTCCCATACGGGGTGTCGATCGTGATCTCGGCGGCGTTCTCGTCGAAGAACGAGTAGAAGCCGCTTCCACCGATGACGGCGATATCCGCGGTTGGCAGGTGAGACACGGAGTGTTCGACCATGAGGTCATCTTTCCTCGTTATGCTGGGCGCGAGTGCGGAATTCGCCAAGGGAGATGACGTCATCCGATCTACCCAGCATGCTCGTAGGCGGAACTTTCGGTGCAGCGATGTTGTGGGTGCGGTGCTGGCTCTCGTACTCGTCGCGGTCGCGTTCGTGGTCCCGTATATGGGCAACGAGACCATCACTCCGATCATCAACCGGTCGGCGCAAACGGTCAAGGACTTCGCCGACGCAGCCCCACTCTTCGGCTTCCGCGATGTGCACGTCGGCTGGGGCACTCCGTTCGCTGTCCTCATCGCGATCGCGATGGTCTTGTGGGGCCCATCGCTGGCGCAGAGTCTGTCCTGGCGCCGGCTGGCGGTGGGCACGTATCTGATCGGCGCAGCGTGGGCGATGTCGTTGGCCATGGTGGACGGGTGGCAGCGTGGCTTCGTCGACCGGCTCACATCCAGGGACGAGTATCTGCACGAAGTGCCGGCAATCACCGATATTCCGTCGATGCTTCACGGTTTTACGCAGAGAATCCTGGACTACCAACCCGATTCGTGGACTACGCATGTCGCCGGGCACCCACCCGGTGCGGTCCTGACGTTCGTGTGGCTCGATCGGATCGGACTGAGCGGTGGGGCCTGGGCGTCCGCACTGTGTGTTGCGGTCGGGTCGAGCGCTGCGGTTGCGGTGATCGTAACGGTCCGTGCACTGGGTGACGAGGCGATGGCGCGCCGGGCCGCGCCATTCTTGGCGTTGGCGCCGGCGGTCATCTGGATCGCCGCCTCGGCTGACGCGGTCTTCACCGGCGTCGTCGCCTGGGGGATTGCGCTACTGGCTCTCTCGGCTTCCCGGAGTGTGCGGTATCCGTGGGTGGCTGCGCTCGGCGCGGGCGTGCTGCTCGGATTCGGCGTCTACCTCAGTTACGGCCTGGTGTTGATGGGCGTACTGGCCCTTGCAGTGCTGCTCGTAGCCCGGAATGCGCGACCGCTCCTCGGCGCTGTGATCGGGGCGCTGGCTGTTGCTGCGATCTTCACGGCGTACGGGTTTTGGTGGTTCGACGGATACACGCTGGTCCAGGAGCGTTACTACCAGGGCATCGCCGCGGACCGGCCGTTCGCGTACTGGGGGTGGGCGAACTTCGCGGCGCTCGTCTGTGCGGTGGGAGTCGCAGTGCCCGCCGCTGTGCCTCGTGCATTTTCCTGGTCGCGATTGCGGTCGTTGTCGCCAATCCCGGTTCTTGTGGTCGCGGCCCTCGTGATCGTGGTGATTGCGGACCTGAGCAGGTTGAGCAAGGCCGAGACCGAACGGATCTGGTTGCCCTTCGCAGTCTGGCTGCTCACCGCTCCGGCTCTCCTACCGAAGGGTAGTCACAGATTCTGGCTGGCAGCGCAGGCTGTCGGCGCGCTGGCGATCAACCACCTGCTGTTCACCAATTGGTGAAATAACCGGTGAACATCGGACTTTGTTCACCAAAAGACGTAAGTGAGGTTTGATTGGAACTCAAAGCTTCTCTACTCTCGTCAGTGGCACTCTCACTCGCCTGACTTGAAGAGGACACGAATCATGGCCCTGATGATCGGCATCGACTTCGGTGTCGCCGACCTGGTCCGGAAACGCACGCAGGAAACCCTTCTGGACGGTCTGCAGATATCCGAAGGAGTGAGATGTCCAACCGGCTGAGCCTTCCCACCCCGGTAGCGGAGGAGTGGGACTGGCAGAAAGAGGCTGCGTGCCGTGGTCGCGAGTCTTCTGTCTTCTTCCATCCCGACCGTGAACGAGGCCGAGCCCGCGAGACGCGAGATTTGCAGGCCAAGCTCGTATGCCGCGGATGCCCGGTGCTCGTACCTTGTCGAAAGCATGCGCTCAGTGTTGGTGAACCGTACGGAATCTGGGGTGGGATGTCCGCGAGTGAGCGGGTAGAGCTGCTCGATGCCCACAATGGTTCGGTCGACGACGCCGTGGCGGACTCGTTCGGGTTCGATCGGGCGCGCCACGCCTAGTTGCGCTGGTCGCGTCGTATCAGTCCGGCAGCCGGCGCATCTCGATGATGGTCAAGCCAAGCGCGTCGAAGCGGGCCAGCATGCCGCGAAGATCAGTTGGGCTGTCGACTCGGCCGTAGAGCGTGGTGTCGCCGGTCGTCACGTCCGAGACGTCCAACTCGGGGAAGGCAGCCAGTACCCGATCCGAGAGAGCTCCGGAGATCAGGAAGGTGTACCTGACGTTGCCGGGCCAGCTCGATTCGGGACGTACCACGTCGGGCTCCTTCATTCGCAGCGTACTTTCAGAACTCGGTCAGCCGTTGTTCTCAGGGTGATCGACCTGATCGATTCGTGCATCACCCGCAAGTGGTGAACCGGCTCAGAGCAATCCGCTCCGCTGCGCCGCCGCGATGGCCTCGCGGCGGGATCTGACGCCGAGTTTGCGGTATATCCCGCGTAGATGTGTCTTCACGGTGTTCACCGAGACGCACAGGTCGGCCGCGATCTGTTCTGCCGTGCGCCACGATGGAAGTTCCATCAGGAGTTCTTGTTCGCGTCGGGTCAACACATGCGGCGCCGTGTTCTGCACCGGCGGAAAGGATGCACGCAGTCGGTCCGCGAAGTGCTCGAGGACGCCGAATCGGCCGGTGCTCCGTACGAGAAGTTCTCGGATGGTTGGTCCGCTGTCGTGAAACGGGCGAAGTATGGATTCGGGCTCCGCAAGGCGCAGGGCCTCGATCACTCCGCGGTGGGCGCGTGAATCATGCTTGCGAGCATGCGCGATCGAGGCGTCCATGAGCCACGCCGCAATCAGGTTTGTTTCAGCGGTGCATTCGAGATCACCGCTCAGGACGGGTTGCAGCGTCTTGGTCGCGGCGTCGAGACGGTGAGCGTGAAGATGGACGTTGGCCTCGACTACGGCGATGTCGCCGGTCGATCCGAGGAGTGCCTGCGTTTGCGTCACCAATTCGTGCGCCCACCCAATCTCTCCCGCGGTGAGGTAAGCGTGGGCAATGCCGGGCAGCAGCACAGCCCGGATGCCGGGCGGCACGGGCAGGGAAGGGGACAGTGGACTGTGCGCGTGTAGCCATGACACCGACTTGTGTCGGTGTGTAGACGTGTCGAGACCGAACAGCGCTGCGACGCCCTCGGCGAATCGAGCGGCATCGGCCCCTGCGTGGCGCAACGCGTCGGTGTTCGTGCGACGCAACGCGTCGGCGGATTCGATGGCGATCGTCGAGGCATTGCCGTCGATCCGAACATAACGGAGCCAGGAGTCTACGAGCCGTACCAACTGGAGCATCGGATCCTTGGTCGCGGAGTGCCGGTAACCGAGCGAGAGAGCCTCGTTCGCGAAGATCGAAGTCGACGCCACGTCACCCCGCGCCATCGCCATCGCCGCGAGAGTTCCCAGGCAGTGCATGACGCTGAGCGGGGCATTGCCGAGTCTGGCGTGTGCCAGCGCCTTCGTGAGTACTTCTTCCGATTCGTCGGTCCGGCCGATGAAGAGGAGCGCACGCCCTTCCTGTAGCAGCACGAATGCATCGAGCCTGGAATCGCCGGTTGGTTCCACGCCCACGTCGCGAAGTCGGTTCAGCGCATCGTCGATGTCACCATCGGAAATGGAGGCTTGGACGCGGAGTGATTCACGGAGCAGTAGGTGTAGTTGGGGTTCGGTGACCCCATCAACCAACATTCCCGACGGGTCGCGGTCGAGGAGATCGAGAATCGACTTGGCAACCGGAATATTACCTGCGGCCAGTGCCGCTGCCGCGCCGATCAACCGTGCCGCCGGATGATTCTGCGACGAGCGGGGTGCACGGGCGAGAAGCCGATCCGCAGCCTTCCCGTGGCCCTCCACGATCAGGGAGGGAGAACAGCGGTTGAGGAGCGTGACGATCTCGCTGTGGTCGCCTGAGTTCACCGCATGCTCGAGAGCGAGCAGGGAGTCGCCGAACTCCGCATGCCAGCGGGCTACCGCCAATTCGAGGCGTTCGACCTCTAGGTGGCCGATTCGGCTGATCTCCGCTCGAAGATAGCTCCGCAGCAGAGGATGGTAGCGGTACCGGGTCGGGGAGTCGGCGATTCGACTGATCAGGAAATTGTGATGTTCGAGCCAGTCCGCTTTGGCGTGCGCATCCGTGTAGCCGGTGAGCTTCTCCGCGAGTTCGACGGTGAAGGAGGCGGGCACCGAAGTGCGCAGTAGAAACTCGCGCATGTCGTCGGTCTGGCCGGAGAGGACTTCCTCGATGAGATAGTCGGCCACTGCTCGACGGTCCCCGGTGAACTCGGCAATGAGACGGCTCGGATCTCGATGTCCTTCCAAAGACATTCCTGCCAAACGTATTCCGGCCGCCCAGCCTTCGGTGCGATCCATGAGAGACTCGAGATCGTCCACGCTGAGTTCTACGTCGTGTTCGGCGAGCATCTCGGAGGCCTCGTCGGGTATGAAGGCGAGATCTCGAGCTGTGATCGTGAAAAGCTTGCCGTCCAAGCGAAGTCGCTGCAATGCCAGCGGTGGTTCGAAACGCCCGCAGACGATCGTTCGAAGCATGGGAGGTTGCCAACGCATGAATGCCTCTAGATCAGCGAGAACATCGGTATCGAGCAGTAGGTGGGCGTCGTCGATCACTATCCAAATGCTCTCGGCCAATTCGTTCATCGCTGTCGACAACTGTGGGCCGAAATCGGTTGAGGTGGGATCGAGTTCCGCGCACGACTGCTGAAGCCGAGGATTTCCGGTCTCGGCGAGAGAATGCAGAATCGCCCGGTAGAAGGCGACGCGATCGTTCAACCTCTCCTCGATCGTGAGCCAGGCGATCGTGGGAGCAGGCTCGGCGGCGAGTGCTTCTTGCGCCCAATCGGCCACAGCGCGCGTCTTGCCCGACCCGGCCGGCGCACAGACCAACGCAACCGAATAATCGTGGGCGTCGTCGGTAAGGGCTTTGGTGAGCGAAGTGTGCAGGCGGGTGCGGGTCACTGTCCGCCCCCCGGCGCCGGAAGGTATTCGAGTGCTTCGATGAAACTCGCCGATATGTACTTCCGTCACGCAGACCCCCAATTCTCGCTGGACCGAGAAACGATCTTCCACATGCACCGATTGCCGACCTGGACGGTCGGTACGGCTGATGTTAGCGAGCGTGGCGGGGTTACGCGGGTGAACGTGTCAGTGCGAAGCCAGCGGCACCGGCCATCCTAGTCGCCGAATAGCTGCCCTTCTGCGTGTTTGCCAACCTACTCGGCCGATTCGGCGTCGAAGCGTGTGCGTGCGTCCTCGATTTCGGGAAAGTGTTCCTCGGCCCAGGCAAGGAGGACGTCGACCGGGTGGCGAAGGGTCTTACCCAGAGGAGTGATCGTGTACTCGACGGCAACCGGCCGGGAGCTTAGAAGTTCGCGTCTGATGATGCCGTTGCGTTCGAGTCGACGCAGCGTGGCCGTGAGTGATTTCTGTGTCACAGCGGGGATCGCGCGGCGCAGATCGTTGAAGCGGTTGGGGCGCTCGCACAGTTCGTTGAGCACTGCCAACGACCACTTATCGAGGATCTGGTCAAGCAGTTCTCGATGAGGCGGGGTGATCGAGAGTTCGTGGGGACTGGCTTCGGGAGTATCGCTCACGCTACCTGGTTTCGTTGAAGTTACCGTTTGAGACCAAGTATAAAAGCGATACCTAGGAAATGCCCGGGTTCAGTATTCGAGGAGACCTTCCATGACCATTCACTACCTCACGCCTGAGGGCATGACGACGCCCAGTCCGTATCACCACGTCGCCGTCGGCACCGGTACCCGGCACGTCCACGTCGCCGGTCAGGTTGCACGACTTGCCGATGGAACCCCAGTGGCCCAAGGCGATCTCGCCGGTCAGGTCGCCCAGGCGTTGCGCAACACCGCGACAGGGCTGGCAGGGGCCGGTGCGACCTTCGGCGACGTCCTCCGGTTGACGTTCTACGTCACGGACTGGAAGCCGGAGAAGATCGGCGAGGTCATTTCGGGGATCGAGCAGGTCGCGGCTGAGATAGGGCTCTCCATGCCGACGCCGCCGGCATCTCTAATCGGCGTGGACTACCTATTCGAGCCGGACGTGCTCGTCGAAGTCGAGGCGACCGCCCTCGTCGACTGACGGCGCCCAGCGATATCGCGTTCGAGCTGTAGGTCCCCCCTGGCGATGGTAGAGGGGGACCTACAGCTCGAGGTGAGGCGCTCGTCACTCACGTTCTGACCCTCGAGAGCTATGGCGTGACGATGGGGAACGCGGGGTCGGGGGCGTCGAGCAGACTCGTGAGGACGAGAAGTTTCGACGGATCACCTTTGATGTCGATCCCCACGACTCCCTTGCCGGTGATCAGTTCGAGTAGCTGCATTTTCGTCAATGTCAGGGTGACGTCCGGTTGCACCCTGGTCTTCGGCGAAACCGTCTGAATCAGTGCGCCGTTGGACAACGTCGTACGGATGTGCGCTTCGGGGTCGGTGAAATGCCATTCGGCGACCAGGGACTTGTCCCATGCCCGGGGCCCGTTGACGCGCAGGGCCAGCGAGTCGAAGATCTGTTCGAGGGTGAGTGCTCCCAGCACGTCGAGGCTGATTGTGTGGATGGGGGGAGGAACGATGCCTCCCCGCAATTCGAGGGCGCCGGTGAGGTAGAAGTTGCGCCATATTGCGTTTTCCGAACCGAACCCGAGTCGCTCGTAGGTGCGTGCGAGTAACTCTTTGGCCTCGTTGTCCGACGGGTCGGCGAACACGGCATGCTTGAGAAGTTCCGCGGCGAACCGGAGATCGCCCTCCTCGAAGTACCGCGCCGCCTTCCTCCGGACCTCGGCCTGTCCACCCATACATTCCACGTACCGGGTAGCGGCGTCCTCGGGTGGATGCTGCCACAGCGAGGACGGGTTGCCGTCGAACCAGCCCATATAGCGCTGGTAGATGGCCTTCACATTGTGGCTCACCGATCCGTAGTATCCCCTTGCATGCCATGCTGATTCGAGTGCAGGAGGCATCGGGAAGTTCTCGGCGATCTCGATGCCGGTCATGCCCGTGTTCAGCATGCGCAATGTTTGGTCGTGCAGGTACTGGTAGAGATCGCGCTGCTGCGACAGGTACGTGACCACCCGGTCGCGCCCCCATGTCGGCCAGTGGTGGGAGGCGAACGAGACGTCGTAGTCACCGTCGAACATCTCGATGGCCTCGTCCAGGTAGCGTGCCCATGTTCGAGCATCGCGGACCAGGGCGCCTCGCGGAGTCAGGATGTTGTGCATGTTGTGGGTGGCGTTTTCCGCCATACACAGTGCCCGGTGGTCGGGAAATAGGAAGTTCATCTCCGCCGGCGCCTCCGCGCCGGGTGTCATGTGGAAGATGATCCGGACCCCGTCCACCGTCTCCACCTGACCGGTGTGGGTTATCTCAACGGTGGGTGGGATCAGTCCGGGGTTCCCGGACGACGTGGTGATTCCCAAACCAGCGCTCAGGTGTCCGTCCGGACCCTTCGGGAGCATGGCGCCGAACATGTAGGAGGCTCGTCTGTTCATTGCCGGTCCGGCATAGACATTCTCGGAGACAGCGTGTTCGAGAAATCCCTCCGGGGCCAGGATCGGAACGTTCTCATGCCCGTCGGGCAGCACCCCTCGGACGCCCCCGAAATGGTCGGCGTGCGAATGGGTGTAGATCACGCCGGTGACGGGGCGCTCGCCCCGATTGCGGCGATACAGCGCCAGCCCGGCGGCCGCTGTCTCCTTGGAGATCAATGGGTCGATAACGACTATGCCGGTATCGCCCTCGACGATCGTCATGTTGGATATATCGAATCCCCGCACCTGGTAGATGCCCTCGGTTACCTCGTACAGGCCGTTGATCGCGCACAGCTGGGACTGGCGCCAAAGGCTTGGGTCAGCCGTGTTTGGACAGTCGCCGGCCAGGAACGAATATTCCTGCATGTCCCAGACGATGCGACCGTCGTCGTCCGTGATTGTGCAAGGGTCGAGTCGATCGACGAATCCGCGGTGTGAGTCCTCGAAGTCGGTGGTATCCGAGAAGTCAGGTGCCATGTTTCTTCCTCCGCTACGTCGGGTATTCGCGATCGGGATGCTCGTTACACGACTTTGGCACCCGACCTGCCTGAGCGCATCATCCTTCGAAGATGAGGATCACCCGGCAAGGATGATGCGATGTGTTCGGCGGCGTCGGACCATGTGACTGTTCGTTATCACACTTTCGAGAAGGGCATGGACATGACGACCAACCCGGAATCCGGTACGAACAGCCCTGTAAAACAGGGTATTGCGGCAGGTACGTCCATTGCGGCAGCCATCTTGCTGCTGACGCTCGGCGTGATCTCCTTCTTTCAGGGAATCGCCGCGGTGGCAAACGATGATCTGCTGATCGTTGGCGTCGAGTACATCTATCAGTTCGATACCACCGCATGGGGCTGGGGCCACATCGTTCTCGGTGTCCTTCTCGCCATCGCAGCTATTGGACTGATGACCGGTGCCACGTGGGCGCGAATCGCGGCCATCGGGATCGCCTGCCTGTCGATTCTCGCGAACTTCCTGTGGCTGCCCTACTACCCGCTGTGGTCGGTTCTGGTCATCGCGCTCGACGTGGTCGTGATCTGGGCGGTCAGCACCTGGGACACCAAGTCGGTAAGCGCGGCATAATTTCTCGAGCCGCACCAACGAATGCGGTCTGATTTCGTTACGGGCCCCGGATGTCGTCGTATTGCGACATCCGGGGCTTCGCTGATAGGACGAACGATGTCAGACTTCTTCTGACGCAACGAGATTTTCCGTGTGTTGTCGACAGATGTTTCACGCCGAGATCGGTGCATTCTGTTAGCGTCAGCAGGCATGACGAGCTTCGGTCGTGCCCGCCCGCGCGGAAACCTTGTTCTTCTCTGGAGCGCGCTGGTCGCGGTGATCGTTGCGGTCTCGGCCTCACCTGTCTCCGCCGAACCGGCCTCAGAACCTGCAACGACTTGGCTGTGTAGGCCTGGTCAGGCTGACGATCCGTGCGGCGGCCGGTCCGGTGCACCGATCGACTGCTTCTACGTCTATCCCACGGTGTCGCTGCAGCCGACGGCGAATGCCAACTTCGACGCCTCGCCCGAGTTGCGCGCTGTGGCCAGCCTGCAGGCCGAACCCTTCGGTCAGAACTGCAACGTGTGGGCACCGGTGTATCGGCAGAGCACACTGCGAGCCCTGTTCAACGGGACGCCGGAGGAGCGCAGTGCGGCGGCGAGCCTCGCCTACGACGACATCGAAAACGCCTGGGACGACTATCTCGCCCACCACAACGACGGGCGTGGCGTGGTCCTCATCGGACACTCCCAGGGCACCTACATGCTGCGGTCGCTGATTCGCAATCGGATCGATGGTCAGCCCGTCCAATCGCAACTGGTCTCGGCGCTCCTGATCGGCGGAAACGTACTGGTCCGCAAGGGTGAAGGGATTGGCGGCGACTTCACTTCCGTACCGGCTTGCACCAGCCCGGCGCAGACCGGGTGTGTAGTCGCGTACTCGGCGTACTCGGCTACGCCGCCGCCCGACGCCAAGTTCGGCGCGGTACCCAAGACGGCCGGATCCGGTGGAGGCAAAGTGAGCCTTCCGTTCGGACCCGAGTACGAGGTTCTGTGCACCAATCCGGCGTCGCTACGTGACAACGCTGACGCCCCCATCCACGGGATCTTCGTGGGTCAAGAGGTAAACGGACTGCACGCCCGGTGCGCCGACAACGGCGCGTCGAATGTGCTCATGGTCGGCGGACCCGCCGCCGCGCTGCTGCCGGCGATCCCAGCCGCCAACTGGGGACTGCATCAGATCGACATCAACCTTGCGCAGCGGGACCTGGTCGACCTCGTCGGCGCTCAGAGTGCGGCCTACCTGGGCTGACGCCTGTGCGGGCGACGGAACCGCCTTCTGTCAATGAGGTTCGTCATCGTCCGGCTTGTGTCAATGATGGAGCCTCCGCAGTCGGGGACGTTGGATCGACCGAAAACAGATCGCCGACCGAGCACTGCAGTACTTGGCAGATCGCGGTCAATGTGGAGAACCGGATGGCTCTGGCTCGGTCGTTCTTGAGCACCGACAGGTTCGCCACGCTCACCCCGACTCGCTCCGACAGGGTTGCCAGGGTCATCGAACGGTCGGATAACAGCTCGTCGAGATGGCAGCGGACCGCATGCTCGAGTTCAGGCGGCATCAAATGAGCCCTTCCTGATCGCGGGCCATGCGCGTGCCCAACCGAAGCACGATCGCCATGGCGGACAGCACGATCGAAGCCGCGGCAATGAACCAGAACTCGGTGTCGAGCGTTGCGTTGGCGGCCGCCGCGCTGTCGCCGAGGCCGCTGTCGCGGATGGCCAGATTGGTTCCTATGGTCTTCGGGATCGTCGGGGCGACGACGACGACAAGTACAACCCATCTGCTGAGGTGGTAGGTCAGCCGTGAGGCCGCTCGGCTGAATATCTCTCCGCGGACGACCCGGTACACGAGTAGTGCTATCAAGGTCAATACGACCAGGTAGCTCGCCGTCTGGATCGCGTCACCAGCCCGCAGCAACGCGGTGGTCACCGGCGACAGCCCGTCGGTGCGGAGGGTCACCGTTACCGGGCCGTCGATGACCGCGACGCTGCCGTTGGAGATCGGCACCGAGGGGGAAGCCGCGCCGAGATCCATGCGCGCCGTCACGGTGTGGGCGCCGAGTTGGCTGAGAAGTGTGTAGAGATAGCGGGCGATCACGAGCAGCGCGAGCAACCCGAACGCGGACAGCCACGTCCAGAGGTCGCGCCGGTCCTTGGTGCTCGGCTGAACTCTTGCAGATTCTCGTTCCGGGGCGGAGATCGTCTCATGCATATCGATAATCAATACAGTATCGATTATCGATATGCAACCGAGATTGCCCGCTGGATCTTCGAGTACCTGCGATTCATGCTCGCGCAGCCGCGGTGACGACGAGCTGTCCCTGGCTCCTCGAGGCAGTTCCGAAACTGTGGATTCTGCCCACGACACAGCGCTGCGAGACGAATAATGGGCAGGAGGCCCGGTTCGTCCTGCTGCATTCGAACCCGAACCGGCCCTGACTACTCCGCCCGGAGGGAGCCGTGGGGAAGAAGTCGAAACACGAAAAGTCCGGGCTCGACCCGTCCCGAACGGACGTTGCCGAGCCCGACACGCCGATGAAGAACAAGGAGTACCGCCGCCTCCTACGTCCGCTCCACGCCGAGCTCGTCGCGTTGCAGGAGTGGGTGAAATCGTCCGGGGCAAGGATCTGCATCGTGTTCGAGGGTCGCGACACCGCAGGGAAGGGTGGCGTCATCAAGGCGATCACCGAGCGGGTCAGTCCGCGCGTGTTCCGTGTAGTCGCCCTGCCCGCCCCGACGGATCGGGAGAAGTCGCAGATGTACTGGCAGCGGTACATATCGCATCTCCCGGCGGGTGGGGAGGTCGTCATCTTCGACCGCAGTTGGTACAACCGGGCCGGGGTCGAACGGGTTATGGGCTTCTGCACCGAGGCAGAAACGCAGCAATTCCTCCAGCGCGCCCCGGGGGTAGAACGTGCGATCGTCGACTCGGGCATCATCTTGCTGAAGTACTGGCTGGAGGTGAGCGAGGAGCAACAGACGCTGCGCCTACAGAGCCGGATCGACGACCCGCGGAAGATCTGGAAGCTGTCGGACCTGGACTTGAAGTCCTACAGCCGTTGGTACGACTACTCGCGAGCACGGGACGAGATGTTCCGACTCACCGACACGGGCTGGGCGCCGTGGTACATCGCGGTCACCAACGACAAGAAGCGCGGTCGGCTCAACATCATCAGTCACCTGCTGAGCCAGGTTCCCTACGCCCCGCTCGAATCCCCCGACATCACGCTGCCCGAGCGGCAGCGCCCGCACGGCTACAGCGCGCCGGCACTGCCGTTACACCGGATCCCCACGCCCTACTGACGATTCGTCTCCGGCAAGGAGTAGCGATCATGGCCCCTTCCGAACCCCCACCGAACTCGGTGCACCAGTCCGGCATCAGTGCCGCACAGATCGACCAGTACCCCTGGCACACTCAGCCGGCGGATGCGGTTGTCACGACGATGGCCTCCGACCGGGTGTCGGGGCTGACGACCGGCGAAGCCGATTCACGGCGCCAACGCCACGGTTCCAACGAGATCGTCTCCGAGCCCGGACCGTCGACCTGGGCGATTGCGCTCGAACAGCTGAAGGACCCGATGAACCTGATGCTGGTCGCGGTGGCGGTCTTCAGCGTCGTCATAGGCGAGGTGCCGACGGCGATCGTGGTGGGAGTGCTCGTCGTGCTGAACGTCGTATTGGGCGCGCGACAGGAGTTGAAGGCACGTGCGAGCGTCGACGCGCTCGCAAGAATGCAGACACCGCAGGTGCGGGTGACCCGCGACGGGACGCTCGTTCAACTTGCCGCCACGGAACTCGTGCCGGGCGACATCGTTGCGCTCGAGGCGGGCGACCTCGTACCCGCGGACGGCCGTTTGCTCACGACAGCGACCCTCGAGACTCAGGAGGCCGCGCTGACGGGTGAAAGCGCACCTGTCCCCAAGGACCCCGAGACCCTCGGCGCTGCCGACGTCGCCCTCGGGGACCGCGGCAACATGGTCTACCAGAACACCTCGGTCACCCGCGGTACCGCCACCATGGTCGTCACCGAGACCGGCATGGAGACCGAGATGGGTCAGATCGCGTCGATGCTCTCGGCCGTCGCGCCGGTCAAGTCTCCGCTCCAGCGTGAACTGAACTCTCTCACCAAGGTGCTCAGCATCATCGCGTGGTCGGCGGTTGTCCTCATCGTGGTCATCGGAGTTATTCGCGGACAGGATCTGACGACGGTTCTGCTGTTGGGCATCTCCATGGCGGTGGCCGCGATCCCGACGGGCCTACCGACCTTCGTGCAGGCAATGCTCGCGTTCGGCGCTCGCCAGTTGGCCGAGGCGAAGGCCGTCGTGAAGAACCTCACCGACGTCGAGACCCTCGGCGCCACCAGCGCGATTAATTCGGACAAGACCGGCACGCTGACGATGAACCAGATGACCGTCCGATCGCTGTACTTCCACGGCCAGTGGTACACCGTCGAAGGCGAGGGGTACAGCAAGTCGGGGAGGATCGCTCACGCCGCGGGCGAGGAAGCTCCCGACTTCACCATGCTCGCATATGGGCTGTGCCTCGACAGTGACGCCACTGTCTCCGACACCGGAGAGGTTGTCGGCGATCCGACCGAGGCCGCGCTGGTCGTGCTTGCGGCCAAGGTCGGCGTAGACGCGCCGCTCACTCGGCAAACGTATCCCCGAGTTGCGGAAGTGCCGTTCGACTCCGCGTACAAGTTCATGGCGACGTTCCATCATCTCCAGATCGGCGGCAGCACCCAGTTCGTGGAACTCGTCAAGGGCGGCCCTGACGTGGTCCTCGCCCGATGTGCCGCCGCGTACCGCCCGGGCCGGCGGGAGGTACCAATCGACGAGGTTCGGGAGGAACTGGTAGAGGCGAATCGAGCTCTGTCCGAGAAAGGCCTCCGTGTGCTGGCGTTCGCTGCCCGCCGGCTCGACGCGCGGGAAGAGGCCGTGCAGGCGGACCCCATGTCGTTCGTCGAGGACCTCACTTTCATCGGGATGATCGGCATCATCGACCCGCTACGTCCGGAAGCGATCGAAGCCGTGCGCACCGCCCAGGCCGCAGGCATCGAGGTCCGCATGATCACCGGAGACCACGTGATCACGGCATCCGCGATCGGCGCCGAACTAGGCCTAGGACCGGGCGCCATGGGAGGCGCCGAATTACGAGCGGCAACCGACGAGGACCTCACGGCGGCGCTGCCGAACCTGCACGTGTTCGGTCGCGTGACGCCGCAGGACAAGCTCCGCCTGGCCGACATCATGCAGAGGAGCGGCGCGGTCGTGGCGATGACCGGGGACGCGGTCAATGACGCTGCCGCTCTGAAGAAGGCCGACATCGGCGTCGCGATGGGATCCGGCAGCGAAGTCACCAAACAAGCCGCCCGAATGGTTCTCACCGACGACAACTTCGGAACCCTGATCACCGCGATCCGACTGGGCCGCAGCATCTACGACAAGATCGTGTCGTACATCCGGTTCCAGATGTCGAAGCTGTTCTCGCTGGTCCTGCTGTTCCTGGTTGCGAGCATCTTCAACATCAACGACGGGGTCGCGCTCACCCCGCTGATGGTGCTGTTTCAGAACTTCTTCATCATTCTCTTCCCGGTCGCCGTCATCATGCTCGATCCACCGCCGCCCGACCTGATGAACAAGCCGCCACGCGATACGCGGATGCCGATCACCAACCGGAAAGCGTTCGTGCAGTGGTTCGCGTATGGAGTCCTGCAGTTTGCCGTCACGCTTGCTGCGATGCTCCTGGCACCGGGCGATATGAGTACGACCGAGGCAAGCGTCCCCATGACGATGGCGTTCGTCGTGCTGTCGCTCAGTTCCATTCTTGCCGGACTCGTCATGCGGCGCGATCCCGAATCCGGTCTCTCCTCACCGATTCTCGGTGCGCTGAAAATACTGTCGATTCCGGTCGTCGTCACGGTGTTCGCGGTCGAGGTCGGGTTCCTCCAAGATCTCCTCATGACCACGTCGTTGACGGGTGACCAGTGGCTCGCCTGCCTCGGCTGGTCGCTGATCGTCCCGATCGCGGTGGAGGCGGAGAAGGCGCTCCGTCGCCGGCGGCAAGCGCGACCGAGCACGCCGATCCCCGCAGAAGCCGCGGTCGACCCGCAACGGGCGCTGAGCCCCGATCCGTCGCGAGAGCGACAACCCGCTCGGTGAGAAGGTGGGTTTCACGGTTGCAGATCCGCCGTTGCTACCGACACCCTCCGAGTGTGTCCTGGTTCACCCGGACCGAACCGTGCATCGCTTGGTGTCGGTCGTAGACGTCGCGGACCCGTTGTCCGGGTAGTCCTGCGTGCGGACTCACCTGGGGTGGGATTGGACCGCGCCGGTAAGCTCGACAGCTGGACCAGTACAGATTTTTCGACCTGGAGGTAGAAACGCGTGGCTCTCGTCGTCCAGAAGTACGGCGGATCCTCGGTGGCAACCGCCGAGAGAATCCGACGAGTCGCTGAACGGATCGTCGAGACCAAGAAGGCCGGCAACGATGTCGTCGTCGTGGTTTCTGCGATGGGTGACACTACCGATGAGCTGCTCGATCTCGCTCAGCAAGTGTGCCCAGCCCCACCAGCTCGCGAGATGGACATGCTGCTGACCTCTGGTGAGCGCATCTCCAATTCTCTGGTTGCGATGGCGATTCATTCGCTCGGCGCGGAGGCCCGTTCGTTCACGGGCTCACAGGCCGGTGTCATCACGACCGGAGCTCACGGCAACGCCAAGATCATCGATGTCACACCGGGCCGCGTCCAGGATGCGCTCGACGAGGGCTCGATCGTTCTCGTCGCGGGGTTCCAGGGGGTCAGCCAAGACAGCAAGGATGTGACGACGCTCGGACGTGGAGGTTCCGATACCACCGCGGTGGCTCTCGCTGCTGCCCTCGAGGCAGACGTCTGCGAGATCTACACCGACGTCGACGGAATCTTCACCGCAGACCCCCGCATCGTTCCCGATGCGCAGCGGCTCGAGACGGTCTCCTTCGAGGAGATGCTCGAGCTGGCAGCCTGTGGTGCGAAGGTGCTCATGCTCCGCTGCGTCGAATACGCCCGCCGCTACAACGTGCCTGTGCACGTCCGCTCGTCATACACGACCAAGCCGGGCACCATTGTGTCCGGATCGATGGAGGACATCCCCGTGGAAGAGGCAATCATCACCGGAGTCGCGCACGATCGCGGCGAGTCCAAGATCACTGTTGCCGGGCTGCCCGACACCCCGGGTTACGCGGCACGGGTCTTCCGTGCCGTCGCCGAGGCGGAGATCAACATCGACATGGTGTTGCAGAACGTCTCCAAGGTCGAGACCGGCAAGACCGACATCACGTTCACCCTGCCCACCGCAGATGGCCCCCGTGCCGTCGAGAAGCTGTCCAAGTTGCAGGATGAGATCGGCTTCACGCAGGTGCTCTTCGATGACCACATCGGCAAGGTGTCGCTGGTTGGTGCGGGTATGAAGAGTCACCCCGGCGTCACCGCCACGTTCTGCGAGGCTCTTGCAGATGCGGGCATCAACATCGACCTCATCTCCACTTCGGAGATCCGAATCTCGGTGCTCGTGAAGGACACGGAACTGGACAAGGCAGTCAGGGCCATCCATGACGCATTCGAACTCGGCGGCGACGAAGACGCTGTCGTGCACGCAGGAACGGGACGGTAGATCATCTCATGACCACAATTGCTGTCGTCGGCGCTACCGGCCAGGTCGGGATCGTCATGCGCACGCTGCTCGAGGAGCGGAACTTCCCGGCAGACAAGGTGCGGTTCTTCGCCTCTGCCAGGTCGGCCGGCAAGAAGCTGCCGTTCCGCGGTGAGCAGATCGTCGTCGAAGACGCGGCGGAAGTGTCCGACGAGGATCTCGCGGGCATCGATATCGCCTTGTTCTCGGCCGGCGCGACGCTGTCTCGTGAGCAGGCCCCGCGGTTCGCGGCTGCCGGCGCAATCGTCGTGGACAACTCGTCTGCGTTCCGCAAGGACCCCGACGTCCCGCTGGTGGTGAGCGAGGTGAACCCGGAGCAGGCGAAGAACCCTCCGAAGGGCATCATCGCCAACCCCAACTGCACCACGATGGCCGCGATGCCGGTGCTGAAGGTCCTGCACGACGAGGCCGGTCTCGAGCGGCTGATCGTGTCGAGCTACCAGGCGGTGTCTGGTAGCGGTATCGCCGGTGTCGAGGAGTTGCTGAGCCAGGCCCGTGCGGGTATCGACGACGCCGAGAAGCTGGTGCACGACGGAAGTGCTATCGATTTCCCGGCCCCGAACAAGTACGTCGCCCCCATTGCCTTCAACGTGCTGCCGCTTGCCGGCTCGATCGTCGACGACGGCAGCGGTGAGACGGACGAGGATCAGAAGCTCCGCAACGAGAGCCGCAAGATCCTCGGCCTGCCGGACCTACTGGTGTCGGGCACGTGCGTCCGCGTCCCCGTGGTCACCGGTCATTCGCTGTCGATCAACGCCGAGTTCGAGCGCCCGCTGTCGGTGGAGCGTGCGAGGGAACTGCTGGGCAACGCGCCAGGGGTGAAGCTCGTCGACGTGCCCACCCCGCTCGACGCCGCGGGTAGCGACCCGTCACTGGTCGGCCGCATCCGCCAGGATCCGGGTGTTCCCCAGGGTCGTGGGCTCGCGCTGTTCGTGTCGGGTGACAACCTGCGCAAGGGTGCCGCCCTCAACACCATTCAGATCGCCGAAATCTTGGTCTAGTCGCCTTTCCCGGCAGAGACTTTCACCCGCGATGTGCGAGGCGCGCATCGCGGGTGAACTCTACGGTTCGTAGGGTGGGCTCAGTCATCGGAGGGTTGCTACCGCTCGCGGTGGGTGTCGCGATCTCGCCCATTCCGATCATCGCCGTCATTCTCATGTTGCTGTCCGCACGTGCGGGCGGTGCCAGCGCGGGTTTCGGGCTCGGCTGGATTGCCGGCATTCTCGTCGCGACCGGCATTTTCGTACTTCTCGCCGGGGTCATCGACACATCCGACTCGGACGACACGTCGGCGACGGTGTCGTGGGTGAAGATTGCGCTGGGCGCTCTGCTGATACTGCTCGCGGCGCGGCAGTGGCGAAGTCGCGATGCCGACGCAGAACCACCCAGGTGGATGCGGGCCGTCGACGAACTCGAGTTCGTGAAGTCGGCAGGGCTCGGATTCGCGCTGGCGGCAATCAACCCCAAGAACCTGCTGCTCTGCGCATCTGCGGGGATTGTGATCGGTTCCGCCGCGGTGAGCGGCGGCGAACAGGTGCTCGCGCTGATCGTGTACACCGCGCTGGCCGGGACCACGGTGCTGATCCCGGTGATCGGCTACGCAATCGCGGCGGACAGGATGCGCGCGCCCCTGGACAATCTCAAGGTCTGGCTCCAGGCCAACAACGCGGCGGTGATGAGCGTGCTACTGCTGGTAATTGGTGCGGTCGTCCTCGGGAGAGGTATTGGCGGGTTCTGACGGCCCGAATCTCAGAAGGTCAACTCGGACGCAGGGACGACCGTGCAAGAACGCCCAGCGTAGGTGATCGTGCCAAAGATGTTGTTGTGGTGTCGGACAACCTGATCAGCAGTGAGGGCTGAGCTGCCGTCGGTGCTGACAGACGTCATGTGGCCGTCGGCGACTATGACTACATCGAAGCCGAGGCTGAGGGCTGAGCGGGCAGTTGAGTCGACACAGTACTCGGTACTGTAGCCGGTAACGACTATGGACTTGACGCCGAGAGCGTGCAGGCGTTCTTCAAGGTCGGTATCGAGGAAACTATCGGCTGACCGTTTTCTCACAACCGTTTCGTCCACGGAAAC
This sequence comes from Rhodococcus sp. WMMA185, assembly GCF_001767395.1. Lineage (NCBI taxonomy): Bacteria > Bacillati > Actinomycetota > Actinomycetes > Mycobacteriales > Nocardiaceae > Rhodococcus > Rhodococcus sp. WMMA185. The sequence continues at coordinate 3,613,169 of NZ_CP017014.1, read as the reverse complement.
TGGAAACGCGATTTCCCAGCCGAGGTCCCCAGGGCCGAATCCGCTTTCTTCGTGCTGGATGAATACGACGGGAACACCAGTTGCTTTGGCCTTGGCGCGTAGAGCCTGGATAGTTTGGACCACGTCACCGGTGCCTGCGGCCTCCGCCATGTAACCAACCTGCAAATCGATGATGATCAGTGCCGCGCGCGTCCCCATGGCTGAGATGCTATCGACTTTGGTGAGCACCAACTCGATGCGCTGGAAGTCAGCGGTTCGGGCATTCATATTCCCGCTTCGGTCAGGAAATGTGGTGGAGATGCGAATACGGGGACGATCAGCTCCACGTATTCAGCAGCATTGGGGGTCACGGACGGATGATGCACCGGAAACCGATGTGGCAGGTGGATGTCTCCTCGGTGTCGCCCTGCCTCGCGGAGGGGCGATAGCGCAGGCAGTAGTTGGGTGCACAGAGGTGCGAGCCGCCCTTGATGACGCGGCGTGCGTAGGGTTCGTCAGGGTTTTGCTCCACGGCGGTGTCGAACCTTGGGTTCGTGGGGATGCAGCAGGAACTGGTCGGCGTGGTGTTCTTCCCGCTCGCCGAGTGGTCGGCGGTGAAGTGGTCGGTGGTCCACTCCCACACGTTGCCGGCCATATCGCTGAGCCCGTAGCCGTTGGGGCGGAACCGGCCGACCGGTGAAGTTCCCGCAAAGCCGTCCTCGAGCAGGTTCTCCCAGGGAAATTGGCCCTGCCAGACATTCCCACCAGGTCTGCCGCCCGGTTCGTGCTCGTCTCCCCACACGAACGGCTTGCGGTCCAGGCCGCCACGCGCCGCGAACTCCCATTCCGCCTCGGTGGGAAGGTCCTTGCCCGCCCACTCGGCGTACGCGCGGGCATCGAACCACGACACGTGCGTGACGGGATGGCGTTCGCGCCCGCCGACGTTGCTTCCCGGGCCTTCCGGGTGGCGCCAATCGGCCCCCGGAACAAACGACCACCAGCGGGTGTAGTCGTCCAGCGGGACCGGACCTGACGTCGGGGTGAACACCAGGGATCCGGGTACCAGCAGTGAGGGGTCTGCCCCCGGGTATTGCGCGGGGTCGGGTGCGATCTCGGCGGTCGTGACGTGACCGGTGTCCTTCACGAATCGCCGAAACTCGGCGACGGTCACCTGATGCGAATCCATCCAGAACCCGTCCACGCTCACCTGATGAACAGGACGCTCCTCCGGGTAGAAGTCCTCCGAGCCCATCCAGAAGGTACCGCCCGGAATCCACGCCATGTTCTTCGGAGCCGCACGAGTCATTTGACCAGGTTTGCACGTCGAGCGGTTCGCGTGGGAGTAAAGAGGCCGACAAAGGGATCATCACATCAGTCCCGGGTGTATTGAGGGGAATATGAAGTTCAATCTCGCCGTCACCGCAATCGCCGTAGTCGCAGCCCTAGCAACGGTCGGTCAGCCGCTGGCGGACGCAGCGAATCAAGGAACCAAGGTCACACTGCTGGTGTATATCGCGTTCGCGTTGGCGGTCATGGTGTGGCGCTTGCTCAACCTGAGTCAGGAACCGGCCGTTTTCCTGGCCATGACCTATCTCTCGTTCGTCGCGGTAACGGCAATCGCATATGCGGTCTCAGGGGACTACACCCGGGCTGTGATCGGTGTGGTTGTGTCGCCGATCCTTGCGGTCTGCATTGTCGAAGATCAACGAACCCGTCGGTGGATCAATCGGGTCGCTCGATACCCCGCGAAGAACCTGCATGACGACCGGTCAGGCAGCCGCAACGTCCAGGACGTTTGAGAGCGGTGCCGGGGCTGCTATCCGCTTCACAACGGCAGTGACCGGCACAGCGCAGACGGCGTAAATACCTGTGGGGCGCAACCCACCTGAAGGTCGGATGGGGATTGCCAATCCAGCGTGTTCGAGGTGTGGACTGCGGTACCGTCGGCAACTGACGTCGCAACTTCGTTCTCACCGGGCAGGGGGCGCACCCGAATGACGGGACGGATTCCGCGTAGATCTTTCGTTCGGGGACTGGGGTTGACCGCCGGGCTCGGCGCCTTGGCGGCGGGTTCGGCGAAGGCCTATCCATTCGACATCGATCCGTTGCGCCCGTTCGTCTTCTCGTCTCCGCCCCTCGAGCCGTTCCGCGAGCAGTTGCCGCCGCTCCCGGTCCTGGGGGGTACCGGCATCGAGTTACATGCCAGCAGCACGACGCATGTCTTTCATCCCGACCTTCCGCCGTCTCCCGCACTCGGATACGGCGGCTCGAGCTACCTCGGACCGGTTATCGAGGCGCACGTCGACGAGCAGACATCGCTGACATTCCGCAACGACATTCGGGACAACCCTTTCGCCGCCGACGTCGACACGCGGTTGCACGGAGTCACCGAGCAGGACCGCACCCAGGTTCCGACGTCGTTGCACCTGCATGGCGGCCGGACGCCACCCGAGTTCGATGGCCATCCCGAGCACACGATCCGACCGGGGCAGGAGATGGCGCACCGGTTCCCCAATCGTCAGGAAGCCAGCACACTCTGGTACCACGACCATGCCATGGGAATTACCCGTCTCAACATTTCCGCCGGTCTGGCTGGGATGTACCTACTGCGGAACGAGTACGACGCGGGCACCGGAGACAATCCGCTGGGACTTCCCTCGGGCGAGTTCGAAGTGCCGTTGATCTTGCAGGACAAGAACTTCACCAACGACGGACGGCAGAGTATGCGCTCGAATACGTTGAATCCACCGGGCAGCTGGGAACCGGCTACGCCCGGCGACGTCGGCGTGGTGAACGGCAAGGTGTGGCCGGAACTCGAGGTGGCGCGGGGCCTGTATCGGCTGCGCATGGTGAACGCGGCGTCGTTCAGTGTGTACAACCTCTTTTTCGAGAACCGGATGCGGTTCTGGGTGATCGGTGCGGGAGGGGGGCTTCTCGATGCCCCCGCGTCGGTTGACCATGTACGGCTCGGGCCGGGAGAGCTCATCGATCTGCTCGTGGACTTCGGGACGCTCGAGCCCGGGACGACGGTCGAGCTGCTCAATGACGAACCCGTCCCAGAGCAGGTCGCCCAGCGTGGGGTGCAGACCATGCCACGGTTCTGCCGGTTTCGGGTCGGATCGGCAGCGGGTTTCGCGGGGCCGGTGCCGCAAAGTCTGCGCGGCGGAAGTCGGCAGCCCGCGTTGCTTCCAGCCATAGCTCAGCCCACAGTGGTTCGCAATGTATCGGTACTGCAGCTCGCCAACGGACCGGGCCGGCCGACTCCGCTGATGTCGCTGAACAACCTGCTCTACACCAGTGGTGACATCGAGATGCCGCGGCAGGGAACAGTCGAGCAGTGGAACATCGTCAACGTCACTCCCGAGCCGCACCCGATCCACCTGCACCTCGTGACCTTCCGGGTGGCGGGCAGGCAGGCGATCGACACGAACGCGCTGATGTCGAGTCATCCACTCCCGCCCGTCGGCACCAGATGGACACCGTCCCCGGATCAGTTCACCGTGGGTCCAGTCCTGCCGCCGCAGCCGTGGGAGGCGGGGTTCAAAGACACCGTGATCGCCGACGCCAACTCCGTCACCCGGATGATCGTCCGCTTTCCGACTGCCGATGAACTCGGCTTCGACCCCGACGCGACGTTCGGAATGTCGCGGACCTCGGTGGACCATTCCGGCGGCGGGCATGCTGCGGGGCCGCCGCAGCCGCTGCAGGGCTACGTGTGGCACTGCCACATGCTCGACCACGAGGACCACGACATGATGCTGCGATACCGACTTGTTCCTTGATAGGACGCTTTTCGCTGTAACATCCCCGACCATCCGGCGATCACTCTTGTGTGCAATAGTGTCCCCGCTATCTGCATAGCGTCGCGGTGCAGATTCCTACGCCGCCGCGCACAGTCATCGAGTGAGAGGCCCGCATTTTGAGCATCGCCCGTAAGATCACCACCGTCGCAGCTACTTTCGCCATCGCGACCGCCGGGTTCGGGGTGACGTCCGCCACTGCCGCTCCCGCCACCGCGGCTCCCGCGTCCGCCGCTTCCGGGTCGTCGAATGACGGGTCGTCGAATGGCGGGTCATCCGACAGCGATCAGGCCGACGTCTGGAAGTCCGTGCTGGGGTATGCCGCGCTGGGGTCCGTCGCGATCGGGATTGCCGACGTCGGGTCGTCCATCATCGGATACCTCACCCCTCCGGCCCCTCCGGCCTGAGCCGTCGCTTCAGCGGCATCCGGCCCCGGGTACACCGGCAACGACTGCGGTCGTTGTCGGTCCCGGGGCCGTTGATCTTTCTGGACTGGTTTCCGGGTTCCGGCCTACAGTGCTTGTGTGGCCCCTGACGCGGCAGCAGAAACTATTCCGACGCACGTACACACCTTGATCGTGGGCGCGGGTTTCGCGGGCTTGGGTGTCGCGGCCCGGATCCTCCGTGAGCAGCCTCGAGCCGATGTGCGGATCATCGAACGCGGTAACGACGTAGGGGGGACCTGGCGCGACAATACCTATCCCGGTTGCGCCTGCGACGTGCCGACGTCGCTGTACTCGTTCTCCTTCGCACCAAGTGCCGAATGGACCCACACGTTCGCACGTCAGCCAGAGATCTACCGGTATCTCAGGAAGGTCGCAGCCGACACCGGAGTCCTCGACAGGGTGGTGACCGAATGCGAACTGCAAGGTGCGCGATGGGATGACAGCAGGGCCTTGTGGTCCGTCCGGACAAGTAGTGGCACCCTCACCGCCGATGTACTGGTGGTAGCGACCGGCGCGTTGTCGACGCCCAGCTTTCCGGATGTTCCCGGTATCGAGAACTTCGGCGGTACCGTGTTCCATTCCGCCGCATGGAATCACGACCATGACTTTCGCGGTGAGGAGGTCGCCGTTATCGGGACCGGAGCGTCCGCAGTGCAATTCGTCCCCGAGATAGCTCCTGTAGCAAAGCATCTCACCGTTCTTCAACGCACTCCGGCCTGGGTCATTCCGCGCCTGGACCGCGAACTCTTCGGGATCGAGAAGTCCCTGTATCGCCGGATGCCGTGGGTGCAGAAGGCAGTACGCGGTTTCGTGTACAGCTTGCGGGAGGCACTCGGCGGCGTACTCCAGCATGCGACCGGGCTGTTGCCGGTGTTCGAGGTTGTGGCCAAGGCGCATCTGTTCCGGCAGGTCCGTGACCGGGAACTGCGCCGAAAACTGACCCCCGACTTCAAGATCGGGTGCAAGCGAATTCTGCTGTCGAACGATTGGCTCCGCTCACTCGACCGTCCCGATGTCACGTTGGTCGATGCCGGACTCGCCGCAGTCACGCCGGACGGCGTAGTCGACGCGGCAGGCAACGAGCACAAGGTCGACACGATCATTTTCGCGACCGGGTTCACGCCGACCGAACCGCCCGTTGCGCATATGCTGCGCGGGACGAACGGTCACACGCTCGCCGAACACTGGAACGGCAGCCCGAGTGCATACAAGGGTACGACGGTCGCCGGTTTCCCCAACCTGTTCCTGATGTACGGGCCGAACACCAACCTGGGGCACAGTTCCATCATCTACATGCTCGAATCGCAGTCCGCCTATGTCTCCGACGCTTTGAAGATGATGCGCAACAGTGACATAGCGGCCGTCGAGGTCGCCGACGACGCGCAGCGCCGGTACAACACCCGGATCCAGTCGGCGCTGGAGACGACGGTGTGGAACAAGGGAGGATGTTCGAGCTGGTATCTGGACTCGACTGGGCGCAACTCGGTCCAGTGGCCGACCTTCACTTGGAAGTTCCGCACTCAGATGCAGCAATTCGATGAGGAGAACTACATCTCCCGCCGTAGAACTCCGTCCTTTTCTTGACTAGTTCCAAAATAGGTGTCATGCTTTAGGGCATGCGGCACGACATCGATCCCCGAGAGCAGTTGCGAGGAGTCGGCTTACGTGTCACTGCGCCACGAGTTGCGGTGTTGAATGCGGTTGCCGCACGGCCACATTCCGATGTCGACGAAATCGCGGCTGCGGTACGTAGCGAGTTGGGTTCGGTCTCCACCCAGGCGGTGTATGACGTTCTGAGAGCGTGCACCACCGCTGGATTGCTGCGGCGAATCGAGCCCGCAGGTTCGCCCGCTCGCTTCGAGACCCGTACCGGAGACAACCATCATCACCTCGTCTGTCGCGGTTGCGGGACTGTCGTAGATGTTGACTGCGCCGTTGGAGAGGCCCCTTGTCTCGACCCGTCGGAGTCACACGGATTCGAAATCGACGAGGCCGAGGTCGTCTTCTGGGGATTCTGCTTGCAGTGCCAGGCCGCTACTCGGAACGGAACAGAGGCGAGGGCTCGGTCCTGACCAGTCCCGCCCCACCTCATCTGCTGCACTCGAGGCAAGACCGAGGGAGGTCCCTGGGATGACTCAGACGATGACTCAGACAAGGATCAGAGCAGACCCCACCAGTAGAACAGCAAGGCGAGAACGAACACGATCGCGGTTTCCATGACACCCTCCTTCGCCCGACTCCACACTGCGCACTTTCGCACTGCGCACTTCACGACTACTCGTGGTCATGGTGTCAACTCCATCATCCTCCTCAGGGCAGGGTGAACGCCCGGCTGGTCTGCCGTATTTGCCAAGTTGTTGTATCCAGAAGAGTCCTCTTCAAGTGTCTGTACGGTCACGACGGGAAGGGTGGTGTTGGTAAGGGCGTTGGTGAATATGAACCCTCGTCGCGCGTCATATGTGCGGCGCCGCAAAGCCGAACCGAAGGGAGGGAGCTCGCAATGAGCTACCCCATCACGAGCACACTCGACAGCAACCAGCAGAAGATCGTGGGCGCCGCGCTGCAAGCGACGGTCGTCGACCTCATCGACCTGAGTCTGATCGCGAAGCAAGCCCACTGGAACGTGATCGGACAGAATTTCCGGTCAGTGCACCTGGCCCTCGACGAACTGGTGACCGCGGCCCGCGATTTCACCGACGAGGCGGCCGAACGGGCCACGGCTATCGGTGTCAGCCCCGACGGTCGAGCGGCCACTGTCGCAAGAGATACGGGCAGCAAGGGCATCGGGGAAGGCTGGACCCAGGATTCCGAGATCGTTGCGTCGATCGTCGGAAACCTCGCGGCCGTCATCGATCGCCTCCGCGATCGCATCACGGCCACGGAGAAGGCCGACCCCGTCACCCAGGACCTGTTGATTTCGATCACCGCGCGACTCGAGCAGTTGCACTGGATGTGGCAGGCGCAGGTCGCCTGAGACCGATCCACAGTGCGACGTGGCGGTGTCGGGTGTCATTGCTAGGTTTGGCGGTGTCAGGACTCGGATGACCGTGTCCCGGGTTGGTGCGAAAGGTACTGTCTTCCATGGTGATGGGTCCCACCCATGCAATGTCCGGTGCTGCCGTCGGCTTGGCGGCCTCAGATTTGCTTCCGCACGACTGGGGTGGGGCCACCTCCGCAGCCGAGGCGTTCACGTTCGCCGCTGTGTGTGCGGGGGCGGCGCTGCTCCCTGACTTGGACACCGGTCAGTCCACCGTTTCGCGCTCCTTCGGTCCGGTCAGCAATATCCTCGCCAAGGGCGTCGATGCGCTCTCGTTGGGGTTCTACAACCTGACCAGGGGAAAACGCGACGGAAAGCGGCGCGGTGGACACCGGACGCTCACCCACACCGCGTTGTTCGCGTTCGCTATCGGGGTGGGGGTGACTGCGCTGGTCGCGCGGTTCGGCAAGCCTGCCATCATCGCCACACTGTTCATCTTCCTGGGGCTCGCACTTCGTGGTCTCGCCGGTGAGCTTGCCAAAGAAAAGGGTTGGCTGGCGGTTTCGGCGGTGGCCGCCGTCTTGTCCGCCCTGACGTGGCAGATGTATCCCACGGAAGCCGGCTCTACGGGGCTCGGCGTAGCGGTGGCGCTCGGTTGCGTCACGCACTGTCTCGGGGACGCGATCACGAAGGACGGTGTGCCCTTCCTCGCCCCCTTCCTGGTGGTGGGCAAGGAGCGGTGGTTCGAATTGCGGTTGCCATCCTTCCTGTCCATCAGGGCGGGTGGCCCTTTCGAGAAGGTCGTGCTCGGCCCCGCACTCACCGTGGCCGTGGGTCTGATGGCGATCTGGGCCATCGATGGTGCGCCACAGGCGATCTACGACGCATTCATGCCTGTTCACGGGTGACACGGGCGTAGCGCCAGTGTGGCCGTCGTTGTAGTCCGTGCCGAAGCGAGGCAGACTGATTGTCGACCCTTCCGTCAATCACAGGCACCGGAGGAGGCGATCGTGGAACTGCACAGCGTAGCGGTCGACAAGCCTGACGACATGAACGTGGTCGTCGGGCAGTCCCACTTCATCAAGACCGTCGAGGACCTGCACGAAGCACTGGCCGGGGTGAGTCCTCACCTCCGGTTCGGTGTGGCATTCTGCGAAGCCTCCGGGCCTCGTCTGGTGCGCTGCTCGGGCAACGACGATCTTCTCGTCGAGTTGGCCAAGCGCAACGCGCTTGCCGTCGGAGCGGGACACTCGTTCTTCGTGTTCGTCGAGGACGGCTACCCGGTGAACTTCCTGAACTCGTTGAAACGAGTACCAGAGGTGTGCGGCATCTTCTGTGCGACGGCCAACCCCGTCGAGATCATCGTCGCGGAGACCGAGCTCGGCCGGGGCATCGTCGGCGTGATCGACGGGGGCCCACCAGCCGGCGTGGAGACGAGCGCCGATGTAGCCGACCGCAAGGCCCTGCTCCGCACGATCGGCTACAAGCTCTGAGCACCTGATCCGACGTAGGGCCGTGCCGTCAGAGCACGTGATTCGCGATGAGGTAGTTCACGGATCGGATGTCGGTGCCGCGGCCGAATTCGAAGCGCACCAATCCCAAGCTGCTGAACCACAGTTGGAGTTCGGTGTCGGAATCGAAGGTCCCGGACGTCTCGACGGAGAACGCTTGGATGCGGTTGTAGGGCAGTGAGGTGTAGTCCTTCTTCTTCCCGGTGATGCCTTGCGCATTGAGCACGACGATGCGCTTGTTGGTGAAGGTCACCGAGTCTCGCACGCCTTTGAATGCCATGAGAATCTCCTCGCCAGGGATGAGGAGTCCTTGAAGGGCGTCCCAGGCGGCATTCGGATCCGACTGGGTGAGTTTGATGAATGACGCATTTTCGAAGTCGATCACGGGCCGATCCTAATCGGCTCAGGGGATTCTGCGGCACGGCCCGTCCGGTGGTGGGGTGTGCTGGTAGCCGTCGTAGCAGGGCAGCACCTGTGGTGCGGGTGCGGCCGGTACCTGTGCCGGTTCGGGGGATGAGCCGATCGGGAGGCACGGCCCGTCCGGTGGTGGGGTGTGCTGGTAGCCGTCGTAGCAGGGCAGCACCTGTGGCGCGGGTGCGGCCGGTACCTGTGCCGGTTCGGGGGATGAGCCGATCGAGAGGCACGGCCCGTCCGGTGGTGGGGTGTGCTGGTAGCCGTCGTAGCACGGCAGTACCTGGGGCGCAGGTGCTGGTGCTGGTGCTGGTGCGGGTTGGGGCGCTTGCTGAGGTGGAGCTGTTTCCGCAATCTGGGTCTGCGCCTGCTGTGGTGCCTGTTCCGGTGCTGCCTGCTCAGCCTGGGTCGGATGGGTCGTGGCAGGCGGCGGAGTGGTCACGGTCGGCGAGGATGCCTGTTCAGACGTTGGCGATGCTGCGGGGACGGTCGCGTCGGGCGACGGCCTCGACCCTATAGCGATGCCGCCGACGATCGCGACAGCAATGATTGCTACGACCGAAAGGCCGGCGACCATGGCACGCCGCCTCCAGTTGACCGGAGGGATTGAGGGACTGGGCTCGGGGACGGATGGTGCGGGTGCCACCACCCCGCGAGCGGCGGCGGCCAATTCGCTTTCGGACGGGTATCGTCGTGCGGGGTCGACCGCGGTGCCCCGCGCGATCACGGCGTCCATGCCGGCGGGCACCGTAGGCATGACCGACGATGGATGTGTAGGCAACTCGTTTCCGCCCGAGGGCTGAAACGGCATGCCGGTGAGGCATTCGTACAGCACCGAGGCGAGACCGTAGACCCCCGACGGCCTGCCCGGACTAGCGGGGAGCCCGACGTCGGTGAGGCAGATCAGCCCGTTTTCCTGCATGTGAACGTTCGACGACGTGACCACCTGCTCTGCGAGTCCCGCCGCGTGTACAGCTTCGAGGGCCGACGCCAGTTGTTCGATGATGTCGACCGCGCGTGGTACCTCCATCGCGCCGGTGGACTGGAGCATCGTGTGCAGGCTGGTGCCCTGGATGTGCGGGGTTGCGAGGAAGAGGCGGTCGCCGATCTGCCCGAAGTCGTGGACCGGAAGCACATAGGGGTGGTGGATGTTCGCCGCAATGCCGGCAACTCGTTCGAACCGATCGCGGTACTCGTCGTTCTCGGTAGTTTCCGCTGGTAGCGCGCGCACGGTCACGTGTTGATTCGTGACCGTGTCGAATGCTGCCCAGACCTCGCCGTTCGCATCCGCTGACATTGGAAGGTCGAGGCGGTACCTGCCGAATCGGGCTCCAAATTGCATCGTCGTTCTCCGCCGCTTGATATGGGCGCGCCTGCGGGATTGTGCACCGGGGAGGGCGATAGCCTCCTCACCGAAATTCTACGGCGTGGTATCCGGTAGTGCCGCGCTCGAATTGCGAACTACCTTCGTATGCCGCACCTTTCGTTCCGAGGAGGCAAACGGCGGAAAGTGTTCTGACCTGCTTTCACGGCGTTGTGGCGAGCTTCTCGACGGGCCCTGAATCGGGCACGAAACTGTGGCCAATCGTGATCTAGGCGCCCCCGTCACCGCTGCGGATCAATGCGTCCGGGCCGTGGTCACGGATACAATCGAAGTTTCTACGCTGGCAAGGCGGATCTTGGATGGGAGCTGGTCTCGAATGGCCGATCAGGCGAAGCTCCTCGACTACCTGAAACGGGTGACAGCGGACCTCTACCAAGCTCGGGAGAAGCTCCGCGAGGCCGAGGGGGTGAGCCGCGAACCGATCGCCGTGATCGGGATGGGCTGCAGATTCCCAGGTGGGGTGCGATCACCGCAGGAACTGTGGAGTCTGGTGGAATCGGGTTCGGAAACCGTAACGAAGTTCCCCGAGGACCGCGGCTGGGGTCTGGCCGAACTTTACGACCCGAAGGCAGAGCAGTCGGGCAAAACCTACACGGTGCAGGGCAGCTTTCTCGACGAACCGGCGGCGTTCGATCCCGAGGTCTTCGGGATCTCCCCGCGTGAGGCGCTGGCCATGGACCCCCAACAGCGCCTTCTTCTCGAAACGAGCTGGGAGACCTTCGAGCATGCCGGGATAGATCCGCGGTCGTTGCACGGCCACCAGGTCGGGGTCTTCACCGGGCTGTCCGGTATCGACTACGCGGCGCGTGTCGGCGGACGCCCGCCGGAAGACCTAGAGGGTTACTTCATCACCGGCAACGCGATGAGTGTCGCCTCCGGGCGAGTGGCCTATAGCTTCGGCCTGTCCGGTCCGGCGATCACCGTGGACACCGCGTGCTCGTCGTCGTTGGTCTCCATCCATCTCGCCATGCAAGCGCTGCGCGCCGGTGAGTGCGAACTAGCGCTGGCCGGTGGGGCGACCGTTATGGCGACCCCCGCGGTGTTCGTGGAGTTCAGTCGCCAGCGCGGACTTGCCCCAGACGGGAGGTGCAAGGCATTCGCCGCGTCTGCCGACGGCACCGCTTGGGGTGAAGGTGCTGGGATGATCGCGTTGGAGCGACTCTCTGACGCAGAGCGAAAGGGGCACCGGGTACTGGCCGTAATCCGCGGCAGTGCGGTGAACCAGGATGGTGCAAGCAACGGCCTGACCGCTCCGAACAGGCAGGCACAGGAGCGTGTGATACGGCAGGCGCTGGCCAATGCCGGGCTGGATCCGGCCGACGTCGATGCCGTCGAGGCGCACGGTACAGGGACCAAGCTGGGCGATCCGATCGAGGCGACCGCGTTGTTGGCCGGATACGGCCGCGACCGCCCCACGGACCGGCCGCTGTGGCTGGGCTCGGTGAAGTCGAACCTCGGGCATACCCAGGCGGCCGCCGGTGTTGCCGGGGTGATCAAAATGATCATGGCGATGCGCCGTGGCGTCCTACCGAAGACGCTGCACGTCGACCAGCCGACCCCGCACGTCGACTGGTCTGCTGGATCGGTGTCTCTCCTCACCGAGAACCGGGATTGGCCGGAGGTCGATCGACCCCGCCGGGCGGCAGTCTCGTCGTTCGGCATCAGCGGCACCAACGCCCATGTCGTACTGGAACAGTTCCTGCCGGCCCCGAAGGAGCATGATCCGTCATCTCAGGAGGCGAGCCCCCACGCGGCCGAAGTCTTGGCCTGGTGCGTTTCGGGCCAGACCGAACACGCTCTGCGCACCCAGGCACAGCGGCTACGTGAGTATGCCGCCGACCACCCCGAGGTGCCGCCCGCCGCGGTGGCGAGCGCATTGCTGACCTCACGTACCAGGTTCGACCATCGCGCGGCGGTGATCGGCACAGAGCCGCAGAGCCTCTTGGCCGGTCTCGACGCCCTGAGTCGAGGTGCGCCCAGCGCCGACTTGGTCACCGGTGCGGCGTTGGAGGCCGGGGACAGGCCGGTCTTCGTTTTCCCGGGTCAGGGTTCGCAGTGGGTAGGTATGGCCACGGAATTGCTGGACTCGTCGCCAGCTTTCGCCGATGCCGTGCAGGAGTGCGCCGACGCGCTGGCACCGTACACGTCGTTCTCATTACTCGATGTCCTGCGTGATCCGGATCCGGCCGCGCTGGACCGGGCCGATGTGGTGCAACCCGCGCTGTTCGCAGTGATGGTCGGTCTCGCCGAGCTGTGGCGCTCCCACGGCGTCGAACCGGCTGCTGTGGTCGGGCACTCGCAAGGCGAGATTGCCGCCGCCTACATCAGCGGCGCTCTGAGCCTTTCCGACGCAGCTCTTGTCGTCGCGGCACGAAGCAGGGTGATTGTGACGTCGGCCCGGCGAGGCGGAGGTATGGCCTCAGTGCCGCTGCCCCCGGACGCTGTACGGCAGAGGATTCAACCCTGGTCCGGTGCCATCGAGGTAGCGGCGATCAACGGGCCGTCCGCGACGGTGGTGTCCGGTGCAGACGATGCCCTCGATGCCTTGGTGGGGCAGTTGGAGGCCGAGGGCGTGCAGGCCAGGCGGATCGCTGTGGAATACGCCTCGCACTGCGCGGATGTCTCGGTCCTGCGCCAACCGATTCTCGACGCTCTCGCCTCGATCACCCCGAGCCGGTCGCGGATTCCGTTCTACTCGGCTGTCACGGGTGGTGAGCTCGAGGGAACCGCCCTGGACGCGGGCTACTGGTACAGGAATCTGCGCCACCCAGTTCGGTTCGAAGAAGCGACGAGGTCGCTTGTCGCGGACGGGTATAGGTTGTTCATCGAATCGTGCAGCCACCCTGTGCTGACCGTGCCGATGCAAGAAACCCTTGACGCTACGGGTGTCGCCGGCCGAATAATCGGCACTATCCGCCGCGACCGTGCAGGGCTGCGTCAGTTCACCGCGGCACTCGCCGAGGCGTGGGTACACGGATTGGACATCGAGTGGGACCGCGTGGGCTGGGCTCGGCGCGACGGTCGGCACCCGTGGGTTGAACTGCCTACATACGGCTTCACGCACCGCCGTTTCTGGTTGGACAGTCCTGCGCCGCAGGGTGATTTCGCGTCGGCCGGCATGGAAGCGGGCGGACACCCGATGCTCGCCGCATCCGTAGAACTCGGTGACGGCCGTGGTGCGGTGTTCACGGGCCTGCTTTCACCGGAACGTTTTCCGTGGCTCAGCGATCACGCCGTGAACGGAACCGTGATACTGCCCGGCACCGCTTTCGTCGAGCTCGCCTTGCACGCGGGGAACCGCATCGGGTGCGCTCGGATCGAGGAACTCGCCATCGAAGTGCCCTTGACGATTCCGGTCGAGGGTGAAGTTGCCCTACAGGTCAGCGTGCTCGCCGACGGTGAAGCCGGCCGAGCCACGGTGGCGGTGCACTCGAGGTCTGCAGATGCCCCGCCGGAAGCTCCGTGGACGCGGCACGCCAGCGGCACGCTTTCGGCGTCGGTGGACGTCGATGACACTACCGAGCAGCAGTGGCCGCCGGCCGATGCCACTCCGATCGACGTCAGCGGTCTCTACGGGCTGCTCGACGAGGTCGGCTACGGATACGGCCCGACCTTCCGAGGGCTGCGGGCAGCGTGGCGTCGCGGCGACGAGCTGTATGGCGAGGTCCGGCTAGGCGGAGACGACCCCGAAGTCGCGGGATACGGGATCCATCCGGCAGTGCTGGACGCGGCGTTGCACGTGATTGCGTTCGGGGCCGCGGAAACTGGTGCACGCGACGTTCGGCTGCCGTTTGTGTGGGACAACGTACAACTGCACGCTGAGGGTGCAAGATCGCTGCGTGTGCACATCACCATGACCGGGGCGGAGCGATACCGGGTATCCGCATACGACGCGGTCGGGAAACGGGTGTTGACAGCGGACTCGCTGGCGCTGCGGCCTCTCGGGGATACGAGTGTCTCCACGGCTGGGGTAGGCAGCAGCCTCTACCGTGTGGAGTGGATACCCACCACAGCGGCCACCACTGCCGCTGCGGACTTGATGCCACTCCAGGACGCACTCGCCGGAGGCGATCACACCGATCGCGTGCTGTGGTTGGATCTTCATCCAGGCGACGAGTCGCCCATGCCGAGTCGAGCACACGCTGCCGCGCAGGAGGCTTTGCGCGCGATTCAGTACTGGCTCCGCGAAGACGGCCTGGACGAGACCCACCTGTTGGTCACCACCAGGCTCGCTGTCCCGGTCCGCGACGACGAACCGATCGACGACGTGGCCGCCGCACCTGCGTGGGGCCTGATCAGCGCGGTGCAGAACGAGAATCCTGATCGCATCACGCTGGTGGACCTCGATGTGCCGGCCGGAGAAACGCCAGATCCGGCGTTGCTGTCAATGGCATTGGCTTGCAAGGAACCTCAGGTGGCGATCCGGGACGGTTCGCTGCTTGCGCCCGTACTCGCTACGGCTGCGTTCAAGGCTGAATCCGAAGAAAGCCCGCCCCCCTTCGGTCCGACCGGAACGATCTTGATCACCGGAGGTACGGGAACCATCGGGAGGCTGATCGCGCGTCACCTCGTGGACCGGTACGGGGTGCGCCGAGTGGTGTTGACCGGCCGGCGGGCGCTCGACGCCGAGAGTGTGGCCGAACTTCAGGCCGAGTTCGCCGGCACTGGGGCGGAGGTCAGCGCCGCCGCCTGCGACGTGGCCGACCGCGCGGCGATCGCTGCCCTGCTTGCAGACATTCCCGACCTGTCCGGAGTGGTCCATGCCGCCGGGGTGCTCGAAGATGGTACTGCCGCCACGTTGAGTGAGGAGCAGTTGCACGCGGTTCTTCGCCCTAAGGTGGACGGCTCCTGGCATCTGCACGAACTAACCCGTGATCGCGAGTTGTCGGCCTTCGTGCTGTTCTCCTCTGCGGCTGGTGTGCTCGGCGGCGCCGGTCAGGCAAACTATGCCGCCGCGAATGTCTTTCTCGACGCACTTGCTCAGCACCGCCGCGTCCGCGGATTGCCCGCGATCTCGATGGCGTGGGGCTTGTGGGACCGTCCGAGTGGGATGACGTCCCATCTGAGCGCGACCGATCTCGACCGCTTGCAGCGCAACGGTATCGATACCATCAGCCCGGAGTCGGGGCCCGACCTGTTCGATGCCGCGTTGGTCTTGAACCGACCGTTGGTCGTCCCGATACGACTGTCGATGCGCGCCTCGAGAACCGAGGGTGAATCGGTGCCGCCGATCCTGCGGCGGGTTCTCGGTATCCGTCGACGGCGCGCCGCAGCCACCGAGTCGCCTACCGGTCTTGCCGACGAGTTGCGTGCACTCGATCCCGGGGAGCGCCACAGCCGAGTACTCGACATCGTCACCACGCACGTGGCCGCGGTGCTCGGCTACGACGGCAAAGAGGTGATCGACCCGGAACGCGCCTTCAAGCAACTCGGCTTCGACTCCCTGACCGCCGTTCAACTGCGCAACAACCTCGCCAACGCCACCGGCGTGAGCCTGGCGGCAACGGTGGTCTTCGACCATCCCACCGCGGACGCTCTCACGCGCGAACTCCTCGCCCGCCTACTCGGCAGCAGTTCAACTGCGCAACCGACACGCGCAGCACGTACCAGCGAGGACGACGACCCGATCGTGATCGTCGGCATGGCCTGCAGGTACCCGGGCAAGGTGTACTCCGCAGACGACCTGTGGCGACTCGTACGCGATGGCCACAACGCCGCGGGTGCGTATCCCGACAACCGAGGCTGGGATCTCGACGAGGTCTACGACCCCGACCCCGACCGCAGTGGCACCACGTATATGAAAGAGGGGGGATTCCTCTACGACGCCGATGAATTCGATGCCGCGTTCTTCGGGGTCGGCCCTCGTGAAGCGATCGCGATGGACCCGCAGCACCGACTTCTTCTCGAGAGTGCCTGGGAAGCCTTGGAGCAGGCGGGTATCCAGCCCGACTCGCCCGATCTGACCGGCACCGGGGTGTACATCGGGCTGATGGGTGGCGACTACGGCTTCCATTTGATGGCGCAGCGAAATGTCGATGCCGAGGGCTATCTGATGACCGGGACCAGCGACAGCGTGGCATCCGGCCGGATCTCCTACTCTCTCGGCTTCACCGGCCCCGCAGTTACCGTCGACACGGCCTGCTCGTCGTCACTGGTGGCTATGCACCTTGCGGCACAGGCCCTGCGCGACGGTGAATGTCCCCTCGCGCTGGCCGGGGGAGCGACGGTGATGTCCACGCCCGGTGTGCTGGTCGAGTTCAGCCGCCAGCGCGGGCTCGCCCCGGATGGACGGTGCAAGCCGTTCTCCGACCGGGCGGACGGCACCGGATTGAGTGAAGGCTCCGGAATGGTGGTGCTCGAACGGCTCAGCGACGCACGACGCAACGGCCATCGGGTGCTGGCGACCATTCGCGGTTCGGCGGTCAACCAGGACGGGGCCTCCAACGGATTGACTGCCCCGAACGGGCCGTCCCAGGAACGGGTGATCCGCCAGGCGCTGGCCAACGCCTCGCTCGGCCCAACCGATATCGACGCAGTGGAAGCGCATGGCACAGGCACGACACTGGGGGATCCGATCGAGGCGCAGGCACTATTGGCCACCTACGGACAAGATCGGGCCGGTCGGCCGCTATGGCTCGGTTCGGTCAAGTCGAACATCGGGCATTCCCAGGCGGCGGCGGGAGTGGCCGGCGTGATCAAGATGGTGATGGCGATGCGGCACGGGGTGCTGCCGCCGAGCCTGCACGGCGATGCTCCGACACGACACGTTGATTGGACAGCGGGCGAGGTCTCTCTGCTTGCCGAACCGATCGCGTGGCCCGAGACCGGACGGCCTCGACGAGCGGCGGTGTCGTCGTTCGGTATCAGCGGCACCAACGCACACATGATCCTCGAGGCGCCGCCCGCCGAGCCGGAACCGCAAGCTCCGCAGCCACCGGAGTCGCCGCTGGTCTGGGTGATCTCCGGGAAGTCGGCTGATGCGCTGCGTGCGCAAGCCTCTCGTTTGGAGGAATTCCTCGACAAGGATGAGGAAGACCTACCGGATCTGGCCGATCTCGCATACTCACTGGCCACCACCCGATCCAGCTTCCCGCATCGCGCGGCGGTGATCGGACAAACCTTGGCCGAACTCCGTGAGGGTTTGGCCCGTATCGCGGAAGGCCGACCGGGTGGCAACGTCATCACCGGGACTAGTGCCCGTGGGAAGACGGCATTCATGTTCACCGGCCAAGGAGCACAGCGGGTCGGGATGGGCCGCGGCCTCTACGATTCTTACCCGGTGTTCGCCGACGCGATGGACGACGTGTGTGCTGCCCTCGACGAACATGTGAAAACCCCGGTGCAAAAAGTGATCTGGGACGAGGCTGACGGCGGAGACGCGAAGCTCGACAGCACCGACTACACCCAACCGGCACTGTTCGCCGTCGAGGTCGCGCTCTATCGGCTGCTGCGGGATTGGGGCATTACCCCCGACTACCTGATCGGTCATTCGATCGGGGAGATCACCGCTGCACATGTCGCGGGGGTGTTCAGCCTGCCCGATGCCGCCGCGCTGGTGGGCAACCGTGGACGATTGATGCAATCGACCGAACCTGGCCTGATGATCGCCGTACGGGCGCGAGCAGAAGACATCATGGCGCAGATCGACGGCCGGGTCGATCTGGCAGCGGTCAACGGCACCGAATCGGTGGTCCTCTCCGGCGGAGAGGACGAGGTGCAAGCTGTCGCAACCGAGTTGAAGGCAGCGGACATCAAGAACACGACCCTGCGGGTCGAGCGGGCCTTTCATTCCGCCCTGATGGAACCCATCCTCGACGAGTTCACCGCCGTTGTGTCGGGGTTGTCGGCGCAGCAGCCGAAGATTCCTGTCGTTTCCAATGAGACCGGACGTTTGGCCACCGCCGACGAACTCACGTCTCCGGAATACTGGACGAGGCACATCCGGCAGCCCGTGCGCTTCCATGACGGCGTGCACGCCCTCGAAGAGCTCGGCGTCACCCGCTTCATCGAAGTCGGTCCCGGCGCAACCCTCGCCGCATACGCTGCCGAACTCGTCCCGGATACGATCGCGACACTGCCGAAACGTCGAACCGAGGCACACGCGATCATGGAGGCGGTTGCTGCCGCCTATGTGCGCGGAGTAGCGGTCGACTGGGATCGGGTGTTGCCTGGCCGCCGCCGGGTGAACTTGCCCACCTACGCATTCCAGCGTCGTTCCTTCTGGCCGTCGGAGCCCATGCGAAATGCCGGTGATCCGACGGAGCTGGGGTTGAGCGCAGCGAATCATCCGCTGCTCGGGGCGACCATGACGCTCGACGACGACTCGACGTTGTTCACCGGTCAGTTGTCGCTTCGGCGAGATTCGTGGCTCGTGGCAGCGCCGGTCGATGACACCGCGGCTGGGCCGCGTGATGACACCGCGGCTGGGCCGCGTGATGACACCGCGGCCGGGCCGCGTGATGATGCCGACTCGTCCTCGGCCGATGGCCCGCAGATCGTGTCGCCGTCCGTACTGGTCGAACTCACATTGCACGCGGCCCACCACGTCGGTTTCGACCATATCCGGGAACTCACTCTTCATCATCCAGTGACCCTGTCGTCGTCGGGGTCGGCATCGATTCGCGTGTTGGTGTCCCCGGACGGTGGTAGCGGCGATCGCACCGTCACGATTTCGTCGAATCCGGGCGAGGACGACAGCGAGGACGCTTGGGTCCGAAACGCTTCGGCGACGATCGACGACGTCGTCAGCGTTGCCAAGGAGGTACCGAAAGTTGATGAGGGTGCCGAAGTAGGCCTCGAAGAAGGTACCGAGATCGAGGTGGGCCTCGAAGAAGGCATCGACACAAGCGGGTTCGGCATCCATCCGGCGCTACTGCAGGACGTACTCGAGCCGATCCTCGGTTGGGATGGCTGGCCGATGGACTGGGCGGGAGTCCGTCTGCACACCGTTGGCGCAGAGGCGGTATCGGTGCAGTTCGAAGCGGGCGAGGACGGACGCTATCGGCTGGCCGCCATCGACCCGGAGGGTAGGCCGGTGCTGACGGTCGACGCGCTGCGGGTCGTGCAGAGGGTGACTGACGGGGAAGGCGCCGGCGGTTCCGCCGCTCGTCGATTGCACCGGCTGTCGTGGGTTCGCGTCGAGGTCGATTCATCTGAGCAGACCATCGGTCCGATGGTTGTGCTCGGTGCCGATGGGTTCGCCGACAACGTATTTGGTGACAAGGGATTTGGTGACAAGGGATTTGGTGACAAGGGATTTGGTACGGACCTCCCGAGGTATCCGGACGTGGAAGCTCTGCGAACCGCGATGGAATCCATGGCGGACGAGGATGACCGGCGGCCTAGGGCTGTGTTGGTCGGGTGCGGCACCGAGGGCGAGCAAGGTCCCGAGGCGACCCACCAACTGTGCGCCCGGGTGCTGAACCTGCTGCAGAAGTGGCTGGAAGACGATGTCGCAAACAGCCCCCTGGTGATCGTGACCCGGAATGCGATTGCCACCGATGACGATTCGCGGCGCGATGATCGAACCGACCTCGCCGCTGCTGCAGTGTGGGGTCTCGTCGGCTCAGCGCAAAACGAGAACCCGGATCGATTCGTGCTGATCGACCTCGACGAAGGGGCGGACGCGGAAGTTGCGACCGCGTCGGCCGCAATCACGTCGGCTCTGGCAAGTGGGGAACCGCAATCGGCAATGCGGAATGGCACCTTGCTTGCGCCGCGGTTGCGGCGATTGCGTCCCGTGCACGATTCCGCCGTTTCGCCATTCGATCCCCGCGGGACCGTTCTGGTCACCGGTGGCACCGGCGCTTTGGGTTCGTTGGTGGCTCGTCATTTGGTCACCGAGCACGGGGCACGGCATTTGTTGCTGACCAGCCGGCGCGGACCCGATGCCGAGGGCTGCGACGAGTTGCGCCGCGAACTGGTCGCCACGGGCGCCGAGGTGAGCATCGTTGCCTGCGATACGTCCGACGAGACGGCAGTTTCCGGATTGCTGGCCGAGATACCTTCCGAGCACCCACTGACGGCGGTGATCCACACGGCAGGGGTGATAGATGACGCCACCCTGCCTTCGCTCACCACCGACCGTCTCGACGCAGTGCTCCGACCGAAGGTCGATGCCGCCTGGCACCTGCACCGGTTGACGGAGAAGTGTGACTTGCAGGCGTTCGTCATGTTCTCGTCGCTGGCTGGGGTCCTCGGAGCGCCCGGCCAGGCGAACTACGCGGCCGCGAACATGTTCCTTGACGCCCTCGCCCGTCACCGCCACGCCCTTGGCCTGCCGGCGCTCTCGATTGCGTGGGGGATGTGGGCGCCGCCGAGCGCTATGACCGACAACCTCGGTGCGATCGATCTCGCTCGCGCGCGCCGCAGTGGAATGGTCCCACTGTCAGCAGTCGACGGTCTGACACTCCTCGATACCGCGTTGACAGCAGGTGTCGCAGCCGTGGCGGCCGCCCGGTTCGACCACTCCGGTACGGCGGCACCCTACGTCCCTGCTCCGCTGCGTGGCCTGATCCGGGAATCGCGCCCGCGGTCGTCGGGATCGGGCGCAGCAGAACCCGGATCGGTGGGGTCCGGACCGTCGGATTGGGAGCAGCGCCTTGCCAATCGGTCGATTCCAGAGCAGCGGCACCTGATGCTCGATCTGGTGCGGACCGGCGCCGCCGAAGTCCTCGGTTATGCCGCCGCAGACAAGGTCGACCCGGATCAGGCGTTCAAGGAACTCGGCTTCGACTCGCTCGCCGCCGTTGCTCTGCGCAACTATCTCGGTGCCGCTACCGGGCTACGGTTGCCGCCGACCGTGGTGTTCGATCATCCGAATTCGCGTGCCATCGCGGAGTTCCTACGTGCGGAGCTCGCCCCGGACCCGGCTTCGGTGGCTCTTGCCGACCTCGATCGGCTGCGCGCGGCCATCGCGCAACTCGGCGAAGACGGCGAGGCGCGGTCGGCGATCGCGCAGCGGCTGAGACTCTTGCTGGCGGAAGTCGGCGCGGGCGATGCACATGCCGACGCGGTAGACAAGATTCACTCGGCAACCAGCGAGGAAATCCTCGACCTGATCGATCGGGGTCTGTGAACCGAGGAAGCGTCCTGCTGAGCGTCCGCCTTCGCCGCACTCCTAGAGGGAGTGGGAGCAGTTGTGCAAGCAAAGTTAGACTGCCCAGTCTGTTCGTTTCGACCACATCCCAGCGTTCAAACCAAGCGAGGCCAACGAGTGACCGAGAATCCGTACCCTAGCCAGGACCCGAACTACGGACAGCAGGGCGTCCCCCCGCATCCGAACTACGGTTACCCGGCTCCGCCCCCGCAGGGGTACATGACCCCGCCGGACAACAACCTGGTCTGGGCGATCCTGGCGACGGTCCTCTGCTGTCTGCCACTCGGCATCGTCTCGATCGTCAAGGCAACGCGGGTGAACTCGCTGTGGTCGCAAGGCCAGTTCGATGCCGCCCGCAAGGCCGCCGAGGACGCCAAGAAGTTCGCTCTGTGGTGTATACCCGCCGGTCTCGTGTTTGCGGTGCTCTACGTCATCCTTATGATGAGCGCGTTCTCCGCGACCGCCGGCATGTGATGCAAGACTCCCAGGTGGACCCGGCAACGGCCCGGCAGGGAGTGCGTCGTCTCGGCGCGCCCGTGGCCGTTGCCGCCACCATTTTCACGGTGTGCGGGTTCGTCGCTTGGGCCGACCCGACGACGCCTGGTGGTGTCATTCCCGTGTGCCCGACCAAAGCGCTTCTGGGGATCAACTGCCCAGGCTGCGGCAGCACCCGCATGCTCTACTCGCTCCTTCACCTCGACATCGCGAATGCGCTGCGTTACAACGCTGTCGGCGTGGCAGCGCTCGTTCTTCTCGGCGCCGCGTATCTCACGTGGACTCGGGGACGGCTGCGCGGGCGCAAGATTCGCGGCTGGCAGCACCTACCTTGGGCACCGGCCGTCGCCCTGACAGTGACCGTGGCCTGGTTCGTGGTGAGGAACATCCCCTTCGAGCCCTTCACTGGACTACGGGTCTGAGCGGGGCTGGTCACCGTACGAAGCTGCTGTCAGTTGTCAGACGGGCAACCCGAACCGATCGGTCCCACGCGGCAACGGAGGTTCATCAGAGAGTCACCCGCCGCAGCAGCCTCAGGACGGATGCGGTATCAATTCCTGTCGCGACCCGATGGTGCCCCGAACCGTTGCACCGCAAGGTCGGCCCCGACTCGGTGTCGAGCACAACCATTCTTCCCGGCACGGTCGCCAGGCCGGCCGCCGACTCGTCTGCCAAGCAGACCGCCGCCACGCCGTCATGCGCTGGAACGTGCCAGCCCACTTCGGCGTACCCGTAATCCCTGGCCCGATTTCGGCCGTACTCCTGATGAATGCGGCGAAGAACTCGGCCGGCCTTCCCGTTGCCGAAGTCATCTCCCGACAGCAACACGGATCGCGTGATATCGATGCCCACCCACACCGCAGGGAGCAAGGAGTCCGCAACATGCTGCGCGGCAACAGGATCGTGCCGGGTGTTGGTATCCCCGGCCTGCCGCAGCCATTCACTGTCGCTCACACCGTGGCCGGCCATGATGACCACGCTCCGGAACAACTCTGGTAGCCATGGCGCGCGTTCAAGGGCCGCGGATAGATTCGTCAGCGGGCCGATGCACAGCAATTCTGCTTCCCCCGCGTGATCGAGAGCGAACTGCACAATCGCCTCCGCGGCTCCCACGGGACCGGTCCACGTTGGTCTCGGCGGCTCGCCTTCCCCGAGCCCATCCGGGCCATGAGCGGTGCCCCGGCGCCATGAAGGATTCGGTCTGGATGACCCAGCAACTACCGGTACGTGGTCCGCGCCTACCGTACGCAGAACATACTGTGCGTTCGCTGCCGCCTCATCGGCCGTACAGTTCCCCCAGGTCGAGGTGACTCTCGTCAACTCGACGCCAGATGTCCTCGCGAGAAAAGCCAGTGCGAGTGCGTCATCCGCGCCGCAATCGGTGTCCACGAGCACGTGTCGCAACTTTCTGATCCCCCAGGAATCCGAGCCACCGTATCGGTTGGGCAGGGGCGCCTCTTGACCGAACTCAACCCCGACCGAGGCTCGGCAGCCATTCGGCAATCGCCTTACCGATCTCGTGTGGGCTGTCCTCTTGGATGAAATGGGTTCCGGCGACTGTCGTCTCGGTTTGGTTCGGCCAGGAACGGGCGAACTCGCGTTGGGGTCCGGTCAGGATCGTTCCCGGGTCGGCATTGATGAACAGCTTCGGCACGTCGGAGGTCGACAACCAGTCGGCGTATGACTGCACGATCTCGACGACGTCGGCGGGTTCACCATCGAGCGGGATCTGGCGGGGCCACGTCAGCGTCGGCCGACGGTCCTCACCCGGGGAGGCGAACGGGCGCCGGTACTCGTTCATCTCCTCGTCGCTGAGCTTGCGGATGATCGACGCAGGCAGGATCGCCTCGACGAACAGGTTCTTCGTCAGCACCATCTCCTCGCCCGCCTCCGAACGCAGCGCCTCAAAGATCCCGCGCGCCGATTCCGGCCATTCCTCCCACGTCACAGGGCGAACGATCGCCTCCATGTACGCGATGCCGGCGACCCGGTCGCGGTGGCGGTTTGCCCAGTCGAAACCGAGCGCCGAGCCCCAGTCGTGGACGACGAAGGTGACGCTGTCGCCGAGTTCGAGTTGATCGAGAAGACCGTCGAGGTACTCACGATGCTCGACGAATGTGTAGGAGCCGACACCCGGGTCGTCGAGTTTGTCCGAGTCTCCGTGCCCGATCAGATCGGGCACGACGCACCGGGCCTGTCCGGACACGTGAGGCAGGATATCGCGCCAGAGATACGACGATGTGGGATTGCCGTGCAAGAAGATGACGGGATCACCCGTTCCGACGTCGTGGTAGGCCATTCGTTTGCCGTTGACGGTCTTGTACTGCTTGCTCAGTGCTGCGGTGGTCATGTACGTGAGTCAATGGCGCACAGCGAAACCTGTCAAGGCTCTCCGCAACGGTCGACACCTAACCCAGAGTCGATCGGCACCGTCTCCGTGACTCAGGTATCGGGTCATCGCTTGGTCAGGAGAGTTGGCGGCGCCTCAGCGACAGCACAACGTTGGCGACACCGGTAGTGGCGAAGGTGTCCAGAACTTCTTTATGGCCGTTCATCATTCCTGGCAGGTGTCCATGCGTCGCTCATGTTGCTGGCTAGGCTGTTGTGGCGATTCTCGGACCGTGCGTCCGAGTCCCGGACGCACTGCGGACGGAAACGAAATAGAGGCCCTACCCGAAATTCTCGGACAGGGCCTCTACCTGCTCTAACACTGGTCGGGGTGGCGGGATTTGAACCCACGACCTCTTCGTCCCGAACGAAGCGCGCTACCAAGCTGCGCCACACCCCGTGTTGAACCTCGGCTAGCCTACAGGATCGGGATCGTAGGACTAAATCAGCAGGTCAATTGCGCAAAACTTCACTCTGCGACGGACTGGTGCGGCCCCGCCCGGCACCTGCGTCGGAGCCGCCTCGCTGTGCGGGAACCAAAGTCAGGAGTGTCGCCTCGGGGCGGCAGCAGAAACGTACAGGTGCCCAGGGTGATGTCCCGATTCCGGCGGACACGTGTACCTGGGTGTGGGAGCCCCACTGGGACGGGCCCTTGACTCGCGAACGGTCGATGCCGCAGTTGGTGACCAGCGCACCGTAGATCGGCAGGCAGAGTTGACCGCCGTGTGTGTGGCCGGCGAGTACCAGGTCGTACCCGTCGTCGGCGAAACGGTCGAGCACCCGGGGCTCGGGGGAGTGGGTGAGGCCGAGCCGGAGGTCGGCATGCGGGTTACCAGGCCCGGCGATGGTGTCGTACCGGTCGCGCCCGAGGTGTGGGTCGTCGATACCTGCTGACGCGACCTTGACTCCTGCCACCTCGAAGTCGCGTCGCGTGTGGGTGATGTCGAACCAGCCGCGTTCGGTGAAGGCTGCACGCAAGTCGCCCCATGGCAGCGGCTCACCCAGCACTCGTCCGTGGTCCCTGCGGAAGTACTTGAGCGGGTTCTTCGGCTTCGGCGCGAAGTAGTCGTTGCTGCCGAAGACGAACAGCCCGGGCCGGGCCAGTAGATTGCCCAACGCCTGAACCACCGCGGGAACCGCCCGCGGATGCGACAGGTTGTCGCCGGTGTTGACGACGAGATCGGGGTCGAGACTGTCGAGTTCACGTAGCCAGTTCTGCTTGAGCCGTTGCCCGGGCATCATGTGCAGGTCGCTGATGTGGAGGACTCGCAGCGTCGACGACTCCGGCTCGAGGACCGGCATCGTGACCTCGCGCAGTGCGAAAGCGTTGCGTTCGATGAGCGATGCATATCCGATCCCGAGGGCGGCGGCACCTGCGGTACCAAGAGCGGCGCGAGTCAGATTGGTACGGAAGTCGTCAGACACTCCCTCAGGATACCGATCCGTGCAATTGAGATGCAGTGCCAGATCGGCTGCGGAGAATTCCGGTGGCTCATTCGGATTACGACCGCGTAGCGTTCTGCTCATGTCAGATTCACTGAAAGCACGACTGCGCTCCGACATGACGGCCGCCATGAAGGCAAAGGACTCGTTGCGTACTTCCACGATCCGCATGCTGCTGGCCTCAGTTCAGACCGAGGAGGTCGCCGGCAAGCAAGCCCGCGAACTCACCGACGACGAGATTCTGGCGGTCCTCGCGAAGGAGTCGAAGAAGCGCGGAGAGGCTGCGGAGATCTACACCGAGAACGGGAGAGGCGAACTGGCGGCGAAGGAGCACGCCGAAGCCCGGATCATCGACGAGTATCTACCGACGCCATTGACCGACGCCGAACTCGTGGACGTCGTGGACACGGCACTCGCTCAGGTAGCAGAGGACATCGGGGAGCGCCCCGGTATGCGTCAGATGGGTCAGGTCATGAAGGCTGCTTCGGCAATTGCCGGTAACAAGGCCGACGGCAAGCGGCTTGCCGAGGCGGTCAAGTCCCGCCTCTGACATGTGGGTGGGACTTGCACAGGCGCATGTCCCACCCACATTCGATCACCCGGGCGGTAGTGGCAGCTGGATCGGCGGGAGGCCGGGTATCTGGAATGGCAACTGGAGAGGTGGAACGGGGGTTCCCTCGTCCGGCTGCTCCTCCGGCTCGGGCGGCGCTGTCCCGCTGCTGACGTAGATCGTGATGGTCGAGCCCGGGACCGCTGAACCGGACGGGGACGACCCGGTGACCGTTCCCGCCGCCGCCGAAGAGTCGGTGGTGACCGAGTTCACCGAGAAACCTGCACCCTGCAGGACCGAGATCGCGGCCGACTGACTCAGGCCGGCGACGCTCGGCACCTGGCCGTTCTGCGAGCCCCGCACGTACTTCTGGTCGAGCGGCGGCAGCGTCGTCGGCCCGAACTTGTCGGCGACCGGGTTCAGCGCTGCGAACCATGTCTGGGCGGGCTCGTTCCCGCCGTAGAGATTTCCGCCGCTGCAGGGCCGCAGCGGAAACGAGCAGATCCGGCCCGGTGTGGGTGAGTCGCCGAACACGTAGGCGGCTGCGGCGAAGTTGTTGGTAAACCCGAGGAAGCCCGATGACATGTTGGACTCGGTAGTGCCGGTCTTGCCCGACATCGGGAGCGTCCAGCCGGCGGACCTCGCGGCTGAGGCGGATGTGCCACCGGGCGCGTCGTCCTTGCTCATGGCATTGGCCAGTGTGTCGGCCAGGCCGGGTTCGACGACCTGCTCGCACGCCTGCTCCTTGAGACTGACGGGATTACCGTTGCGGTCGAACACCGAGTCGATCGGTGTGGGTGGGCACCACATGCCGTGTGACGCGAGCGTCGCAGCGACGTTCGACAACTCGAGCGGATTGATCCAGGTAGGCCCGAGCGTGAACGAGCCAAGATTCTGTTCCTTCTGGAAGTCGGCCATGCTTCTGTCGTCGAAGCCCGAGGTGTTGGGTTCGGCGTAGGAGCGCAGGCCCAGACGTACGGCCATATCCACCGTCGGTGTGACACCGGTGGCCTGGATCAGCTCGACGAATGCGGTATTGGGCGACTGCGCGAGCGCGTCCGTCACCGAGAGCGCCGAGGGGTAATTGCCCGCGTTCTCGACGCAGTACGTGTTCGGAGGGCAGCCCCTCGCGCCACCGCTACCCATGCCCCTTGCCTCGAATCGAGCGGGTACGTCCAAGACGGCGCTGGTGCCGAGGCCCTTTTCCATGGCGGCCGCCGTTGTGAAGATTTTGAAGATCGATCCGGCGCCGTGGCCGGCCAACGAGTACGGCTGCGGCTGGACGGTCTCGTGCTCGTCCGCGTCGAGGCCGTACGTGCGGCTGCTGCCCATTGCGAGGATCCGGTGCGAGTCCTGTCCGGGCTGGATCACGTTCATGACATTGGCGATCCCGTCGAGCGTGGGGCTCGCCTTGGAGTCGAGGGCCGCCTTGGTCGATGACTGGACCTCGGGGTCGAGCGTCGTCTTGATCAGATAGCCGCCCTTGTCGACCTGCTCGCGGCTGATGCCGGCGGAGGCCAGGTAGTCCAGGGCGTAGTCGCAGAAGAAGCCGGCATCTCCGGCCGCGATACACCCGCGGGGCAGTCGGTTGGGTTCGGGCAGCACCCCGAGCGGGGTTTCCTTGAGCCCTTGGAATTCTGCGGCACGGTCGGGAATGCTCGAGCTCATCGTGTCGAGCACGACGTTGCGCCGCGCGAGGACACCGTCGGGGTTCGTATAGGGGTTCAGTGCCGAGCTCGACTGAACCATGCCCGCGAGCATCGCGGACTGCTGAGTGTTGAGTTGGGACGCGTCGATGCCGAAGTAGGTCTGCGCGGCGTCCTGGATGCCGAACGAGCCGTTGCCGAACGGCACCAGGTTCAGGTACCGGGTAAGGATCTCGTCCTTGGTGAGTTCCTTGTCCAGGGTCAGCGCCATCCGGATCTCGCGGATCTTGCGGGCCGGGGTCGTTTCGATCGCGGCGCGACGTTCGGCATCGGTCTTGGCCACGACGAGCAGTTGGTAGTTCTTTACATACTGTTGGTCGATCGTCGATGCGCCCTGCTGGACCTCGCCGCTCGTGGTGTTGGTCAGAAACGCCCGTATCGTTCCCTGCCAGTCCACGCCCTTGTGCTCGGGGAACCGGCGGTCTTCGACCGAGACGATAGCGAGCTTCATCTCGTTGGAGATCTGGTCGCTGGGGACTTCGAACCGTCGCTGATCGTAGAGCCAGGCAATGGGGTTGCCCTCGGCGTCAACCATCGTCGAGACGGCGGGAACCGTTCCGTCGACCAGTTCGGCGGAGACGTTATCCACCGTGTCCGCCGCCCTGTTGGAGGCATATCCGAATCCTCCGGCGAGCGGAAACATCACGCCGGCGAGGAGCACGCCCGCGAGGGCAGATGATCCCGCGAGCTTCCCCACTGTTTTTGCAATCGACACGCCCTACAGGGTACGTGGGGTCTTCGGGTGCCCCGGTCGGGTGCAGATTGTCGGCTACGAAACTGCCCTGAGCAGTGGGGATGGACGTACGTACCAAAAAGTCGTGGATTCCATCTTGCGCATTGCAGATTCTTTACCTAAATTATGGGAACGGTGTGATGGAGATAACAGCCCATCACTTATCTGGTGCAGTCTCAGCGTGATAGGCGGGGGGGCTGTGCAGACACAAGAGGGGAACCGAATGCACATGACCACCCCAACTAGCCGTTTGGATGTCGAGCAAGCAGAAGCTCGAATCGCCTGGGTCACGCAGGCTCGTTGTCGGGAAGTCGATCCCGATCAGCTCTTCGTCCGTGGCGCAGCGCAGCGGAAGGCTGCGACGATCTGCCGGCATTGCCCGGTTTTGATGCAGTGTGGGGCCGATGCTCTCGACAATCGTGTCGAATTCGGCGTATGGGGCGGCATGACGGAACGTCAGCGCCGAGCACTACTCAAGCAGCACCCTGAGGTCGAGTCGTGGTCTGACTTCTTCGAAGCGCAGCGGCAGCATCAGTCCGCTGTCTGACTCCTGGGGGGCTGACTTCCAACCGGGGGATATAGCGCCGGGGGAATAGCGCGGACCGGATGACCGGCGAGCTCAGGACGTCTTGCGAGTGAGCTGGTCACCCACGGCCCTCAATGCTTCGAGGTCGGACACCTCGAACGGCAGCGAGGGAACGCCGACGATCGGCACGTGTGGGTGCGCGGCTGTGAATCGGCTCAACAGCTGGACCTCACGCTTCGCGGTCATGGCCCGGTGGGCGTGAATCTGCAGCACGGCCGCGGTGAGGGGATCCTGGTCTTCTAGTTGGTCAGCGGCGGTAACCGCGTGATCGGCCGACAGAGAGGCCAGGGTGGGATGCGTCCGATTCAGCACGAGCCCAGCAAGTGGCATGTCGTCGCCCAACAGTCGGTCCACGAAGAACGCGGCTTCCCGCAGTGCGTCCGGCTCGGCGGCGGCGATCACCAAGAAGTTCGTCCCGGGCTGTCGAAGCAATTCATAGGTGGCCCGTGCTCGTTCGCGAAATCCGCCGAACATCGAATCCAGTGATTGGACGAAACTGGACGCGTCCGAGAGCATCTGACTGCCCACGATGGTCGACACCCCGCGCAGCGCGAGGCCCATTGCCCCAGTCACCAACCGAGTAAGGCCACGACCAGGCGCCGTGAACAATCGGATCATGCGACCATCGAGAAACGCGCCGAGGCGCTGAGGTGCGTCGAGGAAGTCCAGCGCGTTGCGTGACGGCGGTGTGTCGACCACAACCAGGTCCCAGTCGGAGTTGGAAGCGAGTTGCCCCAGCTTCTCCATTGCCATGTACTCCTGCGTGCCGGAGAACGAGGTGGCGACCGTCTGATAGAAGGGGTTCGCGATAATCTGCTCGGCCTTCTCCGGTGTGGTGTGCTCGATCACCATCTCGTCGAATGTGCGCCGCATGTTGAGCATCATGGCGTGAAGTTCACCGGTGGTGCTCGCCCCGAGTTCCACCGGTTGAGGGGTGTTGTCGAGTTCCGCGACGCCGAGAGCCTGCGCGAGTCGGCGGGCTGGGTCGATGGTCAGCACGACCACCTTGCGGCCCTGTTCGGCTGCTCGCAGGGCCAGTGATGCCGCCGTAGTCGTCTTTCCCACGCCGCCGGCGCCGCAGCACACGATGATCCGGGTCGCCCGGTCTTCGAGCAGACCCGCCACATCGAGGGCCGGGGCAACATGGCGATGCTCGTGTTCAACTACCTGGGTCATCGGACACCCTGTTCCATCAGATATTCGGCGAGCTCGTAGAGTCCGCCCAGATCAACTCCGTCGGACAGCGACGGCAGGTGCAGTCGTGCACCGTCCACTTCCTCGAGTTGAACGGCGCTCTCTTTCTCGGCTTCGAGAACGGACGCGTGCTCGATCGTCTCGGTGAGGAGACCTGCGAAATCTTCTTCGGTCAGGTCGATTCCAGCATCCCGCAGCCCGGTGTGAATCTTCTCGGCATCGATTCGGCCCTTGGCGGCGTCGGCGAGCACCTCGGACGAGAGGAACTGCGGGCTGGTGCGATTGACGACGACGGTTCCCAATCGCAGATCGGATCGGATCAGATCCCCCGCGGCGTCAGCTGTTTCCTGCACCGGAAGAGCCTCGAGCAGCGTCACCAGGTGGACGACCGTCTCGTCCGAGTGCAGCAGCCGCACCACCCCTTCGCTCTGCGCATGCACCGGTCCGCCCTTCGCGAGATCGGCCATCGCCTTGGTCACGTCGAGGAAGTTGCCGATGCGACCGGTAGGCGGGGAGTCGACGACGACGGCGTCGTACACGCGATTGCCGGATTTGTCGGTTCGCACGACGCATTCCTTGATCTTGCCGGTGAGTAGTACGTCGCGAAGGCCTGGCGCGATGGTGGTGGCGAATTCGATGGCGCCGAACCGGCGCATCGCCCGACCGGCGAATCCGAGGTTGTAGAACATGTCGAGGTACTCGAGGAAAGCAGTCTCGATGTCTATGGCCAGCGCCATCACCTCGCCGCCTCCTTCGGCGGCCGCGACCTTCGTTTCCTTCGGGGGCAGCGGCGGCACGTCGAAGAGTTGAGCGATGCCTTGTCTACCCTCGACTTCTACCAGCAGTACACGACGGCCACCCTCGGCCAAAGCGAGGGCCAGCGCTGCGGCCACGGTGGTCTTTCCGGTGCCGCCCTTTCCGGAAACGAAGTGCAGCCGAGCCGCCGCGGCCTTGTGCGGCCAGGCGGCGGTGAGCTGGTCTGGAGATGCAACCACGAGGTCGAGCCTATAAGTCTGGGAGCGGAGACGTGCGGGGGATAGGCTCACCGGCATGAGTGAATTGACTTCCTGGGAGTACGCCACCGTTCCGCTGCTCACGCATGCGACCAAACAAATCCTGGACCAGTGGGGCTCCGACGGCTGGGAACTGGTGTCGGTTCTCCCCGGGCCCACGGGTGAGCAGCACGTCGCCTACCTGAAGCGCCCGAAGGGCTGATGGCCATGGCACAGACACAGAACTGGTCGAGCCGCCTGGCCGAACTGGGCGTCACTCTCCCGCCCGTCGTTCCGCCGGTGGCCGCGTACGTGCCGGCTGTGCGCACGGGGAATTACGTCTACACGTCGGGGCAGCTGCCAATAACCCAGGGCAACTTGACGGCTGTGGGCAAGGTCGGTGCCGACGTGTCGGACGAGGACGCCAAGGCCGCGGCTCGGACGTGTGCACTGAATGCGCTGGCGGCGGTCGACTCCCTCGTCGGTATCGACTCTGTGGTGCGGATCGTGAAAGTCGTCGGTTTCGTCGCCTCCGCCGAGGGATTCACCGGTCAGCCCGGTGTCGTGAACGGCGCGTCCGAGTTCCTCGGCGAGGTGTTCGGTGCGGCCGGCACACACGCCCGCTCGGCCGTCGGGGTAGCGGAACTGCCGCTCGGTGCGCCCGTCGAGGTGGAATTGATCGCAGAAGTCCGACCGGAGTCCTAGGTCATGGCCCTTGTCCATCCCGCCCACGCCCAGCTGCGAGAGGTCACCCCGATCGTCTCGGTGATGCTCCAGAACAATCCCGGCATGATGACGCTCGAGGGCACCAACACCTGGATTCTGCGTGCACCGGGTCGCGCCGAGTGCGTGGTGGTCGACCCCGGTGAGAACGAGGAGGAGCACCTCGCTCGGGTCGCCGCTGTCGGCCCGGTGGCCTTGACGCTCATTACGCATCGTCATTTCGATCACACCGGGGGAGTGCAGCGATTCTTCGAACTCACCGGCGCACCCGCACGTTCGGTGGATCCGGAGTTTCTTCGTGGTGGGGGAAAGCCACTCGTCGACGGTGAGACCATCGACGTAGCGGGACTCACCCTCGAGGTGGTCGCAACTCCAGGGCACACGCGGGATTCGGTGTCCTTCGTCGTCGAAGGCGGCGATTTCGAAGGCGGTGGCGGTTTCGAAGGCACCGTCTTGACCGGCGATACGATCCTCGGCCGCGGCACTGCCGTCCTCGACGACACCGACGGCGACCTCGGCGACTATCTGTCGTCACTGCGCCGGTTGCGCGACCTGGGAACCGGTTACAGAGTCATGCCCGGCCACGGGCCAGAACTTCCTGAACTGACTGCGGTGGCGCAGCAGTACCTCGCCCATCGGGAGGAAAGGCTCGACCAGGTGCGGGCCGCGCTCATGGCGCTGGGCGGAACCCCAACGGCCCGTGAGATCGTCGAGTATGTCTACTCCGACGTGCCCCGAGAGTTGTGGCCCGCGGCGGAGAAGTCCGTCAACGTGCAACTGGCGCATCTGCGCAGCACCGATGGTCCCTGATGCCCGTTTCTTCCACCCACGCCAGGCGCCCGAGCGTGTCGGCGGAAGGAAATGAAGCCCTGCACTACCGTGCCCGGTGCGTTAGATTGTATGCGTCAGTATTTATACGAGCATCTATACGAGCGAGAGGCAAGGCGCGCATGAGCACTTCCGAGCACCGTCCACACGATCCTTCCGATCATCCGCACGTTCACGGCAAGGACTGCGGACACGAGACGGTCCAACACGGCGACCACGTCGACTACATCCACGACGGTCACCGGCATGCGGAGCATGAGGGGCACTACGACGAGCACGGCGAGGTCGCCTGAGCCGTCCGCGTCGATCCAGCATGACTTCGGCCACCCCTGCAGGCAGGGGTGGCCGAAGTTGTGTGCGGACTATCGTGCGCGGCGTGCCAGGCGTTCGGAATCGGAGATCAGCACGCTCTTGCCCTCGAGGCGAAGCCATCCGCGATGCGCGAAATCGGCAAGTGCCTTGTTGACGGTCTCGCGGGACGCACCGACGAGCTGGGCAATCTCTTCTTGCGTGAGGTCGTGCGTGACACGCAGCGAGCCGGCCTCCTGGGTGCCGAATCGCTGAGCGAGTTGCAACAGCGCTTTGGCGACACGGCCGGGAACGTCCGTGAAGATGAGGTCGGCCAGATTGTTGTTGGTGCGGCGGAGACGACGTGCGAGCACCCGTAGGAGCTGTTCGGCAATCTCGGGGCGATGATCGATCCACGCCTTGAGTGCCGCGCGGTCCATGCTGACGGCGCGGACCTCGGTGACCGTCGTGGCGGTGGATGTTCGCGGGCCGGGGTCGAAGATCGACAGCTCACCGAACATGTCGGACGGGCCCATGATCGTGAGTAGGTTCTCACGGCCGTCTGGTGAGCGGCGGCCGATTTTGACCTTGCCCGACACGATGATGAACAGGCGATCACCGGGCTCACCTTCGTTGAAGATGACATGACCGCGGGGGAAGTCGACGGGCTGCAGCTGCTTGGTCAGTGCCGCTACCGCCGAGGGCTCGACCCCTTGGAAGATGCCGGCTCTTGCCAGGACGTCGTCCACTTAGGCTCCTCGAGAAGATTCGTTCGTCTGGATGCAATCTTGCGTGATTTGCTGCGTGTCGGCGATGCCCCGGTTCGCGGTGGCGCGCCTGCACGTAACAGGTTCGCATCCGAAGTCTACGTTGACGTGACCCGGTCGGAGTGACCGATACCACGGAAGCGGGACAGGACGCCCGGAATGCCGGATTTCGGTGAGCCCACTTGGGGCTTCCGATCAGCCTGCGCGCTGAGTCTCCGCATCGTCGTCGGTTTCGAAACCAGACCGGTGCTTGCGTCGGCGATTGAAGCGAGCGAGCGCACGGGGGAAGCCCTCTTTGGCCAGGGTGGCGACTTCGTCGTTGCTTGCCCCGTCCAGAAATTCCTCCACCTCTTGCTGGCGAACGGTGAGCTGGCTGAGTCGAAATTCGACCCGTTCCATGGCCAGCGCAAACAACATCAGCAGCACTGGGAAGAGGACCACGGCGAGACCTTGCATACCGGGAAGTAAACACTGCCAATGTCTCAGAAGCGACACAGCAGTGAGTCGGATTGGCCGGGTATACGTAGAGTTGACCTCGTGCACAAGACCCTCAGCGACGGCTCCGAAGCGAGCGGTCCGGCTCGTTCGCGGGCCGTCAAGCAGGGCGAGACCAGGCTCGGACTCGTCCGGCGCGCCCGCAGAATGAACCGTCGACTCGGTGAGGCCTTCCCGGAAGTTCACTGCGAACTCGACTTCGTCACACCCCTGGATCTCGCTGTTGCGACGATTCTCTCGGCGCAATGCACCGATGTCCGGGTGAACATGGTGACCCCGGCGTTGTTCGCCCGGTACCCCGACGCCAAGGCGTATGCGGAGGCCGAACGCGCCGAGCTCGAGGAGTACATCCGATCGACGGGCTTCTACCGAAACAAGACGAACGCGTTGATCGGGCTTGGTCAGGCGCTTCTCGAACGCTTCGACGGTGAGGTCCCGAACAACCTCGAAGATCTCGTGTCCCTCCCCGGAATCGGCCGGAAGACGGCAAACGTGATCCTCGGCAACGCGTTCGATGTTCCCGGGATCACGGTCGACACCCATTTCGGCAGGCTCGTGCGGCGCTGGAGGTGGACCGAGGAGGAGGATCCGGTGAAGGTCGAGCACGCGGTCGGCGCGCTGATCGAGCGCAAGGATTGGACGCTGCTCTCACACCGGGTGATCTTCCACGGCAGGCGTGTGTGTCATGCCCGCAAACCTGCCTGCGGGGTGTGCGTGCTCGCCAAAGACTGTCCGTCGTACGGCTTGGGACCTGTTGATCCCGACGTCGCGGCGGAACTTGTGCGCGGACCGGAGACGGAGCATCTGCTGCGTCTGGCCGGCCGGTAAGGGTTGGTAGGTGTGTCTGCATCAGCGCGGTGGAGTCTGGCCGCACTCGTCGTCGTAGTGGCCCTTGTCGTGGCGATCTGGCCGAGGGGTGGTGATGCCGAGGTGGCAACGTACGACGGTCGTTTCGGATCGGGTCGGATCACGTCGAACTCGGAGGGCACCGACCCCGATGCGCTGGCCGCACTGCGCTCGCAGGCGAGCCTGGCGCCCTGTCCCGCGCCGACGGGTGCGCCCGATCCTTCCTCCGATTCGCCGCTGTCCGGCATCACGCTCGACTGCATGGGGGATGGTAGTCAGGTAGACCTCGCCGCTGCGCTCGCAGGCAAACCTGCATTGCTCAACCTGTGGGCGTATTGGTGCGGTCCCTGTGCCGAGGAATTGCCGTATCTGCAGCGGTATTCCGAACGTGCCGGGGACGCAATTACCGTTCTTACGGTGCACTCCGATCCCAACGAGTCCAGTGCGTTGTCCCGCCTGACCGACTACGCCGTGACACTGCCCGGTGTGCAGGACGGCGACGGACGCGTCCGCGCCGCGGTCGGCGCCCCTGCGGTGCTTCCGGTGTCGGTGCTGATTCGATCCGACGGTACGGTGGCGAAGATCCTGCCGCAGCCATTCGACAGCGTCGATGACATTGCTGCTGCTGTCGAACAGAGTTTGGGGGTGGCAGCATGACGAACTCCACGGGGGGCGGGGTGCCGTCCTGGCTGAACAGCGTTGCGCATCACACCGTGGCGGACCCTCGCCGGTTCGATTCCGTTCTCGATCGGCGCGCACCGAAAGGCGCGATCGCCCGCCAAGCCGCGGTCCTGGTGCTCTTCGGCGGCCCGATCGAGTCGGATCCGCTGATGGCGGGTGGGTTGCCGGCCTCGGCGGACGTCCTCCTTACTCAGCGCGCGTCCACCATGCGTCAGCACAGCGGCCAGGTGGCCTTCCCCGGTGGCGCGAGTGACCCGGGTGACGAAGGGCCCATTGCGACCGCGCTGCGCGAGGCGCAGGAGGAGACCGGACTCGACCCGTCCGGGGTTCGTCCCGTTGCGGTGCTCGAGGAGATCTTCATTCCCCCGTCCGGCTTCGACGTCACTCCCGTCGTTGCGTACTGGGAGAGGCCAAGCGCGGTCGGCGTCGTCAATCCCGCCGAGGCAGAAAGAGTCGCCCGGGTTCCCCTGCACATGCTGATCGACCCGAGGAACCGGTTCCAGGTGCGGCACCCGGCAGGCTTCCAAGGGCCGGCGTTTGCCGTCGACGGGATGCTCGTGTGGGGCTTCACCGCAGGGATACTGGCCGCGCTGATCGCGACCTCTGGATGGGAACAGGACTGGGACACTCGCGATATCCGCGACCTCCAAACGGTTCTCGCCGAACTCGACGTCGACAACCTGACCGGTGTACCCGGTGATCAGGCGGCCGATCGATGACGGGCTCACGCTGGATCGACATCGCGATCGTGTTGATCGCCTTCGTTGCCGCCACGTCCGGTTGGCGCCATGGTGCCATTGCGTCTGTACTCGCCTTCGTCGGCGTCGTGCTCGGTGCGGTCGCGGGCATCTTGATCGCGCCCCACGTGCTGGTACACGTGGGCGAGGGCGTAGGTCGCCTGCTGGTCGGGGTCGCATTGATCGTGGTGCTCGTGATCATCGGAGAAGTCGCGGGCATGGTGCTCGGCAGGGCAGCACGCGGGAGCATGCACAGCCCCGCCGCTCGCTCGCTCGACAGTGCCGTCGGGGCCGGTGTGCAGGCTGTTGCGGTGTTCATTGCCGCATGGCTGCTTGCGATTCCGCTCACCTCGTCCTCCCAGCCCCAGGTATCGGCGGCCGTGCGGGGATCGAGCGTTCTCGAAACGGTCGACGACATCGCGCCCGCGTGGATGCGGAAACTGCCCAGCGAGTTCACCGCCCTCCTCGACACGTCGGGGCTCCCCGATGTCATCGGGCCCTTCGGTCGGACTCCCATCACCAACGTCGACCCGCCCGATGCAAGTATTCTGGCGAGCCCCGTCGCGGCATCGCTTCAGTCGAGCGTGTTGCGGATCCGTGGTGTGGCCCCTAGTTGCCAGAGAGCGCTGGAGGGATCCGGCTTCGTCGTTGCACCCGAGCGGGTGATGACCAACGCTCACGTCGTCGCGGGAACGGCGGGGATCCTCGTGGACACGCGGAACGGGCCGATGGACGCAGAGGTGGTGCTGTTCGATCCGTCGGCCGACATCGCCGTCCTCGCGGTCCCCGGACTCGACGCCCCCGTACTGAGCTTCGCGCCCGAACCGGCGAGCACCGGAGAGGACGCGCTCGTGCTCGGGTATCCCGGTGGTGGTCCGTACACGGCCAGTGCCGTGCGTATCCGGGAGGTTCTGGACCTCGACGGTCCGGATATCTACCGGGGCGCCACTGTCGAGCGTGAGGTGTTCACCGTTCGGGGTTCGATCCGACAGGGAAACTCCGGCGGACCACTCGTCGATTCCGGCGGACAAGTACTCGGCATGGTTTTCGGTGCTGCTGTCGACAACACCGACACGGGGTTCGTCCTCACCGCCAACGAGGTGTCGCAGCAGGTACAGGAGGCGCCGATGTCGACGGTGGCCGTGGGTACCGGAGACTGCATCCTCTAGAGGTGGGCTCTGTGCCCGAATGAGCGCTGCCAGGTCTATGGCTTCAAATGGTCGAGCAGGGCAGCGTTCACTCGTTCCGGGGACTCCCAATGCGCGTAGTGACCGACACCGGTGACCGTGAACAGATTCTGGGAGGGTGCGAACTGGTGGCTTCGCCGCACAGTGTCCGCGAGCACGTAAGGGTCGAGGTCGCCGTGAATGTGCAGCACCGGCATCCGCAGTTTCTGGTCCATCGCGGCCATGAAACGACTGCCGTCCGGCCTGAATTGGCTTCGGAACGCCCATCGCTGATACTCCAGGGTGCAATGTGCGGTTCCGGGAATCTGGATCGCTGATCTCATTCGTGAATGCACGACCTCGAACTCTGGGTTGTCCACCCACCCGGGACCCGATCGTTCGCGGATCAACCGCTCGATCTCTGCGCCTTCGTCACGGGTGAGGCGACGTTCCGGTCGCCACGGAAGCTGGTATGAGACGAAGGGAGGCAGCAATGCCCTGCGCTGGTGCCGGTCCCGGAGCACAGCCTGCTTGAGCGAAATCGGATGGGGCGAGCTGACCAGTGCGATAGACCGCACGAGACGGGTGTGCAGGATGGCGGTTGCCCAGCAGACCAGGCCACCATCCGCGTGGCCGACGAGTGTCGCCTCGCCGTAGCCCATCGCACGAATCAGTCCCGCGATGTCACCGGCCAGTGTCCACCCGTCGTATCCGCGGGGCGGCTTGTCGGAATCGCCGTATCCGCGGAGGTCGACCGCGACCGCGCGGTAACCCTCCGACGACAGTGCTGTCAGTTGATGACGCCACGACCACCAGAAGTCCGCGAACCCGTGCAGCAGGATGACGAGCGGGGCTTCCGGCGCGGCCGCACCGACCTCAGCGGTGTGAAAGCGAATTCCGTTGGCGTGAATGTCACGGTGAATCCAGGGGCCATCGAAGCGAACCGTAGATGGGTCAGGTGGTGCCACAGGCGTGAGTTACCGAGCGTGACGCCCGCTGGAAGATGCGAGATGGTCCTCCGCATCCGAGAGCGAGGTCGGCAGGACGGTCTTGGCCTGTTTCAGCGAATCGATGGTCTTCTCGGGCGCACGCAGTTTCCGCACCCGTCTGTAGCCGATCAGGCCGAGGATTGCCGTCGCCACGACCATGATGAGGAAGACGATCAGGAACGCCAGCCAACGGGGGATCCACACGTCGAGGAGTTCGGCGAGGAAAAAGAAGAAGAAGAACGAACTGAACAGGAGAACGGTGAGCGCGAGAATGAAGAACACGCCGCCCTGCACGCCCCTCTTGACCTGGCTTGTCACCTCGGCCTTGGCGAGTTCCACCTCTGCGCGGACCAGCGTGGAAACCTGAGCAGTCGCGTGTTTTACCAGCGTGCCGAGGCTCGCCTCGGCAGGCGTCTGAGCGTCCACATCGCTGAGCGGAATCGACGACACCGTGTTCGGTACCCCGTCGCCCGTGTACCGCTGGTGCTCTCCCTTGCCGTGAGTGTTGCTCACTTGTCGACCCCTCCAAGTTGCTCTAGCACGTCCGAGTCTTCCTTCCTGCTCGCATGCGCCCGACCGCGCCGCCACAGTAACGCTGATCCAATCAGTGACGCGGCCAACGATGTCACGAGTACCGCGACTTTAGCGATTTCGGCCTCGCTGCCGTCGCCGACTCCCGCAAGCGCGAGATCCGCTACTAGAAGGCTAACGGTGAACCCGATCGCGCCGAGCACTGACAGGGCAAACACGTCGCGGAACTCCAGTGCACGTGGTTTCTTCGCGATACCCAGACGAATCGCGAGCCACGAGACGCCGAAGATTCCGACGGTCTTGCCAACGAGGAGACCTGCGATCACGGACAGCGAGATGGGATTGGTGAACAGCTGTCCGAGCAAGTCGCTGCTCAGAGGTACGCCGGATGCGAATAGCGCGAACAGTGGGACGCACACGCCGGCCGACCACGGTTGGATGCGGTGCTCTAGCCGCGTTGCCGGGGCTTCGTCCTCACCGGGATCGCGTCGCACTCTGGTCAGGAGTCCGAGGGCGACGCCGGCCAGCGTGGCATGGATGCCTGCCTCGTGAACGCAATACCAGGTCAACAGCGCGAGTGGAACGTAGAGCCACGGTGTGGTGATCCGCTTGCGCTGTGCGTACGCGTAGACGGCGACGCAAGCCACCGCGCCCATCAGCCACAGCATTGCGATCGAGCTGGTGAACAACACCGCGATCAAAATGATGGCGAGAAGATCGTCGACGACGGCCAGACTCAGCAGGAAGACTCGGGCACTCGCCGGGATCCGGGAACCGGTCAGAGCGAGGACGCCGAGCGCAAAGGCAATATCGGTGGCGACGGGGATGGCCCAGCCACGATCCATGCCGGGGGCTCCGAAGCCGATACTCGCGGCGATGATCGCGGGTATCACCACACCGCCGATCGCCGCGATGACCGGAAGCAGAGCTCGCTGCCGGTCGGCGAGCTCGCCGACCACCAGTTCGCGTTTGAGCTCCATGCCGGCGACGAAGAAGAAGACCGCAAGAAGTCCGTCCTTCGCCCAAGTCCCGATTGTCAGATCCAGGTGAAGTGACTGCGGTCCGATCTGCCAATCACGAAGCGCGAAGTAGCTATCGGCGATTGGCGAGTTTGCCCACACGAGGGCTACGGCAGCGGCGACCAGGAGGATCGATCCGCCGATGGTCTCGGTGCGGAGGTACCGAGCGAATTCGGAACGCAGAGGTAAGGACACAGGCAGAGTCAATGGGTTCTCTCGCTAACGACGTGGTCCGGGCATGGCAATAGATTTGCCGACCAGACTTCCCGGCACACCAGGCGGAGAGCATATCCAACGCGTCAAACCGAAGGCATGCGGTGTCACCTTCCTGGTAGATGGGCTCTAGTCTCTTCCCCCTGAAATTAGCCAAGGAGGGGAAATTCGAGTGAATGGTGCAGTCGATACGTCACGGCTGGAAGCCGATGACGAAACAACCGTCGGCGACGTCCCACGTCGCCGGATCATTGTCGCGAGCATGGTGGGTACCTCCATCGAGTTCTACGACTTCTACATCTACGCGACCGCGGCCGTGTCGGTATTCCCGTATCTGTTCTTCCCCGAGGGGAACAGTTCGACGGCGCTGCTGGCGTCGCTCGCCACGTTCGGTCTTGCCTTCGTAGCCCGGCCACTCGGGTCGATTCTGTTCGGGCACTTCGGTGATCGCGTCGGTCGCAAGGCCACACTTGTCGGCTCGCTCCTCACGATGGGTATCGCCACGTTCGTGATCGGATTGCTGCCGACATACGTTCACATCGGTATCGCCGCGCCCGCGCTGCTGGCCCTGATGCGGTTCGGTCAGGGGCTGGGACTGGGCGGTGAGTGGAGTGGCGCAGCACTTCTCGCGACCGAGACCGCGAAGAAGGGCAAGCGCGCCTGGGCGGCGATGTGGCCGCAACTGGGGGCGCCGATCGGGTTCTTGCTCGCCAACGGTCTGTTTCTGATCATTGCCGAACTCATGAACCACGACAAGAACAGTGCCGACCTCGATAGCGCCTTCCTCACGTGGGGTTGGCGTATTCCCTTCCTGCTCAGCGCAGTTATGGTCATGGTCGGCCTGTACGTGCGGCTGAGGCTCGAGGAGACCCCGGTGTTCGCCCGCGCCGTGGCGAGGGGCGAGAAGGTGAAGACCCCTCTGGCCGAGGTATTCAAGAGCAGCTGGCGACAACTGATCATCGGTACGTTTG
Source organism: Rhodococcus sp. WMMA185 (assembly GCF_001767395.1). Taxonomy (NCBI): domain Bacteria; kingdom Bacillati; phylum Actinomycetota; class Actinomycetes; order Mycobacteriales; family Nocardiaceae; genus Rhodococcus; species Rhodococcus sp. WMMA185. Next base: position 3,571,222 of record NZ_CP017014.1, on the reverse strand, counting down.
TGATGCTCGCCACGTACACGCTGTTCTACATCATGACGACCTGGGCGTTGAGCTACGGGACCGGCAAGACCAGCACCCCGGGTGACGGCGGGCCCAGCTTCCAGTACACCGACTTCCTGGTCCTCCAGCTGATCGCGGTCCTGTTCTTTGCTGCCTCCATCCCCGTGTCGGGATGGCTGGCCGACCGCTACGGTCGGCGCATCACACTGCTGGTCGTCAGCGGCACCATCATGGTGTTCGGGTTGTCGTTCGGCGTCATGCTCGATCAGGAGACGATCGGTACCACTCGCATGCTTGTGTTCCTCGCGATGGGAATGGTGTTGACGGGCATGACTTTCGGGCCGATGAGTGCCGTCCTGCCCGAGTTGTTCCCGACCAACGTGCGCTACACGGGTTCGGGTATCTCATACAACACCGCCAGTATCCTGGGCGCGGCCGTCGCTCCGTTCATTGCCGCATGGCTGGCCACCACCTACGGAGTCGGTTGGGTGGGTGTATATCTCTTGGTCGCAGCGGCAATCAGTTTCGTTGCCCTGCTGGTGATGAAGGAAACGAAGAACGAGTCGCTCGACGAAGTGGGGGCCTGACTCTCGGAGTGGTTGACGAGCACCAAGACTCGTCAACCACTCCGACTTGTTCGGACGGGGTGCGTCTATTTGCCGCGAATGGCGTCGAACACCTTGGGGTCGACCAGAGTTGACGTATCACCGAGGTCGCGACCTTCGGCGATGTCACGGAGTAGCCGGCGCATGATCTTGCCGGATCTCGTCTTGGGCAGTTCCGGGACGATGGTGATCTGCCGGGGCTTGGCGATGGGGCTGATCTCCCGGGACACTTCGGCTTTCAGTTCGGCAATGAGATCTTCGCCGGTGTTCTCGACCTCCTGACGGAGGATGACGAACGCGACGATGCCCTGTCCAGTGGTTTCGTCCGAGGCTCCGACGACGGCGGCTTCGGCGACACCTTTGTGACCGACGAGGGCGGATTCGACCTCGGACGTGGAGATGCGGTGTCCGGAGACGTTCATCACGTCGTCGACACGGCCGAGGACCCAGAGTGCGCCGTCCTCGTCGTACTTGGCGCCGTCGCCCGCGAAGTACCAGCCCTGCTCGGGGTAGCGAGACCAATAGGTGTCGCGATAGCGGTCCATGTCGCCCCAGATGCCGCGGAGCATCGAGGGCCAGGGCTGGTCGAGCACGAGGTACCCGCTCTCGCCGTTGCCGAGCTCGTTGGCATCGTCGTCGACGATCTTGGCGGAGATTCCGGGCAGCGGTGCCATTGCGGATCCGGGTTTGGCGGCGGTGATGCCGGGCAGCGGAGAGATCATGATCGCCCCGGTCTCGGTCTGCCACCAGGTATCGACGATGGGCGCCTGGTTTCCACCGATCACCTCACGGAACCATCTCCAGGCCTCGGGGTTGATCGGCTCGCCGACAGAGCCGAGGAGCCGGATCGACGAGAGGTCGTGGGAGTCCGGAATCTCGCGTCCCCACTTCATGAATGTCCGTACCAGGGTCGGTGCGGTGTAGTAGATCGTGACGCCGTACTTCTCGATGATCTGGAAGTGCCGGTGCTCGTCCGGAGAGTTCGGGGTGCCCTCGTAGACCACCTGGGTGACACCGTTCGACAGAGGTCCGTAGACGATGTAGCTGTGTCCGGTCACCCAGCCGATGTCGGCGGTGCACCAGTACACGTCCTGTCCGGCTTTGTGATCGAAGACGTTGTGGTGGGTGTAGGAGGCCTGGGTGAGGTAGCCGCCGGAGGTGTGGATGATGCCCTTGGGCTTTCCGGTGGTACCCGAGGTGTACAGGATGAACAGCGGATGCTCGGAGTCAAACGGCCTGGCCTCGTGCTGGTCGGAGGCCTTGTCGACAGTTTCGTGCCACCACAGGTCTCGACCCTCGGTGACCTCTACGTCGATGCCGGTGCGCTTCACCACGACCACGTTCTGCACGGACTTCGCGCCGTCCACGGCCTCGTCGACAGCGGGCTTGAGCGCTGCTGCCTGACCGCGCCGCCACTGCCCGTCAACCGTGACGACGAGTTTGGCTTCGGCGTCGTCGATGCGTGAACGCAGCGCGTTGGCGGAGAACCCGGCAAATACAACCGAGTGGGTCAGCCCGAGGCGTGCGCAGGCGAGCATCGTGACGATGGCCTCGGGGACCATCGGCATGTAGATCGCAACCCGGTCGCCGGCCACCAGGCCGAGGTCGGTGAAGGCATTGGCAGCCCGGCTGACCTCGGCGAGTAGATCGTTGTAGGTCAGGTCGCGAGTGTCGCCCGGTTCGCCTTCGAAGTGGATGGCGACACGGTCGCCGTTGCCCTCGAGGACGTGGCGATCGACGCAGTTGAATGCGACGTTGAGTTGGCCGCCGACGAACCACTTGGCTACCGGAGCCCCGGACCAGTCGAGTACCTCGCCGAACGGCACGTGCCAATGCAGGCGCTCGGCTTGCTTCGCCCAGAAAGCCAGACGGTCTTCGTCGGCGGCGGCCTGGAGTCCGGGCCCCGCGTTGGCGGCCGCCGTGAACTCGGGGCTAGGCGGGTACACCTGCGGGGAGGCTTCGTGTTCGGCAGCGTTGGTCATAGGTGGCCCGGCCTTCTTTCCGTCTCGTATCGATAGTTCCGACACATGTGAAGGTAGCCACATGTGACTTTCGAGTGCAGCTAATCACACAGTTGGACGCCAGGGTTCTGCGACGACCGGTCCGGTTTGCGCGACCGACGGAAGGTGACGACGACGAGCGGGGTGTTGCGTGACGAACGCCGCTTGCCGAATGTTGATGTGTCGAGTTTCATGTTTCGGGGTTACGCAGACTCGGGCTGTGACTTATTGTCAACACATTATCCGTCCGGGTTCGGGCAGTTGATCATCCGTTCGGACGGTCGATCCTCCGCCCCGGTCGCAGTTCGATTGATGCGGTCGGTTCGGGTTGCGCCCGGACCACAGCCTCAACTGACTAGAGATCTGGGAGGATCGTCTTGCGCATCACACGCGTGGCTACCGCTGCCCTGGCGGTTGGCATGGCAACAGCGCTGTTGGCTGCCTGTTCGACCGGCACTTCTACGGGCGGAGGCGGCGCCGGAGTCGTCAACGCCTGGGCCGGTGAGCCGCAGAATCCGCTCATTCCCACCGATACGAACGAGAACATGGGTGGGCGCGTCCTCGATTCGCTGTTCGCGGGTCTGGTCTCGTACGACGCCGACGGCCGGATCAGCAACGAGGTCGCAGACTCCATCGACACCGCCGACGGCCAGCTCTTCACCGTGGAATTGCAGGACGGATGGACGTTCACGGACGGTACGCCCGTGACAGCCTCCTCGTTCGTCGACGCGTGGAACTACGGTGCACTGTCCACGAATGGGCAAATCCAGGCCTCGTTCTTCGAACCGATCCAGGGCTATGACGAGGTGGCAGCGGAGAATCCAACCGCGACGACGATGTCGGGACTGAACGTGGTGGACGACTCCACATTCACCATCGAGTTGAAGCAGCCGGAGGCCGATTTCCCTGACCGGCTCGGGTTCACCGCGTACTACCCGCTGCCCGCCGTCGCGTTCGAGGACATGGCCGCGTTCGGCGAAAACCCGATCGGCAACGGTCCGTATATGTTGGCCGGACCCGGAGCGTGGCAGCACAACGTGCGCATCGACACGGTGGTGAACCCCGACTACGACGGCAACCGCAAGGCGGAGAACTCCGGCATCGACTTCATCATGTACAACAACCTCGACACGGCGTACACGGACCTGTTGGCCAACAACGTCGACGTGCTCGACCAGGTCCCCCCGAGCGCCGTCACCACGTTCGAGAGCGATCTTCCGGGTCGTACGGTCAACCAGCCGTCTGCGACCATCGAGACGTTCACGATTCCGAGCCGCCTGCCGCACTTCAGCGGTGAGGAAGGCACGCTGCGACGTCAGGCCATCTCGATGGCTATCAACCGCGACCAGATCACCCAACAGATCTTCAATGACACCCGCACCCCTGCACTCGATTTCACCAGCCCCGCCCTCGCGGGATGGTCGGGCTCTCTGGACGGCAACGACAATCTGAAGTACAACCCGGACGAAGCCAGGAGGCTGTGGGCCGAGGCCGACGCCATCGCCCCGTGGTCGGGAAGCTTCGAGATCGCCTACAACGCCGACGGTGGGCACAAGGACTGGGTGGACGCGGTCAGCAACAGCATTCGCAACACCCTTGGTATCGAGGCGATGGGCAGGGAGTACCCGACGTTCGCGCAGTTCCGCACCGAGGTCACGAATCGCACCGTCCCGAGCGCATTCCGTTCGGGGTGGCAGGGCGACTACCCGCAGCAGTACGGTTTCCTCTCTCAGAACTACCAAACGGGTGGCGGTTCGAACGACGGCGACTACTCCAACCCGGAGTTCGACCGGCTGCTCGTGGAGTCCGCGGGCGAGACCGATCCACAGCAGTCCCAGGACCTGCTCAATCAGGCGCAGGAAGTCTTGCTACACGATCTTCCCGCCGTGCCGATGTGGTACCGCAACGCTGCTGCCGGCTGGTCGGAGGTCGTATCGAACGTGACGATCGACTGGAAGGGCGTCCCGATGTATTCCGACATCGTGAAGAACTGACGCTCCACTCTTCGACGACATCGGTGGGGCCGCGAGCAGACCGTTCGCGGCCCCACTTCAGGGAATGCAAAGCCTTCAACGTCGCCACCCCTGACGTCACAGCCCTATGAATAGGAGGTGATCCGATGCTCTGGTATATCGGTCGCCGCTTGCTCCAAATGATCCCCGTGTTCATCGGGGCGACCTTCCTCATCTACGCCATGGTGTTCCTCTTGCCGGGAGATCCGATTGCGGCTCTCGCGGGCGACAGGGCACTCAGTCCGGGTGTCGCTGCGGAGCTCCGCGCCCGCTACAACCTTGATCAGCCCTTTCTGATGCAGTATCTGCTGTATCTGAAAGGAATCTTCACCCTCGACTTCGGGATGTCCTTCTCCGGCCGTCCGGTCAGCGAGGTTCTGGCACAGGCCTTCCCGATCACCCTCAAGCTTTCGCTGATGGCGCTGGCCATCGAAGGGATCTTCGGGATCGGGTTCGGGTTGTTTGCCGGATTGCGAAAGGGCGGCATCTTCGACAGCTCGGTCCTGGTCGTGAGCCTGGTGATCATTGCGATCCCGATCTTCGTGATCGGATTCCTGGCCCAGTTCTTCATCGGCGTCAAATGGGGGTTGGTGCCGCCGACCGTTGGCGGGAACACGAGCTTCAAGAATCTGCTGTTGCCCGCTTTCGTGCTCGGTGCGGTGTCCTTCGCGTACGTGTTGCGACTGACCAGGACCTCGGTGGCGGAGAACCTGACAACCGACTACGTGAGAACGGCTACAGCGAAGGGGCTTTCTCGCCGGCGGGTGGTGCAGGTGCATGTCCTGCGCAACTCCCTGATCCCGGTCGTCACATTCCTCGGGGCGGATCTCGCCGCTCTGATGGGTGGCGCGATCGTCACCGAGGGCATATTCAACATCAACGGTGTCGGCGGCACGATCTATCAGGCAGTGACCCGCGGCGAGGCGCCCACGGTGGTGTCCTTCGTGACGGTACTCATCATCGTATTTCTGCTGGCCAACCTGATAGTTGACCTCCTGTACGCCGCGCTCGATCCGAGGATTCGCTATGCCTGAGAATCAGCAGACCGACAGTGCCGTTACCGCGGGTGGCCGGAAGGACCGTCAAGCGCATTTCGTTGCGCCCGAACAAGTGGCCGCGCCCGCAGAGGTCGACGCCGTGCATATCGACCAGCCACCGACGAGCATGTGGGCCGATGCCTGGCGGGATCTGCGCCGGCGTCCGCTGTTCGTGGTGGCGTCGCTGATCATCCTCGTCGTCGTGGCGGTCGCCGCCTTTCCCGGCCTGTTCACCAGCACTGACCCGCGGTTCTGCGACCTGACGTTCAGCATGCAGGGTCCGTCGTCCGGTCACTGGTTCGGCTTCGACAGGCAGGGTTGCGACATATATTCGCGCACCATCTACGGGGCGCGGGCGTCGGTGCTGGTGGGCGTCGGGGTCACCTCGCTGGTGTTGGTCGTGGGAGTGGCCCTGGGCGCCGTCGCTGGGTTCTACGGCGGAGTGGTGGACTCGGTGCTGTCCAGAGTGACCGACATCTTCTTCGGCATCCCGTTCATCCTGGCCGCGATCGTCTTGATGCAGTTGTTCACCGACCGCACCATCTGGACGGTGATCCTCGTCCTCGCGCTGTTCGGCTGGCCACAGATGGCACGAATCGCTCGCGGCGCGGTGATCTCGGCGAAGAACAACGACTACGTGATGGCGTCGCGGGCGCTGGGTGTGTCGAATTGGCGCACGCTCATCCGACATGTTCTACCGAATTCGCTGGCCCCGATCATCGTGATCGCGACGATCTCGCTCGGTATCTACATCGTTGCCGAGGCAACGCTGTCCTTCCTAGGGATCGGGTTGCCGACTACCGAGGTTTCGTGGGGTGGAGACATCAGCACGGCCCAGGTCACCTTGCGTCAGGGCTCTCCGATCTTGTTCTATCCGGCCACGGCACTGGCGATCACGGTGCTCGGGTTCATCATGATGGGCGACGCTCTGCGGGACGCGCTTGACCCCAAGGCGAGGAAGAGGTGAGCGCGATGTCCACGAACGAACTAGCCGGACAGCAGGATTCGGGAGAAGAGGTGCCGCTGATCGAGATCCGGGACCTGGAGGTGTCCTTCGAGTCTCATTCCGGCAGCGTGCCGGCAGTGCGTGGGGTGAGCCTGACGGTCTACCCGGGGCAGACAGTGGCGATCGTCGGCGAGTCCGGATCGGGTAAGTCCACCACCGCTCACGCGATCATCAACCTGCTTCCCGGAACCGGAAAGGTGACCGGGGGCCAGATTCTCTTCGAGGGAAGGGATCTGACCGGGATCTCCGAGCGGGAGTTCGTCGGGTTGCGTGGACGAAATATAGGACTGGTACCTCAGGACCCGATGTCCAACCTCAACCCGGTGTGGAAGGTCGGGTTCCAGATCGAGGAGGCGTTGAAGGCCAACGGCGTTGCGAAAGGAAAGGCGGCGAAGGTTCGCGCGGCCGAGTTGCTCGAGGAGGCAGGTCTCGCCGATGCCGAGAACCGCCTGAGGCAGTACCCGCACGAATTCTCCGGCGGCATGCGACAGCGTGCGCTCATCGCCATCGGTTTGGCGGCGCGCCCGCAGCTGCTGATCGCGGACGAGCCGACTTCGGCTCTAGACGTCACGGTCCAGCGGCAGATCCTCGACCACCTCGATGGTCTCACCAACGAACTCGGCACGGCGGTTCTGCTCATCACCCACGATCTGGGTCTTGCCGCAGAGCGGGCCGAACACCTGATCGTGATGAGCAAGGGGCAGGTCGTCGAGTCGGGTCCCGCTCTGGAAATCCTGCAGCGGCCGCGCCATCCGTACACGCAGAAGCTGGTGTCCGCAGCGCCGTCACTGGCGTCGCAGCGGCGAAGCTCGTCGCTGGCCCGAGCCGACATCCGGGAGCATTCCCTCGAAGCGGTCGGCGAGGCCGAGCAGCACGGCGAGATCGGAGTGGAGTTCGGTCGTGCCACCGATGATGTTCTCGTGGTCACCGGTCTGAACAAGGCTTTCAAGATCCGTCACGGGCTGCGCAAGACTTCCGAGTTCAAGGCCGTCGACGATGTCTCGTTCTCTGTCCGGCGCGGAACGACCACCGCCATCGTGGGCGAGTCCGGGTCCGGAAAGTCGACCGTTGCACAGATGGTCCTTGGGCTTCTAGCCCCCACGTCGGGGAACGTTGTGTTCGACGGCAAGGATGTCTCGATGCTCGACCGTCGGGAGGTGCTCGCTTTTCGTCGCCGGGTGCAGCCCATCTTCCAGAACCCTTACGGCACGCTCGACCCCATGTACTCGATCTTCCGAACCATCGAGGAGCCCCTTCGTACCCACAAGGTGGGGACCAAGGCGGAAAGGGAAGCGCGGGTTCGTGACTTGCTGGACAAGGTAGCGCTGCCGACCTCGGTGATGCGAAGGTTCCCGAATGAGTTGTCCGGGGGGCAGCGGCAGCGCGTGGCGATCGCCCGGGCGCTGGCTCTGCAACCAGAAATGGTGGTGTGTGACGAGGCGGTGTCGGCGTTGGACGTGCTGGTTCAGGATCAGATTCTGACTCTGCTCAACGACCTGCAGGCAGAGTTGGGGTTGACGTATCTGTTCATCACCCATGACCTGGCGGTCGTTCGGCAGATCGCCGACGACGTGCTGGTCATGTCGGCCGGTGCCATCGTGGAGCAAGCCACCACGGACGAAGTGTTCAGCTCCCCGAGCGAGGACTACACGCGGAAGTTGCTCGAGGCGATTCCCGGCGGATCGATCCCGCTCGGCGTCTGACACGGGGCGCTACCCGACGCAGTGAGGCGCCGGGTAGCGTTCTGAGCTGTGAGCGATCCATTGCAGCCCCTCGTCGACCTTCCCGGAGTCCGCGAGGCCGCGGATCGTGCGCGTGAGGCACTCGGCGCAGTTCACCGGCACCGGGCCAACCGGCGCGGGTGGCCGACCACGGCGGCCGAGGCCGCGGTCAGGGGTGCCCGCGCCTCGGCTTCGCTCGACGGGGGCAGCACTGAACTTCCCACTCCAGGGCAACCAGGCGATCCGATTCTGTCGGGTTCCCTTCGCGTCGGGCAGGCGCTCGACGGTGACGCGCTCGCGCTCCTTCAGTCCACGTGGAGGAGAGCACCCCTCCAAGCGCTCGCGAGACTGCATCTGCTGGCTGCGGCCGACCTCGTGGAGAATCAAGAACTGTTGGGTAGGCCCCGTGCCGACCGTGGTGTGGCTGAGCGCCTGGATGGACTCGCGCAGCTCGTTACCGGGGGGACGGATGCGCCAGCTCCCATTCTGGCAGCCGTGGTACACGGGGAATTGTTGACGCTGAGGCCGTTCGGAGTCGGCGACGGTATCGTCGCTCGTGCCGCGTCTCGCCTCGTGGCCGTGTCGAGCGGACTCGATCCCCACAATCTCGGGGTGCCGGAGGTCAGCTGGTTGCGTCGACCGCAGGCGTATCGCAACGCAGCTGCGGCATTCGCTTCCGGCGAGACGGAGGGCGTTGGAAGCTGGGTCATCTTGTGCTGCGGTGCATTCGAGGCGGGTGCGCGAGAGGCGACTTCGATCGCAGATGCAGCCTCGGGCTGAGGGCTTTCGCTGAAATCTCCTGTGCTGCAGGCGAAGATCGGCCTAGACGCAACGAGGGCGGCGCTACCGACTACGTCAGCTTCGCCGCCCATCAGCACGGACAACTGGTTACCAAGCGTGCTCGGTGGGTTGTGTGACTGGCCTCGGCGAGAGTTCGTAGCCGTCGGGTCGTCCTGCAACCGGTGCAGGTTCCTTGCCGATCGAACTCGAGTCTCGCAGGCCCACAACGCTTTCGCCCTTATAGTGGCTTGTGCTCCGCGTGGGTACCGAGTGCCCGTGCTAGGAATCCTGGTCGGGAAATCGATCCTTCTCTTCCGGGTCGATTTTGGCCTTCCGTTCTTCCGTAACTCCTTTGTACCCCGTGGCAACCCTAGCTGCAAGGGCCAAATTCGGTTTGTGACCGTGTCGCACACCGGCGTGTTCGGGGCTTGTGGCGCACTGCTCGTCGGAAGATCGGGACTCTCGGCGCTGGTCCGCGAGCTCGCGGCGGCAGGGATTCGATGGTGTTGGCCGCCATGTCGGATCGAGAATGTTCGGAGGTGGGTTGGAATCGAGAAAGTTGATATGGGCCAACAGTTTCCAGTTGCGGTCTCCACATGGTTGATTGCATTTCTTTCGCTGAGGCAACGAAAACCGCCTCATGTGGATGCTGTCCTTCGCCGTCGGTGCGCGAAGTCAGCGTGCGGTCACTGCGGCGTGCGGTGAGTGCGGCGTGCGGTGAGTGCGGTGTGCGGTGAGTGCGGTGTGCGGGCAGCGCGGCGTGTGGATCTCGGGCGCCGGCGGGGACGGATTTGCCGACATGCCCATCGGGGTACGATTGCGGCTTCCCGATCGAGGCTGCGGTAGTAGGCGTGGATACTCGCTCTGCCGGTTCGTAGTGACTCCCCCGGTACGGCAGATGGTTGCTCAGGGCCCGCAGAGCCCCCGACTGAAGTGAAGTTCGATCCCGACAATATCCGGAATCTTGTCCGGAATAGCGTCCGGAATCGGTGTTCGGATACCGAACGCTCGCGATGTTTCCGCGCTGTAAACAGGCTCAACAATCGCACTTGCGGATACCGATCGGGGAAGGTGTACTATGGCAAATGTTCCGGACTTGATCCGGACGGTGTTCAGCCCGACCCCCCGGGGCTGAACGCAGACGACCCTCGCCTCCTCCCCCCCTGGCGAGGGTCGTCCTCTATCTAGGGCACCCCATTTTCTCAATGCGCGCAGCGGCGATTTCCTGTCCGTAAATTGGTGCGTCAGTACCAGATTTTGTCCACAGGGCAGAAGTTGTCCACAGTTCGAGCAGACTCCCTTTCGGTGGTCCGATCTACCGGGCACGCTCACTGCATGGACGCAGAAAGCGGCGATGAAGTGCTGGTATTGGTCGAGGACCCAGCGCTGCTGCACAGCATCAGACGGGTCGCCGCAGCGGCCGACCGGGGGTTGAACGAGGCCGATATCGCGGATGCGCGGCGCGTGTGGGGAACCGCGCCCATCGTGATCGTCGACCGCCATGCTGCGATCGAGTGCCGCAACCGGCTCCCCCGTCGACCCCGCGTGGTGTTGCTGTGCGATGGCCCACCGGCTGTCGAGGAGTGGCGGATTGCAACCGCGGTCGGAGCAGAGCACGTGCTGGGAGTGCCAGACGATGAAGCGGCACTCGTCGCCGTGCTCGGTGAGCAACTTGAACGGGTGGAAGGGGACGGGGCCGTCCTCGCCGTCGTGGGTGGGTGTGGTGGTGCCGGCGCCTCCACCTTGGCCGCGGCGATCGCACTCACCGCCGCGGCGCGGACGCAGTCGACACTTCTGCTCGACGCCGACGCTTGGGGATCCGGTATCGACGTGTTGCTTGGCATCGAGGAGGTGCCGGGGTTGCGATGGTCCGGATTGTCTATCGAGGGAGGTCGCATCTCCGCCGCCGCCCTGCGCGATGCACTCCCACCGCTTGGCGAGCGGCTTCGGGTGCTTGCCTGCGGCCGGAGGAGTCACGGCAATACGGGGCCGACGGCGGCTGCGGTCCGTGCCGTGATCGACGCCGGCCGCGATTCGGGCGATCTGGTCGTCTGCGATGCGTCCCGATTCCCCAACCAGGTCACGGAGACCATTCTCGAAGTGGCGGATCTCGTGCTTCTCGTCGTCCCGGCAACCGTGCGTGCATGCATCGCGGCCGGAAAGGTATCGGCGTGGATCGCCGATCTGAACCCTAATCAAGGCTTGGTGGTTCGCGGACCGGCACCTGGAGGGTTGCGCGGGCCCGATGTGGCGGAGGTCCTCGAACTGCCGTTGATCGCATCGATGCGTGCCGAGCGCCGGCTCACCGGGATGCTCGAACACGGGGGACTGAGTCCTGGCAAACGATCCCCGCTGACCGTCGCAGCCGGGACCGTCCTCGATACGGTTGGCAGTAGACCGCGGTCGCGGAAGTGGGCAGCGTGAGTTCCCTCGTTACCCCGGACCTTCTCGACCGCGTGCGCGAGCGTCTCGCGCACGCGTCCGGCGAACCAACGCCGGCGATGGTCGCAGCAGCTGTTCGTGCGGAGTCCGGTGGAGTGCTCGGCGACACGGACCTGCTCGCCGCTCTCCGCGTACTGATGACCGAACTCACTGGGGTCGGTCCGCTCGAATCGTTGCTAACCGAGCCCGGTATCGCCGACGTGCTCGTCACCGCACCGGATCAGGTGTGGGTAGATTGCGGTCGCGGGCTCGAACGCACGGCTGTCCGATTTCCCGACGAGGCTGCGGTGCGCCGTCTGGCCCAGCGCCTTGCTTTGACTGCCGGCCGCCGACTCGATGACGCGCAACCTTGGGTAGACGGACGGCTTCGAGAGGTCGGGAACGGTTCGTTCGGAGTTCGGCTCCACGCCGTGCTCGCCCCCGTTGCTCAGGGCGGTACCTGCCTGTCGCTGCGGGTTCTTCGTCCGGCTACACAGGGTCTCGACGCGCTGGTTGCGCGCGGCGCCGTGGCGGAAGACGCACACCAATTGTTGTTGAAGATCATCCATGCGCGGCTCGCTTTCCTGGTCACCGGCGGCACGGGAGCGGGGAAGACAACTCTCTTGGCTGCTCTGCTCGGGGCGGTCGATCAGGCCGAGCGGATCGTTTGTGTGGAAGACGCCGCAGAATTGTCGCCTACGCACCCACATGTGGTTCGGTTGGTAGCCAGGGCTCCCAATGTCGAAGGCGTCGGCGAGGTAACCGTCCGGGATCTCGTCCGACAGTCCCTCCGGATGCGCCCGGACCGAATCGTCGTCGGTGAGGTGCGGGGCGCTGAGGTCGTCGATTTGCTGACTGCACTCAATACAGGGCACGACGGTGGCGCGGGAACCGTGCATGCGAACTCGCCAGAGGAGGTGCCTGCACGGCTCGAAGCGTTGGCAGCCCTGGGGGGAATGGACCGATCTGCCTTGCACAGCCAACTAGCTGCCGCCGTTCAGGTGATCCTGCACGTCCACCGGTCCTCGGATGGAGCTCGCCGGTTGACCCAGATCGGTGTCGTCACACGCGACGAGGACGGGAAGGTCACGATCATGCCCGCCTGGAGTGAGTTCATCGGTGAGGGGCCGGGAGCGCAGCGACTTGCGCACCTGTGCTCTCGGCGAGGATCCTTCGATCCGGCACCCGTGGAGGTGCCGTGATCACAGGTCTGCTCACGCTCGCTCTTGCGGTGCTGGTGGTGCCGCCTTCAAGATCACAGCCCCGGTTGAACGCGATGATCGGCGGAATATCAACCCGCCGACGGGCGCCGGTTCCCTGGACGGTTCCGCTCGCACTGATCGGCGCTGTGGCTGTATACGAAATGGGCGGGTACTTCGCGGTATTGGCGACGATAATCATCTGTGCGACAGTATGGTTCAGGCTCGCTCGCCGCCGTTCGACCCGGGCGAAGAACGCTGAACTGCGGCTCATCCTGTCGAGCCTCGAGGTGGTTGCGGCGGAACTACGCGTGGGCACACATCCGGCTGCGGCCTGTGAGATCGCGGCCGACGAGTGCAAGGGCGCCGTATCGGCAGCCTTCCGGGCGGCCGCGGCGCGCTCACGTCTCGGTGGGTCTGCTGCTGACGGATTCCGGATCACCAGCTCTCGCGTCGGAATCGAGCTAGGGAGGATCGCCGACATCTGGGCCGTTGCGGAAGCACACGGCTTGGCGTTGGTGGAGCTTCTCGAGGCTGCGCGTGCGGATCTCTTGGGGCGTAGTCGCTTCAGTCAGCGCACCGAGGCCGGGCTGGCGGGGGCGAGGGCAACGGCAAGTGTGCTCGCCGGGCTACCGCTGCTGGGTATAGGCCTTGGAGAGATGATGGGCGCGGCCCCCGTGACGGTGCTGTCCGGCGGTGGGCTCGGCGGAATCCTCTTGATCCTGGGAGCGGGGCTGGTATGTGTGGGCCTGCTGTGGACTGACCGAATCACGGGACGTGTGACCGGATGATCTGGTGTGCAGTGCTCCTCGCTGCTGGCGCGTTGCTGGTCTTCCCCGGACGCAAGCCGCCGATGCAGCGTCTGCAACGACACGACGACGTCTCGACTGGCGCCGCTGTCTCAGCGAAGGGTGTGACAACACGTGACGATCCTCTCGCGGTCGCGGCGAGTTTCGACCTGCTGGCAGCGTGCTTGCGTGCGGGACTCCCGGTCGCGTCGGCCGCCGAGGCAGTGTCTCGCTCGGCCCCGCCGCCATTGTCTCGATCGCTGCGCCGTGCCGCCGATCTGCTTGCCTTGGGAGCCGACCCCACCAGCGCATGGGAGACGGCAGCATCGGACCCGGCCACCGAATCACTCGCCCGCATGGCGCGACGGTCGGCGCGATCGGGTTCCTCGCTGGCGAGTTCGATGACCGAACTCGCCACCGACAGCCGTATGGAAGCCGAGCATTCGGCAGCGGCATCTGCCGAACGTGCCGGGGTGCTCATCAGCGGGCCGCTAGGGCTGTGCTTTCTGCCGGCGTTCATCTGCCTCGGGATCATCCCGGTCGTGGTCGGACTGGCCTCACGCGTACTCGACGGCGGATTGCTGTGACAAATAGATACTTCCGGCGCAGAACCGCTGTGTCGGATACTCCAAGAGGGGGACATCATGGAACGCCGAATCAGCGAACTGACAGCCAGACTGGCGCTGCTGGTAATGGACGACGAAGGAATGTCGACCGCGGAATACGCGATCGGCACGATCGCAGCCGCGGCCTTTGGCGCGATTCTCTACTCGGTCGTGACCGGCGACAGCATCGTCACCGCCTTGACGAACATTATCGACAAAGCGCTCAACACATCAGTGTGATGATTCAGATTGGGAGACTTGGTCGTTCGGAAGTCGGAGGCGTGACGGTGGAGGTGGCGATTGCGATAGCGTCGACCATGATGGTTATCGTGCTCTGTGTCGGCACGGTCACAGCGGCGACGCTACACGTCCGATGCGTCGATTCAGCACGTGAGGCTGCCAGGCTCGCCGCCCGTGGTGATCACGAGTCAGCGCTTTCCGCTGCGGCCAGAGTCGCCCCAGACGGTGCCGAGGTGCGAGTCCGGACGGAAGGGGAGTTCATCGTCGCTACTGTGCGGGTGAGTAGTCCGTTTCTTCCACTGGTGAACATCTCGGCAGAAGCCGTTGCGGCACTCGAACCCACGGTTTCGGGGTGGAGCGGAGGTGCGCGGTGATGGCCGGTGACCGGGGTTCGGCGACAGTGCTGGCGTGCTTCGGACTTGCGGCACTTGTCGTGGTCACGGTCATGTTGATGCACGTCGGGTCGGCGGTGTCGGTACGGCACAGGGCGCAGTCGGCCGCGGATCTGGCCGCACTTTCCGCCGCGGTCGGGTTGGATCGTGGCACCAGAGCGGCCTGCGCCGCAGCAGACGAGGTCATCGAACGGATGCGCACCGCAATGGTGTCCTGTGAAGTAGACGGATGGGATGTTGAGGTGGCCGTTGCGGCGCCGGTACTGCTGTCCTCGTTCGGGTTCCGCGAGGCGAAGGCTGTCGCGAGGGCGGGTCCGGCGGAGTGAGGCCTGGTAAGTCGTTCATTCAAATATGAAGTGCACGTTGGAGTTCACGCTCCTGACGCAGACGGTCGGCTCTGGCCTATCCGTTCGTGGACCGATGGACCGATGGGCCGACTGTCCGCGTCAACCCGGTGCCGCTCAACCCAGTGCCGTCACCACCGAAGTGAGGACCCGTATGGCCCCATCCTTGTCCAGTGGGTCGTTCCCGTTTCCGCACTTGGGCGAGTACACGCAGGACGGGCAACCGATCGTGCACTCGCAGGACACGATCGCTTCTCTGGTTGCAGAGAGCCAGTGGGTGATTTCGGTGTGTCCTCGATCGGCGAATCCGGCACCACCGGGATGGCCGTCATATACGAAGACCGTCGGTAGCCCGGTGTCGGCGTGCAAGGCGGTCGAGACACCGCCGATATCGCCTCGATCGCATGCCGCGACCAGTGGCAGTAGGCCGATGGCGGCATGTTCTGCCGCGTGTAGTGCGCCGGGTACGCGTTCGGCCGGCACACCCGCCTTCAACAGAAGTTCGGGGGTAATCGTGTACATGACTGCGCGGGTGGGCAGCGTCTGCACCGGCATCTCCAATTCGACGGCGTCGAGGATCGAACCCGAAGGGTGTCGGCGCAGATACCCCGTCACTTGATGTGTGACTTCGACCTCGGCCAGTGCCACTTCGAGTTCGCCGAACAGTTTCTGCTCGAGCACCGCGGTGACTGCGATCTCGGTGGTCTCGAGGGCGGACGTAGTCCAGTCGGGATCCTCCGAATGGACCAGGGCGAGTCCCTGCTCGAGGTCGAGTTCGTCGACGACGTACGACTCTCCCTGATGGAAGTGGACGGCGCCGGGATGCACAGTCGCAGGTGCGCGCCCCGCATCGACAGTTCCGAGCATGCGTCCCGATTCGGCGACAACAATTGCGACTTGCGCTCCGATTCCGCCGCGAATGTCCAGGGCGGCATGAGGATTTGTTCCGGCGGTCACGAACCAGCCATTCGTTCGGCGTCGGATCAAGCCCTGCTCTGCGAGTTCTCCAAGGAGGTCGACTGCGCCAAATTCTTCGGCCTCCGTATTGGAGAGGGGTAATTCCATTGCCGCGCAGAGCAACTGTGGACCTAGAACGTACCTGTTGCTCGGATCCGTGACCGTAGCCTCGACCGGCTTGTCCAGTAGCGCGGACGGATGGTGCACCAAGTAGGTATCCAGGGGATCGTCGCGGGCGACCAGAACCACCAGTGCGCCCTGGCCGCGACGTCCGGATCGGCCACCTTGTTGCCAGAAGGATGCCACTGTGCCGGGGAATCCAGCCACCAATACGGCGTCGAGACCCGCGATGTCGACACCGAGTTCCAATGCGTTTGTCGTGGCCGCGCCGAGGAGCGTGCCGTTGGCGAGTGCGGACTCGAGTTCTCGGCGGTCCTCGGCGAGATAGCCGGCGCGATACGACGCGACCCGCGCTGCGAGTTCGGAATCCACCCCGCCGAGTAGACGTTTGGTCGTCAGTGCGGTCAATTCGGCACTACGGCGTGAGCGCACGAACGTGAGAGTGCGAGCGCCCTCAACCACCAGGTCAGCCATGATTCGTGCGGCTTCCGAATCTGCCGATCTACGGTTCGGACTGCCGTTTTCGCCGGTTGAGTCCCGCATGAGGGGTGGCTCCCAGAGCGCGATCGTTCTAGGCCCTCGGGGAGAACCGTCTTCCACCACCTCGGCGCAGGGTGCGCCAATCAGGCGCGAGGCCGCTACACCAGGGTCTGCGGTGGTGGCGGAGGCGAGCACAAAGACGGGGTCGGCGCCGTAGCGTGCGGCGATACGGCGGAGGCGACGCAGCACAAGTGCCACATTGGAGCCGAAGACGCCACGGTAGGAGTGGCATTCGTCGATCACCACGAAGGCGAGATTACGGAAGAAGTGCGCCCAGCGTTGATGGGTGCGAAGCAAGGAAATATGCAGCATATCGGGATTGGTGAACAGCCACCGTGAATTCTCCCGGGCCCAGTGCCGCGTTTCCATTGCCGTGTCGCCGTCGTACTCGCACGGATATGCGCTGCGGAGTTCGTCTTCGGGGTCGATGAGCGAGATTACGGCCCGCAGTTGGTCGGCACCGAGCGCCTTGGTAGGGGAGAGGTAGAGGGCAGTCGCTCGCGGTTTTGTCGCCAGAGTTGTGAGTACCGGAAGCTGATAGGCCAGTGACTTGCCCGATGCGGTGCCGGTCGATACGACGACGTTCGTCCCATTGTGCGCAAGGTCGGCGGCCGCGGCCTGGTGGCTCCATGGGCGGGCGATCCCGTTCTCCTGCAAAGTCCGAACAAGGCTGGGATGCGCCCAGGCGGGCCACTCGGACATTGAGGATGGCCGCGCCGGAATATCCGCAGCGAAGGTCAGCGGGGTATCGCCGCTGGGGACGCCTTCGAGAACTCGGTCGAGCAACAT
The DNA here is from genome assembly GCF_001767395.1 of Rhodococcus sp. WMMA185. NCBI lineage: Bacteria > Bacillati > Actinomycetota > Actinomycetes > Mycobacteriales > Nocardiaceae > Rhodococcus > Rhodococcus sp. WMMA185. The sequence goes on along the minus strand of NZ_CP017014.1, from coordinate 3,553,666 downwards.
ACGGCCGTATGTTCGGTCCGCATTTTCACTGTTGTCACTCGGTGAAAACGGTGCGTTCACTTATGTCTCCGGCTGTCGTCGGGGACGGGCGAGTAGCTTCCATGCCGCCACGACCTGCGCGCCGATAATGGTATCGAATGGTTTCTAGAAGTTGTTGTCCGGGGTGTTGCAGACGCTTGGGGGAATGCCGCGTTCGACTGCTTTTCGGTACGGGATGAACTTTTTTGTACGAATTGTGTTGATTTCGACTGTCGTGCACGCGGAGTTCGTGGTTGACTACAACTGGTCGCAGCTTCTGTGTTCGTGGACTTGAAAGAGTGAGCGTTCGCAGGATCGATGTTGCGAACGCGGTGCTCTGCTTTTCCTGAGGGGGAAATCAAGTAGTACAGCGCTCGGAACCGGCCCGGCGGATTGATAAGCGCTATCCGTCGCATCCGGTGGTTAGAAAGAGAAGGAAAAGCATGGCACAGGGCACTGTGAAGTGGTTCAACGCAGAAAAGGGCTTCGGCTTCATCGCACCCGAGGACGGCTCGGCTGACGTCTTCGTCCATTACTCCGAGATTCAGGGCAGCGGATTCCGCACCCTCGAGGAGAACCAGCGCGTGGAGTTCGAGGTCGGCCAGGGAACCAAGGGTCCCCAGGCCACCGGCGTTCGCGCAGTCTGATCCTGCCGTTCACCGTCGTGAACATGTAGTTCAGACAGACGGGCCTTCCGCGGCCGCGTCTCACTCGTCCCCCATCGTCCGAGGCGGTGGGGGACGAGTCGTTCTACGACAATGGTGCCGTGGCAAAAGGAATGTTCCAGTGAGTCAACTCTCCTTCTTCTCCGCCGAGGCAATGCCACCGGCGATCGCCGACCTCAGTGGGCTCCTTGCTGCGCCGGGGCAGGTGGTTTCGTCGGGTGAACGAGCGCGGGTCTCCATCGTGGTCGATGCACGGTGGCGAGCGGAGGGGCTCGAGGAGTTGATAGCTGAGGCCGGCCTCGAGGTCGAGATCACCCGCAGCGACGAGGGCAGCCTCCTGGTTCGTACCGGATCCGTCGTGGAACTGGGTCCACTCGCTGAGCAATGGACCAGAGGTGCGGTCAAGGCGGTGCCCGCGGGCTGGGTTCCGTCAGCGCGCCAGCTGAGGGCGTGGGCGTTGGCCTCGGGCCGGAGTGAAGCCGGGGGTCAGCGGTTTGTCCTCGGGCTCGATCCACATGCCCCGGATACTCATGCACCGTTGGCTCAGGCCTTGATCCGAGCCGGTATCGCGCCGACCCTGATCGGTACCCGCGGCTCCGGTCCGGGCCTCCGAATTTCTGGTCGGCGTAGGCTCGGCAGACTCATCGAGAGCATTGGTGACGCACCGGCAAGTGTCGGGGACTCGTGTGGCGGGACACACGCACAGGGCCGTATAGGTGGTATTGATCTGCGCGGATGGGATTCGGGTATGTCACCCTAGTGATAGGTGAACCGGGTATAAAAGGGTTTGTCTGCGCAATTGTCGAAATGGCAGCGATCAACTTCAGGAAGGCTCGGGCGACTGGTGGCTAAAGGGGACAACGGCAGTGCACAGGGTGCGTCGGGACCGTCCGGACTGCCTCGCCGCCTGGTAATCGTCGAGTCGCCGACCAAGGCACGCAAGATCGCCCCATACCTCGGAAAGAACTATGTGGTCGAGGCTTCGGTCGGCCACATCCGCGATCTTCCCCGCGGAGCCGCGGACGTCCCGGCCAAGTACAAGGGTGAGTCATGGGCGCGGCTCGGCGTCAACGTCGACCAGGACTTCGAACCCCTCTACGTCGTAAGCCCGGAGAAGAAGTCCAAAGTCACGGAGCTGAAGGGCCTCCTGAAGGACGCTGACGAGCTCTTCCTCGCTACCGACCCCGACCGAGAGGGCGAGGCGATCGCCTGGCATCTCCTCGAGACCCTCAAGCCGAAGATTCCGGTTCGCCGGATGGTCTTCCACGAGATCACCGAACCGGCTATTCGCGCCGCCGCCGAAGATACTCGCGACCTCGACAATGACCTGGTCGACGCACAGGAAACTCGCCGGATCCTCGATCGCCTGTACGGCTACGAGGTCAGCCCTGTGCTGTGGAAGAAAGTCATGCCGAAGCTGTCCGCGGGCAGGGTGCAGTCCGTTGCGACCCGTGTAATAGTCCAACGGGAGCGTGAGCGGATGGCATTCCGCTCGGCTTCCTACTGGGACATTTCCGCGACGCTCGACGCGGGTTCCGAAGCGAGCCCCCGCAGTTTCGGAGCGCGTCTGGTGAGTGTCGACGGTTCCCGGGTGGCATCAGGCCGTGACTTCGGGCCGGATGGCCAGTTGAAGACGAGCACGGTCACGGTTCTCGACGAGGCTCGCGCTCGGCGCTTGGCCGAATCCCTCGCAGGGGTCGATCTCACAGTCTCTTCCGCTGAGAGCAAGCCGTATACCCGCAAGCCCTACGCCCCGTTCATGACGTCGACGTTGCAACAGGAAGCGGGCCGTAAGCTCCGTTTCACGTCCGAGCGGACCATGCGGATCGCGCAGCGACTGTACGAAAACGGCTACATCACGTACATGCGTACCGACTCGACGACGCTGTCGCCGTCAGCGATCGCCGCCGCTCGCGCGCAAGCCACGGAACTGTACGGGGCCGAGTACGTGCACGACTCGCCGAGGCAGTACACGCGCAAGGTCAAGAATGCGCAGGAGGCGCACGAGGCAATTCGGCCCTCCGGCGATGTTTTTCAGACGCCCGGTCAACTTCACTCGCGCCTCGATACCGACGAGTTCCGACTGTATGAACTGATTTGGCAGCGCACGGTCGCTTCGCAGATGGCAGATGCCCGCGGCACAACGCTGACGCTCCGCATCTCCGGCACTGCGGGCACGGGCGAGGAATGCACGTTCTCCGCCTCTGGCCGCACGATAACCTTCGCAGGCTTTCTCAAGGCGTACGTCGAGAGTGTCGACGAGGAGGCAGGCGGCCAATCCGACGACGCCGAGTCGCGGCTTCCGGTCCTGGGCGAGGGCCAGGCGGTCACCGCCACCAAGCTTGATCCTGACGGTCACACCACAAACCCGCCCGCCCGCTACACCGAGGCGAGCCTGATCAAGAGCCTCGAGGATCTAGGCATCGGTCGCCCGTCCACGTATTCGTCGATCATCAAGACCATTCTCGATCGCGGCTACGTCTACAAGCGAGGTAGCGCGCTGGTCCCTTCCTGGGTTGCCTTCGCCGTCATCGGCCTTCTCGAGATGCACTTCGGACGGTTGGTCGATTTCGGCTTCACCGCCGCGATGGAAGACGATCTCGATGCGATCGCCGGCGGTCGGGAACAGCGCGGCAACTGGTTGAACAGCTTCTACTTCGGAGGCAGTCACGGAGCCGAGGGCTCGGTTGCTCGTGAAGGCGGACTGAAGAAGATGGTCGGCGTCAACCTCGAGGAAATCGATGCTCGAGAGGTCAACTCGATCAGGTTGTTCGACGACGCCGAGGGGCGGGAAGTGCACGTCCGTGTGGGACGTTTCGGTCCGTACCTCGAGCGGATGATTCAGAATCCGGATGATCCGGACGGCGATCTGATCTCCCAGCGGGCCAATCTGCCCGACGACCTTCCGCCGGATGAGTTGACGCCCGAGCATGCGGAGAAACTGTTTTCGACGCCTCAGGAGGGCCGCAAGCTCGGTGTCGACCCGCTCTCCGGGCACGAGATCGTGGCGAAGGAAGGCCGCTTCGGTCCCTATGTCACCGAGATCTTGCCGACTCCGGAACCCGAGCCCGAACCGGTCGTGGTGCCTGTTCCTGACGAACCGGCAAGCGGGGGCACCAAGACTAAGACCGCGACGAAGAAGGCAGCCGCGAAGAAGGCTGCCGGTCCGAAACCGCGGACAGGGTCGTTGCTCAAGTCGATGGACTTGGCCACTGTGACTCTCGACGACGCGCTCAAACTCCTGTCGCTGCCGCGAGTGGTGGGTGTCGACCCCGAATCGAAAGAAGAGATCACCGCACAAAACGGAAGGTACGGCCCGTATCTGAAGAAGGGCACGGACTCGCGGTCACTGGCTACCGAGGACCAGATCTTCACGATCACCTTGGACGAGGCTCTGAAGATCTACGCTGAGCCGAAACGCCGTGGACGCCAGGGCGCTGCAACTCCGCCGTTGCGTGAACTGGGCGTCGACCCGGTCAGCGAGAAGCCGATGGTGATCAAGGACGGCAGGTTCGGACCGTATGTGACGGACGGTGAAACCAACGCCAGCCTTCGAAAGGGCGACGAGGTGGAGTCCATGACCGACGCTCGCGCATCGGAACTGCTGGCAGACCGCCGCGCCCGTGGTCCGGTCAAGAAGAAGGCCGCGAAGAAGTCGCCCGCCAAGAAGGCGGCAAAGAAGACCGCAGCCAAGAAGGCGCCCGCAAAGAAGGCGGCTTCGAAGAAGGCCGCTGAAAAGAAGACGTGAGTCGCTGCCTCGGGCCGATCGAAGTGTCGCAGGTGGAGGATAGGCTCTTCGCGTGACCGTATTCGACCGGTTGGTGGGCCAAGAACACGTCGAAGCTGAACTGACGGCTGCGGCTACGGCGGCTCGAGCCGGAGTCGGTTCGACGGGCTCCGCAATGACGCATTCATGGCTGTTCACTGGCCCGCCTGGATCTGGCCGGTCGGTGGCTGCGCAGTGTTTCGCCGCGGCGCTCCAATGCACCAGCGAACTCGTCCCTGGGTGTGGCGAATGTCATGCGTGCACCACTGTGATGGCCGGCACGCATGGCGATGTTCGGCAGGTTGTCCCAGAAGGTTTGAGTATCAGCGTCAAAGAGATGCGCGCCATTGTGCAGGTGGCAACTCGGAGGCCGAGCACCGGACGCTGGCAGATCGTTGTCATAGAGGACGCCGACCGACTCACCGAGGGTGCAGCCAACGCTCTCCTGAAAGTAGTCGAGGAACCACCCGACCGCACCGTATTCCTACTGTGTGCTCCGTCCGTTGATCCCCAGGATATTTCGGTGACATTGCGCTCGCGCTGCCGTCACATTCACCTGGTCACGCCCTCGGTGGAGTCGATTGCAAGGGTACTGCGCGAGCAGGATCGGGTGGATCCAGACGAGGCGCAATTGGCGGCGTCGATCAGCGGCGGTCATGTGGGCCGCGCGCGGCGCCTCGCAACGGATTTGAACGCTAGAGCGCGGCGCAAGGATGCTCTTGACGTCGCTATAGCGGCATTGCGGCCGGCGACCGCATTCGCCGCCGCCGAAGAACTGGTGCGGTCGGCCGAGGCTGAAGCGAAGCAGTTGAGCGCCGCACGGGACGAGCAGGAGACAGAGGAGTTGCGCACTGCCCTGGGTGCAGGCGGCACCGGCAAAGGTACGGCCGGAGCTCTCCGCGGCTCAGCGGGGATCTTGAAGGAACTCGAGAAGCGTCAAAAATCCAGGAACACTCGCACGGGGCGCGACGCACTAGATCGTGCGCTCGTCGATCTGGCCGGACTCTATCGCGACGCACTGGCTGTTGCGTGGGGGTCGGGCGCCGCTGCGAATCACCCCGACATGACTGACCTGGCCAACGAACTCGCTTCGCGCACAACCCCTGAGCGCCTTCTGAAGTGCATCGAAGCGGTCCTTGAGTGCCGCGAGGCGATCGCGCTCAACGTCAAGCCGCAATGGGCTGTAGACGCCATGGTTGCTAGTCTCGGGGACGCATTCAGGGAGCCGTTTTCGCATACCCGGGGTTGAGGCGCTAGACTCGCCACCGCCGAAAGGCACCGCTGCCTTAGCTCAGTCGGTAGAGCATTTCACTCGTAATGAAAAGGTCGAGAGTTCGATTCTCTCAGGCAGCTCAGCGGAAAGCCGCAGGTGAACGTTTCACCTGCGGCTTTCTTGTTCCCGGGGGCTGATTCTGCGGCGATACGATCGAATCGTGAACACTGGACATGCGGACGGCGAGATCGATGGCCGACGTTGTCGATGGTCGGTGCGCCGGCCAGTGCTGCGGCAGGTGCCGTGTTTTCTGCAGCGATCCCCGTACCCGGGAAACCCATCAGACGGGTTCGGCCAGGCGAAACAGAAAGTTGGTGCAGAGATGGCAATGCAAGTTTTTTCTTTGATCGCAATGCTGGGCGCGTTGATCGTTCTCATTCCGACCGCGCTTCGAGTCTTCAGGAAGAGCGGCAAGGTGAACGATGGCAGCGCGAGGAACGAAGACAGGCCTGAGGACTGAGCTCAACTCGTGCTCGACAACCCACACCTGCACCGCCATGATTTCGGTATGGGCGATTCACTGAAGGACCGGGTGCGGGAGAAGCTGCTGCGACAACTGATGGAGGACGGGGGTCACCCAGTCCAGCAGGCAGAGGGAGACGATCCTCGATTGGTATCGATCGACTCCGATCTGGCGACGTTGGAGCAGGCTTCCGACGGGGACATGGTGATCGAGGAGTTGGCTGCCAAGTACTGGGTGCCCTGACGCGGTGTTTTTGGTGTGTTGGCCTGGGGATTTGGTGTTTGTGGTGGGGGTGGCGTAACTTATTTCGGGTCAGAGCGACACGGACGCCGACGTTCACCTGTGTGGGTGGATGCTACGAGGTTGTACGGGGGCGCCTGACGGTGATTCGAAGCCCATTGTGTGTATGGTGGTGCTTCAACTTCTTGTGATGCTTTCGGTGGGACCTGGTTTGTGCCGGTGTCGTGCTGGGGGTAGACTGGAACGGTTGCCCCGGATCCGCTGATGTGTGTTGGTGGTGATGGTGTGTGCGTGTTCTTTGAGAACTCAACAGTGTGTCGATGAATGTCAGTGCCAAATTGTTTTTTGGTTTCTCGCATCATTGGTCTGGCCGGCCCCGTGTGGGTTGGTTGGGGTGGTGGTGTGGGGTGTGGGTGCATTCCATTCTTCCGTCTGGGGTGTGCCGACAAATGTTTTTGCTAGTTTGAGTTTTTTTGCTAGTGATTTGACTCGATGTCTTTGACTGATAAGGGTTTTCGGACCTTGTATCGTGAGTCTTCAACGGAGAGTTTGATCCTGGCTCAGGACGAACGCTGGCGGCGTGCTTAACACATGCAAGTCGAGCGGTAAGGCCCTTCGGGGTACACGAGCGGCGAACGGGTGAGTAACACGTGGGTGATCTGCCCTGCACTTCGGGATAAGCCTGGGAAACTGGGTCTAATACCGGATAGGACCTCCGGCCGCATGGTTGGGGGTGGAAAGGTTTACTGGTGCAGGATGGGCCCGCGGCCTATCAGCTTGTTGGTGGGGTAATGGCCTACCAAGGCGACGACGGGTAGCCGACCTGAGAGGGTGACCGGCCACACTGGGACTGAGACACGGCCCAGACTCCTACGGGAGGCAGCAGTGGGGAATATTGCACAATGGGCGAAAGCCTGATGCAGCGACGCCGCGTGAGGGATGACGGCCTTCGGGTTGTAAACCTCTTTCAGCGCCGACGAAGCGTAAGTGACGGTAGGCGCAGAAGAAGCACCGGCCAACTACGTGCCAGCAGCCGCGGTAATACGTAGGGTGCAAGCGTTGTCCGGAATTACTGGGCGTAAAGAGCTCGTAGGCGGTTTGTCGCGTCGTCTGTGAAAACTCGTAGCTCAACTACGGGCGTGCAGGCGATACGGGCAGACTCGAGTACTGCAGGGGAGACTGGAATTCCTGGTGTAGCGGTGAAATGCGCAGATATCAGGAGGAACACCGGTGGCGAAGGCGGGTCTCTGGGCAGTAACTGACGCTGAGGAGCGAAAGCGTGGGTAGCGAACAGGATTAGATACCCTGGTAGTCCACGCCGTAAACGGTGGGCGCTAGGTGTGGGTTTCCTTCCACGGGATCCGTGCCGTAGCTAACGCATTAAGCGCCCCGCCTGGGGAGTACGGCCGCAAGGCTAAAACTCAAAGGAATTGACGGGGGCCCGCACAAGCGGCGGAGCATGTGGATTAATTCGATGCAACGCGAAGAACCTTACCTGGGTTTGACATATACCGGAAAGCTGCAGAGATGTGGCCCCCCTTGTGGTCGGTATACAGGTGGTGCATGGCTGTCGTCAGCTCGTGTCGTGAGATGTTGGGTTAAGTCCCGCAACGAGCGCAACCCTTGTCTTATGTTGCCAGCACGTAATGGTGGGGACTCGTAAGAGACTGCCGGGGTCAACTCGGAGGAAGGTGGGGACGACGTCAAGTCATCATGCCCCTTATGTCCAGGGCTTCACACATGCTACAATGGCCGGTACAGAGGGCTGCGATGCCGTGAGGTGGAGCGAATCCCTTAAAGCCGGTCTCAGTTCGGATCGGGGTCTGCAACTCGACCCCGTGAAGTCGGAGTCGCTAGTAATCGCAGATCAGCAACGCTGCGGTGAATACGTTCCCGGGCCTTGTACACACCGCCCGTCACGTCATGAAAGTCGGTAACACCCGAAGCCGGTGGCCTAACCCCTTGTGGGAGGGAGCCGTCGAAGGTGGGATCGGCGATTGGGACGAAGTCGTAACAAGGTAGCCGTACCGGAAGGTGCGGCTGGATCACCTCCTTTCTAAGGAGCATTCTCCAGACGTGTACCGCCGAGGAGTCGGTGGATGATGTTCTGGCAGAGCCCATTACGGACACGATCGTTGTTCGGTGGGAGCTCATGGGTGGAACACTGACAGCTATTCTTCATCTGCCGCCGGCCCGTGTGCTGGTGGGAGGAAGGGTTATATCGGCGCACTGTTGGGTCCTGAGAGAACACGTGATGTGTTTCCTCTCGAGGAAAGAAACGACAGACGATCGTGGTGGTCATACCGGCCGGGTTTTCCGGTGTTTCGGTGGTCACGTACATGGTTGGTTTGTGTGTTGTTTGAGAACTGCACAGTGGACGCGAGCATCTTTGTTGTAAGTGTTTAAGAGCGTACGGTGGATGCCTTGGCACCAGGAGCCGATGAAGGACGTGGGAGGCTGCGATAAGCCTCGGGGAGCTGTCAACCGAGCTGAGATCCGAGGGTGTCCGAATGGGGAAACCCAGCACGAGTGATGTCGTGTTACCTGCACCTGAATGTATAGGGTGTGTGGAGGGAACGTGGGGAAGTGAAACATCTCAGTACCCACAGGAAGAGAAAACAAGAGTGATTCCGTTAGTAGTGGCGAGCGAACGCGGATGAGGCTAAACCATGGATGTGTGATAGCCGGCAGGTGTTGCATTCGTGGGGTTGTGGGGTTCGCCTGTGTCGATACTGCCGTGTCGGCCGACAGTAAGAAATTGCCGTGTTAGTGGAAGTGGTCTGGAACGGCCTGCCGTAGTGGGTGAGAGTCCCGTACACGAAAACATGGTGACTGTTGTGGCGGATACCCGAGTAGCACCGGGCCCGTGAAATCTGGTGTGAATCTGTCGGGACCACCCGATAAGCCTGAATACTCCCTGGTGACCGATAGCGGACTAGTACCGTGAGGGAAAGGTGAAAAGTACCCCGGGAGGGGAGTGAAATAGTACCTGAAACCGTGCGCTTACAATCCGTCAGAGCCTGCGAGTCCTTGTGGCTGTGGGTGATGGCGTGCCTTTTGAAGAATGAGCCTGCGAGTTAGTGGCATGTCGCGAGGTTAACCCGTGTGGGGTAGCCGTAGCGAAAGCGAGTCCGAATAGGGCGAGTCAGTGGCATGTTCTAGACCCGAAGCGGAGTGATCTACCCATGGCCAGGTTGAAGCGACGGTAAGACGTCGTGGAGGACCGAACCCACTTAGGTTGAAAACTGAGGGGATGAGTTGTGGGTAGGGGTGAAAGGCCAATCAAACTCCGTGATAGCTGGTTCTCCCCGAAATGCATTTAGGTGCAGCGTCGCGTGTTTCTCACCGGAGGTAGAGCTACTGGATGGTCTAGGGGGCCTACAAGCTTACCGAAATCAGCCAAACTCCGAATGCCGGTGAGTGAGAGCGCGGCAGTGAGACTGCGGGGGATAAGCTTCGTAGTCGAGAGGGAAACAGCCCAGATCGCCGGCTAAGGTCCCTAAGCGTGTACTAAGTGGAAAAGGATGTGGGGTCGCGAAGACAACCAGGAGGTTGGCTTAGAAGCAGCCACCCTTGAAAGAGTGCGTAATAGCTCACTGGTCAAGTGATCCTGCGCCGACAATGTAGCGGGGCTCAAGTACACCACCGAAGCCGCGGCACTCACACATGAACTTCATGCACAGCCACGGTTGTGTGTGCAGGTGTGTGGGTGGGTAGGGGAGCGTCGTGTGGCCAGGGAAGCAGCAGTGTGAACTAGTTGTGGAGGCCACGCGAGTGAGAATGCAGGCATGAGTAGCGAAAGACGAGTGAGAAACTCGTCCGCCGAATGACCAAGGGTTCCTGGGCCAGGTTAATCCGCCCAGGGTGAGTCGGGACCTAAGACGAGGCCGACAGGCGTAGCCGATGGACAACGGGTTGATATTCCCGTACCCGTGTGAACGCGCCCCTGGTGAATCAGTGATGCTAAGCGCCCTGAAACCTGTCATGTGCCTTCGGGTGTGTGGTGGGTGGATGCGCGTGAACCGAGCTGGTAGTAGCCAAGCGATGGGGTGACGCAGGAAGGTAGCTGAGCCAGTCAGTGGTAATACTGGTGTAAGCCGGTAGGGCGAACGGTAGGCAAATCCGCCGTTCATATGCCTGAGAGGTGACGCATAGCCGAATGAGGCGAATTCAGTGATCCTATGCTGCCGAGAAAAGCCTCTAGCGAGCTTTCACACGGCCCGTACCCCAAACCGACACAGGTGGTCAGGTAGAGAATACTAAGGCGATCGAGAGAACTATGGTTAAGGAACTCGGCAAAATGCCCCCGTAACTTCGGGAGAAGGGGGGCCCTGTCCGGTGACGGAATTCACTTCCCGAGCTGGGTGGGGCCGCAGAGACCAGTGAGAAGCGACTGTTTACTAAAAACACAGGTCCGTGCGAAGTCGTAAGACGATGTATACGGACTGACGCCTGCCCGGTGCTGGAAGGTTAAGAGGACCGGTTAGCGGATTCGTCCGCGAAGCTGAGAATTTAAGCCCCAGTAAACGGCGGTGGTAACTATAACCATCCTAAGGTAGCGAAATTCCTTGTCGGGTAAGTTCCGACCTGCACGAATGGCGTAACGACTTCTCAGCTGTCTCAACCATAGACTCGGCGAAATTGCATTACGAGTAAAGATGCTCGTTACGCGCGGCAGGACGAAAAGACCCCGGGACCTTCACTACAGCTTGGTATTGGTGTTCGGTTCGGTTTGTGTAGGATAGGTGGGAGACTGTGAAGCGGCCACGCCAGTGGTGGTGGAGTCGTTGTTGAAATACCACTCTGATCGAATTGGACCTCTAACCTCGGACCATGATCTGGTTCAGGGACAGTGCCTGGTGGGTAGTTTAACTGGGGCGGTTGCCTCCCAAAATGTAACGGAGGCGCCCAAAGGTTCCCTCAGCCTGGTTGGCAATCAGGTGTCGAGTGCAAGTGCACAAGGGAGCTTGACTGTGAGACTGACGGGTCGAGCAGGGACGAAAGTCGGGACTAGTGATCCGGCACCGGCAAGTGGAAGCGGTGTCGCTCAACGGATAAAAGGTACCCCGGGGATAACAGGCTGATCTTCCCCAAGAGTCCATATCGACGGGATGGTTTGGCACCTCGATGTCGGCTCGTCGCATCCTGGGGCTGGAGTAGGTCCCAAGGGTTGGGCTGTTCGCCCATTAAAGCGGCACGCGAGCTGGGTTTAGAACGTCGTGAGACAGTTCGGTCTCTATCCGCCGCGCGCGTTAGAAACTTGAGGAAGGCTGTCCCTAGTACGAGAGGACCGGGACGGACGAACCTCTGGTGTGCCAGTTGTTCCGCCAGGAGCACTGCTGGTTAGCTACGTTCGGAAGGGATAACCGCTGAAAGCATCTAAGCGGGAAGCCTGTTCCAAGATGAGGTTTCTCACCCCCACGAGGGGGTAAGGCCCCCGGCAGACCACCGGGTTGATAGGCCAGAACTGGAAGTCCGGTAACGGATGGAGGTGACTGGTACTAATAGGCCGAGGACTTACCACGAAGAAGCTACGCGTCCACTGTGCGGTATCTGAAACAACACACAAATACCCCCGAACCACCCGGCCTCACCGGCTGGTTCCCGGTTCCGGGGGAGTGTGACAGTTTCATAGAGTTACGGCGGTCATAGCGGAGGGGAAACGCCCGGTCCCATTCCGAACCCGGAAGCTAAGCCCTCCAGCGCCGATGGTACTGCACCCGGCAGGGTGTGGGAGAGTAGGACACCGCCGAACACCCGTTAACCGTAAGCCCCCCAACACCGTTGGGGGGCTTACGGCATTCTGGGGCACCGATCAAGGTGGCGTCAGCTCTCGCGATCGCCGGCGGCCAGGGAATTGATGGCGGCTTGAAGTCTGACGGTGGCCTCATCCGCGACATCTTGCAGTGCAGGTTCCTCGGCGACCTTGACCATCAGGTCTGGATTCATCGCGTCGATGATCACCGCATCTTCCGCAGACGGGTCGCGCCGAACGACGACGTTGCAGGGCAGCAGCAGCCCGATTTGCCGGTTCACTCCCACCGCACGGTGTGCGAGCGGGGGGTTGCAAGCCCCCAGGATCAGGTAGTCCTCCATGTCTTCGTCGATCTTGGCCTTCAGCGTCGCCTTCACGTCGATCTCGGTGAGCACGCCGAAACCCTGCTTGGACAGGGCTTGACGTGTTCGCTCAACGGCATCGTCGAAGGAGGTGTGCAGTGTGGTTGATAGTGCGAGGTTCATTATTTTCCCTGCTGTCGGTTTGGCTCGTAAGGTGTTGCGCCTGCGATCAAGCGAGCGCGAGGAATAGCTTTTCGAGTTCGGCTTCGGTCATCGGTTCCGCGCTCTCCTGGGCATCACCGGTCAGGCATTCCCGCAATCCGGTTGCCACGATCTTGAAGCCGGCCCTGTCGAGGGCTCGCGAGACCGCCGCGAGCTGGGTTACCACGTCCTTGCAGTCGCGACCCTCCTCGATCATGGAGATCACGCCCGCGAGCTGCCCCTGTGCCCGGCGCAGTCGATTGAGTACCAATGCAATGCTTTGTTCGTCGCCGACCATGATGTTCCTTTCTGAGCTGGCCTATCGTCATGGTACCCCTGGGGGTATGTAGCCGCAGTGGCCTCTCGGTGTGATCTCCCACCTCTCCCTCTCGTCAGTGAGAGAATCTGATGTTCGGCAGGATCTTCCGCAGCCAGGCCGGTGACCACCATGCGCCATGCCCGGCCAACCGCAGCAGCACTGGCAACAGCACTAGGCGGACAAGTACCGCATCGAGGAGCACGGCGACGCCGAGGATGATGCCCATCTCCTTCGGCGGCAAGGGTTCAGCGAGTGCGAAAGTGAAGAACACCGCGACCATGACCGCCGCTGCCGCGAAGATCACCCTCCCAGAATGGGCTAGGCCATCGATGTGTGCGACCTTAGGATCACCCGACCGTTCGTAGTGCTCCTTTGCGGTTGCGAGCAGAAACACTGTGTAGTCCATGGCGATCGCGAAGATCATCGCGAAGAAGAACACTGGCCCCCAGCCATCCAAGAATCCCTGTGGTGTGAAACCGAGAAGGCCTGCGCCATGTCCGTCCTGGAAGATCAGCTTCGCGACGCCAAACGCAGCCGCGGTTGAAAGCAGGCTGACCACCGTGCCGAGCAATGCGATGAGTGGGGCCTGCAACGCCACCACTAGCAGCAGGAACCCGAGAACGAGGATGATGCCCACGATTAGGGGGAGGTAGTTGTTCAGGGCCTGCTGAAGGTCGAGGTTCTCCACCGCCGCGCCTCCGACCAGCACGCCGGCAGGCATTGCGCTGCGCAGACTCTCGACGATGGTGCCTAACTGCGCATCCGAGGGGTCGACGATGGGCACTGCCTGGAGCATGACTAGGTCGCTGCCGTCTTCTGCCGGCTGCGACGGAGTGACCATCACGATGCCCTCGGTTGCCGCGGCCACTGCGGCAGCGTCGGCACCGAGCGAAGAGGGAGCGATGATCTGCAGCATCCCCGGTGCACCTTCGCCCATCTGTGCCTGGACGAGTTCATATCCCTGCCGTACAGGGGCATCGGTAGGCACAACCTCGATCGAGGGCATCGCCACCTTCAACCCCGACACTGGGATCGACAGCGTGATCAACACCAGTAGCGAGCCAATGGCGAACGGCCACGGATGCTTGTGCAGAAGGGTGCCCCAGGCCGCGAAGAGTGGCGAGCGGTGCTCTTGTCGTGTCGAGTAGGGCAACGATATGGCATTTACCTTGTCGCCTAGCTTTCCCAACGTTGCTGGTAGCAGCGTCAGAGTGGCGAGGATGACGAAGAACACCGCAAGCATGATTCCGACCGCCATCGTCCGTACGGCCGGTGCGGGGACGAGGAGTACAGCCGAGAGGCTGACCAGCACCGTCAGCCCGGAGAGCAGCACGGCTTTGCCGGCGGTGTCCATGGTCTCGGCGACGGCCGCACGTGTGGAGGCGCTATGGCGGATCGCATCGCGGAAGCGGGCGACCAGGAACAGCGCGTAGTCGATACCCAGTGCGAGCGCGAACATCATCGCGAAGTTCATCGCCCACACAGAGATCGGGGTGATTTGATTGAGGAGGACCAGACCGCCGGCGGAGGCTACGAGTCCCGCGAGAGTCAACAGCAGGGGTAGTCCGGCAGCGACGAGTGATCCGAATGCGAGGATCATTATCGCTAATGTGACTGGCCAGGAAAATAATTCGGCCTTGATCATCGCGTCGTGATTGGCTTTGTTGAAGTCGCTCCACAGTGCAGAGGCTCCGGTCGGATACACCTCGATACCGTTTGTCGACAGGGCTGTCAGTTTGCCTGCGACTTCGTCTACGGCCTTGACCATGTCGTCGGTACTTGCGTTGGCGCCGGCGATGAGAATGCCGGTATGCCCGTCTGGGCTTATCGACATCCCTGGTTGTGGGGCAATCACCTCCCCGAACCGTGCATCACTCTCGAAGATATTGGTGGCTAGGTTCAGAATCTGCTGCACTTGGGGGCTGTCGATCGTGTGGTTGTCGGAATGAACTACTAGCTGTACGGCGGCAGACGAGTTGCCGCCGAAGTGCTGCTCGGCGAGTTCGCGGACCTGCACCGAGTCGGATCCGTTGGCCTGCCACCCGGCGCCCGCAAGGGAACTGAACACCGAAGGGGCCGCGGCGCCGAACGTGGCCAGCAAGATCAACCACACCCCGAATACCCATTTGGTGTGCCCCGCCATCGTTGCGCCCATCCGACCTAGCGCTCCGGTGTCCGCGATCAGCTGTTTGGGCGGGGTATCGCGGCCCACCGTCGTACTGCGAGTCATGCATGTTCTCCTCTTGGTGACGTCACAAAGAAGGCGCTGTTTGCACGTTCACGCACATCCACCTTCATACCCAGGGGGGTATTGAGCGATCGTAGCGCAGTACCCCAGGGGGTATATTCCGGAGCGTTCATGCGGTGTTGACCGTGCATCCCGTTCGTCTGTCACCTGCGTCCCGACCGAGTCGGTACCGGTCTCGAACGAGTGCGACGCAACTACGGCTCGCGCGCCACCGCGCACCATTTCTGGCTCGCCGGAGCGTGTGGGCATCACTGCAGCGGATATGTATCAGGTAGCTCACCAAGCCTGGTTCGTGTCGGTGTCCGGGGCCGACTGGTCCAGGCCGACACGGGCGGTTCGCTGTCGGGAGGGCCTGACGCGGTGTTTTTGGTGTGTTGGCCTGGGGATTTGGTGTTTGTGGTGGGGGTGGCGTAACTTATTTCGGGTCAGAGCGACACGGACGCCGACGTTCACCTGTGTGGGTGGATGCTACGAGGTTGTACGGGGGCGCCTGACGGTGATTCGAAGCCCATTGTGTGTATGGTGGTGCTTCAACTTCTTGTGATGCTTTCGGTGGGACCTGGTTTGTGCCGGTGTCGTGCTGGGGGTAGACTGGAACGGTTGCCCCGGATCCGCTGATGTGTGTTGGTGGTGATGGTGTGTGCGTGTTCTTTGAGAACTCAACAGTGTGTCGATGAATGTCAGTGCCAAATTGTTTTTTGGTTTCTCGCATCATTGGTCTGGCCGGCCCCGTGTGGGTTGGTTGGGGTGGTGGTGTGGGGTGTGGGTGCATTCCATTCTTCCGTCTGGGGTGTGCCGACAAATGTTTTTGCTAGTTTGAGTTTTTTTGCTAGTGATTTGACTCGATGTCTTTGACTGATAAGGGTTTTCGGACCTTGTATCGTGAGTCTTCAACGGAGAGTTTGATCCTGGCTCAGGACGAACGCTGGCGGCGTGCTTAACACATGCAAGTCGAGCGGTAAGGCCCTTCGGGGTACACGAGCGGCGAACGGGTGAGTAACACGTGGGTGATCTGCCCTGCACTTCGGGATAAGCCTGGGAAACTGGGTCTAATACCGGATAGGACCTCCGGCCGCATGGTTGGGGGTGGAAAGGTTTACTGGTGCAGGATGGGCCCGCGGCCTATCAGCTTGTTGGTGGGGTAATGGCCTACCAAGGCGACGACGGGTAGCCGACCTGAGAGGGTGACCGGCCACACTGGGACTGAGACACGGCCCAGACTCCTACGGGAGGCAGCAGTGGGGAATATTGCACAATGGGCGAAAGCCTGATGCAGCGACGCCGCGTGAGGGATGACGGCCTTCGGGTTGTAAACCTCTTTCAGCGCCGACGAAGCGTAAGTGACGGTAGGCGCAGAAGAAGCACCGGCCAACTACGTGCCAGCAGCCGCGGTAATACGTAGGGTGCAAGCGTTGTCCGGAATTACTGGGCGTAAAGAGCTCGTAGGCGGTTTGTCGCGTCGTCTGTGAAAACTCGTAGCTCAACTACGGGCGTGCAGGCGATACGGGCAGACTCGAGTACTGCAGGGGAGACTGGAATTCCTGGTGTAGCGGTGAAATGCGCAGATATCAGGAGGAACACCGGTGGCGAAGGCGGGTCTCTGGGCAGTAACTGACGCTGAGGAGCGAAAGCGTGGGTAGCGAACAGGATTAGATACCCTGGTAGTCCACGCCGTAAACGGTGGGCGCTAGGTGTGGGTTTCCTTCCACGGGATCCGTGCCGTAGCTAACGCATTAAGCGCCCCGCCTGGGGAGTACGGCCGCAAGGCTAAAACTCAAAGGAATTGACGGGGGCCCGCACAAGCGGCGGAGCATGTGGATTAATTCGATGCAACGCGAAGAACCTTACCTGGGTTTGACATATACCGGAAAGCTGCAGAGATGTGGCCCCCCTTGTGGTCGGTATACAGGTGGTGCATGGCTGTCGTCAGCTCGTGTCGTGAGATGTTGGGTTAAGTCCCGCAACGAGCGCAACCCTTGTCTTATGTTGCCAGCACGTAATGGTGGGGACTCGTAAGAGACTGCCGGGGTCAACTCGGAGGAAGGTGGGGACGACGTCAAGTCATCATGCCCCTTATGTCCAGGGCTTCACACATGCTACAATGGCCGGTACAGAGGGCTGCGATGCCGTGAGGTGGAGCGAATCCCTTAAAGCCGGTCTCAGTTCGGATCGGGGTCTGCAACTCGACCCCGTGAAGTCGGAGTCGCTAGTAATCGCAGATCAGCAACGCTGCGGTGAATACGTTCCCGGGCCTTGTACACACCGCCCGTCACGTCATGAAAGTCGGTAACACCCGAAGCCGGTGGCCTAACCCCTTGTGGGAGGGAGCCGTCGAAGGTGGGATCGGCGATTGGGACGAAGTCGTAACAAGGTAGCCGTACCGGAAGGTGCGGCTGGATCACCTCCTTTCTAAGGAGCATTCTCCAGACGTGTACCGCCGAGGAGTCGGTGGATGATGTTCTGGCAGAGACCATTACGGACACGATCGTGGTTCGGTGGGAGCTCATGGGTGGAACACTGACAGCTATTCTTCATCTGCCGCCGGCCCGTGTGCTGGTGGGAGGAAGGGTTATATCGGCGCACTGTTGGGTCCTGAGAGAACACGTGATGTGTTTCCTCTCGAGGAAAGAAACGACAGGCGGGAAACTGCAGTCATACCGCAGCGAGGGCGTGAGTTCTTGTTGGTTTGGTGTCTGTGTGGGGTTTTCCGGTTGTGTGTTGTTTGAGAACTGCACAGTGGACGCGAGCATCTTTGTTGTAAGTGTTTAAGAGCGTACGGTGGATGCCTTGGCACCAGGAGCCGATGAAGGACGTGGGAGGCTGCGATAAGCCTCGGGGAGCTGTCAACCGAGCTGAGATCCGAGGGTGTCCGAATGGGGAAACCCAGCACGAGTGATGTCGTGTTACCTGCACCTGAATGTATAGGGTGTGTGGAGGGAACGTGGGGAAGTGAAACATCTCAGTACCCACAGGAAGAGAAAACAAGAGTGATTCCGTTAGTAGTGGCGAGCGAACGCGGATGAGGCTAAACCATGGATGTGTGATAGCCGGCAGGTGTTGCATTCGTGGGGTTGTGGGGTTCGCCTGTGTCGATACTGCCGTGTCGGCCGACAGTGAGAAATTGCCGTGTTAGTGGAAGTGGTCTGGAACGGCCTGCCGTAGTGGGTGAGAGTCCCGTACACGAAAACATGGTGACTGTTGTGGCGGATACCCGAGTAGCACCGGGCCCGTGAAATCTGGTGTGAATCTGTCGGGACCACCCGATAAGCCTGAATACTCCCTGGTGACCGATAGCGGACTAGTACCGTGAGGGAAAGGTGAAAAGTACCCCGGGAGGGGAGTGAAATAGTACCTGAAACCGTGCGCTTACAATCCGTCAGAGCCGGTGCACATTTCGGTGTGGCTGGTGATGGCGTGCCTTTTGAAGAATGAGCCTGCGAGTTAGTGGCATGTCGCGAGGTTAACCCGTGTGGGGTAGCCGTAGCGAAAGCGAGTCCGAATAGGGCGCCCATAGTGGCATGTTCTAGACCCGAAGCGGAGTGATCTACCCATGGCCAGGTTGAAGCGACGGTAAGACGTCGTGGAGGACCGAACCCACTTAGGTTGAAAACTGAGGGGATGAGTTGTGGGTAGGGGTGAAAGGCCAATCAAACTCCGTGATAGCTGGTTCTCCCCGAAATGCATTTAGGTGCAGCGTCGCGTGTTTCTCACCGGAGGTAGAGCTACTGGATGGTCTAGGGGGCCTACAAGCTTACCGAAATCAGCCAAACTCCGAATGCCGGTGAGTGAGAGCGCGGCAGTGAGACTGCGGGGGATAAGCTTCGTAGTCGAGAGGGAAACAGCCCAGATCGCCGGCTAAGGTCCCTAAGCGTGTACTAAGTGGAAAAGGATGTGGGGTCGCGAAGACAACCAGGAGGTTGGCTTAGAAGCAGCCACCCTTGAAAGAGTGCGTAATAGCTCACTGGTCAAGTGATCCTGCGCCGACAATGTAGCGGGGCTCAAGTACACCACCGAAGCCGCGGCACTCACACATTGCATTCCCTTCACTCTGCGGAGTGTTGGGCAGTGGTGTGGGTGGGTAGGGGAGCGTCGTGTGGCCAGGGAAGCAGCAGTGTGAACTAGTTGTGGAGGCCACGCGAGTGAGAATGCAGGCATGAGTAGCGAAAGACGAGTGAGAAACTCGTCCGCCGAATGACCAAGGGTTCCTGGGCCAGGTTAATCCGCCCAGGGTGAGTCGGGACCTAAGACGAGGCCGACAGGCGTAGCCGATGGACAACGGGTTGATATTCCCGTACCCGTGTGAACGCGCCCCTGGTGAATCAGTGATGCTAAGCGCCCTGAAACCTGTCATGTGCCTTCGGGTGTGTGGTGGGTGGATGCGCGTGAACCGAGCTGGTAGTAGCCAAGCGATGGGGTGACGCAGGAAGGTAGCTGAGCCAGTCAGTGGTAATACTGGTGTAAGCCGGTAGGGCGAACGGTAGGCAAATCCGCCGTTCATATGCCTGAGAGGTGACGCATAGCCGAATGAGGCGAATTCAGTGATCCTATGCTGCCGAGAAAAGCCTCTAGCGAGCTTTCACACGGCCCGTACCCCAAACCGACACAGGTGGTCAGGTAGAGAATACTAAGGCGATCGAGAGAACTATGGTTAAGGAACTCGGCAAAATGCCCCCGTAACTTCGGGAGAAGGGGGGCCCTGTCCGGTGACGGAATTCACTTCCCGAGCTGGGTGGGGCCGCAGAGACCAGTGAGAAGCGACTGTTTACTAAAAACACAGGTCCGTGCGAAGTCGTAAGACGATGTATACGGACTGACGCCTGCCCGGTGCTGGAAGGTTAAGAGGACCGGTTAGCGGATTCGTCCGCGAAGCTGAGAATTTAAGCCCCAGTAAACGGCGGTGGTAACTATAACCATCCTAAGGTAGCGAAATTCCTTGTCGGGTAAGTTCCGACCTGCACGAATGGCGTAACGACTTCTCAGCTGTCTCAACCATAGACTCGGCGAAATTGCATTACGAGTAAAGATGCTCGTTACGCGCGGCAGGACGAAAAGACCCCGGGACCTTCACTACAGCTTGGTATTGGTGTTCGGTTCGGTTTGTGTAGGATAGGTGGGAGACTGTGAAGCGGCCACGCCAGTGGTGGTGGAGTCGTTGTTGAAATACCACTCTGATCGAATTGGACCTCTAACCTCGGACCATGATCTGGTTCAGGGACAGTGCCTGGTGGGTAGTTTAACTGGGGCGGTTGCCTCCCAAAATGTAACGGAGGCGCCCAAAGGTTCCCTCAGCCTGGTTGGCAATCAGGTGTCGAGTGCAAGTGCACAAGGGAGCTTGACTGTGAGACTGACGGGTCGAGCAGGGACGAAAGTCGGGACTAGTGATCCGGCACCGGCAAGTGGAAGCGGTGTCGCTCAACGGATAAAAGGTACCCCGGGGATAACAGGCTGATCTTCCCCAAGAGTCCATATCGACGGGATGGTTTGGCACCTCGATGTCGGCTCGTCGCATCCTGGGGCTGGAGTAGGTCCCAAGGGTTGGGCTGTTCGCCCATTAAAGCGGCACGCGAGCTGGGTTTAGAACGTCGTGAGACAGTTCGGTCTCTATCCGCCGCGCGCGTTAGAAACTTGAGGAAGGCTGTCCCTAGTACGAGAGGACCGGGACGGACGAACCTCTGGTGTGCCAGTTGTTCCGCCAGGAGCACTGCTGGTTAGCTACGTTCGGAAGGGATAACCGCTGAAAGCATCTAAGCGGGAAGCCTGTTCCAAGATGAGGTTTCTCACCCCCACGAGGGGGTAAGGCCCCCGGCAGACCACCGGGTTGATAGGCCAGAACTGGAAGTCCGGTAACGGATGGAGGTGACTGGTACTAATAGGCCGAGGACTTACCACGAAGAAGCTACGCGTCCACTGTGCGGTATCTGAAACAACACACAAATACCCCCGAACCACCCGGCCTCACCGGCTGGTTCCCGGTTCCGGGGGAGTGTGACAGTTTCATAGAGTTACGGCGGTCATAGCGGAGGGGAAACGCCCGGTCCCATTCCGAACCCGGAAGCTAAGCCCTCCAGCGCCGATGGTACTGCACCCGGCAGGGTGTGGGAGAGTAGGACACCGCCGAACACCCGTTAACCGTAAGCCCCCCAACACCGTTGGGGGGCTTACGGCATTCTGGGGAAGAAAACACCACCACAGAAGATGCAAAGTTCTGCAGACCTTCGGCCGACTCGGTAACGTTGCCCGGCGAATCCGGTTGGCGGGATTGCGCGAGACGAGGCAATGCGAATCCTTCTGACCCTTCGCAAGTCGATGAAGGGGAACTCGAGTGCCGAAGATCACGATCAAGAATGGCTCTCCCGTGAGAGCCGCAGCGATTCTCATGGGCGCCGTCGCGACCGCTGCGTCGGTGGCAGGTTGCAGCACGACGGACACAGCTAGCGAGGGCTCGCTCCTCGAGCAACTCCAAGCAGAGGGTGCGGTAACAGTCGGGTTCGCCGGCGAAGCACCATACAGCTTCGAGCAGAACGGGCAGTTGACCGGTGCAACCGTCGCGCTGCACCGCGAGATCTTCAAGAACCTCGGAATCGAGACGGTTGAAGGTGTGAACACCGATTTCGGTGCGCTGATTCCGGGGCTTCAGGCCCAGCGCTTCGACGTCGTCAGCGCGGGGATGTCGATCCTCCCGCAGCGATGCGAGCAGGCCGCGTTCAGCGAGCCCGAGTTCAACTACACGACTGCGCTGATGGTTCCGGACGGCAATCCCGCGAATCTCACCGATATGCAGTCGGTGAAGGATAGTGGGGTAAGGCTGGCTACGATGACCGGCGCGATCGAATCGGACTACGCGCAAGCACTAGGTATCGATGCTATGCAGGTGGCGTCGCCGCAGGACGGAATGGACGCTGTCGCCAACGGGAGAGCCGACGTGTTCGCCTTGACGGGAATCTCGTTGAACTGGATGGCAAACAACAGCCCGCAGGTTCCCGTGGAGGTTACCGAGTCCTTTGTCGCAGTGATCGACGGAGTCCCCCAGGTCGGCGCCGGCGGCACCGTGTTCCGCACCGAGGATGCTGAACTCAGGGACGCCTACAACGAGGAGTTGGCGAAGATCACCTCCGACAAGGACAAGTATCTTGCCATCGTCGGGGAATTCGGATTCACCGCGGCGGAGTTGCCCGACCCGGCGTTGACGACCGCCAAGTTGTGTGACGGAGTCAGCTGAGGCTGCTCGGAGGCGACGTAGGTGAAGGACAACATCGAAGCTCTCCTGGATGCTTTGCCAGGCATCTGGGAGGGCCTCGTCGTGACGCTCGAGCTGACGCTGGGTGGCGCGCTTCTGGCATTCGTGTTGGCCGTACTACTCGGATTGGCGGCTCGCGCGCATAACGTGGTAATCCGAGGGTCGGCTCGGGGCTTCATCGAGTTCTTTCGTGGGACTTCACTTTTGGTGCAGCTCTTCTGGTTCTTCTACGTGGTGCCGCTGTTCGGATTCCTGATTGAGCCCATGGTTGTGGGAATCTTGGCCTTGGGCTTGAACTACGGTGCGTACGGCGCGGAAGTAGTACGAGGTGCTGTGAATTCTGTTCCGCAGCCACAATGGGAGGCCGCCACTGCGCTCGACTTCAGCCATTGGCAGAGACTTCGCCGAGTCATCTTGCCGCAGGCATGGGCGGAGATGATCCCACCGCTGACGAATCTACTGATTCAGCTTCTCAAGGGAACAGCTTTGGCAAGTTATATCCTCCTGCAGGATTTGACATTCGAAATCGATCAACTCCGGAGGACCACGGGTAATACACTTTTCGCGTTCAGTGTCGGACTCGTCATCTACTTCATCGTCGGATATCTGCTGACGCTGTTGATGAATGCTCTCGAGGTGCGGGCAAAGAACCGCCTCGGAACAGGGCCGTCTTTGCGTGAAATCTTCAGTCTCGCACCGAGTGATCCTCGTGGAATGGAGGTCGCAGAGCGATGACGGCACAGTGGAGTTGGGATCGTGCGTTCGAGGCTCTGCCGATGCTCCTCGACGGTTTCAAGATCACATTGCTGGCAACTGTTCTGGGCTTCGTTATCGCGGCAGTCCTCGGACTGGTAATCGCGTTGATACGACAGTCGGCCCCACGGTGGGTCAGTGCACCGGTTCGTGCGGCCAGTGAGTTCATCAGGTTGACACCACTGGTGGTACAACTCCTGTTCGCCTATTACTTGTTCACGGGCTTGTCGGCGTTGCAGATCGGTGTCGCCGTACTTGGAATTCACTACTCGACATACATGGCCGAGGTGTACCGGGCTGGAATCGAGGCCGTACCGGTCGGTCAGTGGGAGGCAGCCCGCGCATTGTCTCTCGCTCCGACCCGGACATGGCGTGCGATCGTGCTGCCCCAAGCTATTCGCCGGGTGGTCCCAGCGCTCGGCAACTACGCGGTCTCCATGTTCAAGGACACACCCTACTTGTTCGCAATCACCGTGGTGGAAATGGTCACGGCAGCACAGCAATTCGGAGCGAGGAACTTCCAGTATCTCGAGGCGTTGACCTTGGCAGGTTTGATCTTCCTGGTCGCCAGCTACCCGACTTCACTATTGATACGGCGATTGGAGAAACGCCTTGCCTGATGATGTGAGTACATCTACTCCGATGATCCAATTCGACAATGTCGTAAAACGATTCGGGAATCACGTTGTTCTCGATCATCTGAAGTTCGAGGTTGCGCGCGGAGATCGCGTCACCTTGATCGGGCCTAGCGGTTCAGGAAAGACCACTATCCTTCGGCTACTGATGACCTTGGAGAAGGTGGATGAGGGCGTTATCTGGATCGAGGGCGATCGGCTGACACACGAGCAGAAGGGGAGTCGGCTCGTTCCGGCGTCGGAGAAGTATCTTCGGAAAGTTCGCCGCCGCATCGGGATGGTATTCCAGCAGTTCAACCTATTTCCGAACATGAACGTGATCGAGAACATCACCGAAGCGCCGATCCACGTTCTTGGTCTGGATAAGGATGCGGCGACGAAGCGCGCCCGCGAACTGCTCGACATGGTCGGGCTCTCGGACAAGGAGACCGCTCATCCAACGCAGCTGTCCGGCGGACAGCAACAACGGGTCGCCATTGCGAGGGCGCTGGCGATGGACCCAGACATCCTCTTGCTCGACGAGGTCACCTCCGCGTTGGATCCGGAGTTGGTTGCAGACGTCCTCGACGTGCTGAGGAATGTCGCCGAAACTACCGACATCACCATGTTGATCGTGACCCACGAGATGCAGTTCGCCAGGGACGTCTCGAACCGGGTGATGATGTTCGATGCCGGCAGGATCGTCGAGGAAGGAGATCCCGAGACGATCTTCACCGCACCGCAGAACGAGCGCACCAGGACCTTCCTGAAGGCGGTATTGGCCAGCTGATCGTATGGTCGGTACCGGCCTGGCCTGGCGGAACCGTGATCCGCTACCGAGAGGGCGACATCGCGAGATCGGCGCCCGCATCAGGGCGGCGTGCCAATCGGCCCGCCATCCACGCGCACACCAGCAACTGCAGCTGGTGAAACAGCATGAGCGGCAGCACTATCAAACCGATCGGCTGGCTGGCGAACAGTACTGTTGCCATCGGAAGTCCGGTGGCAAGGCTCTTCTTCGATCCGCAGAAGGTGATTGTGATCTGGTCCTGCTTACTGAACCCGAGCCGCTTCGATCCGAACCATGTGACGGACAGGACGATTGCGAGAAGTATCGAGCACACGGCGAGCAGTCCGAGCAGTCGGCCGATGGATAGCGTGCTCCAGATCCCTTCGTTCATTCCTTCGCTGAACGCGACATAGACCACCAGCAGGATCGATCCACGATCGACGAACCTGAGCGGTGCGCTGTGTTCTTTGACCCAGGTGCCGATCCAGCGTTGCGCCACCTGGCCGGCGATGAATGGGAGCAGCAACATGAAGAGGATCCCCACCACTGAGGACAGGTTGAAGCCAGACCCTTCAGTCGTCATCAACAACGCCACCAACAGGGGCGTGACGAAGATGCCGAGGAGATTCGAGAATGAGGCGCTGACGATGGCGCCGGGCACGTTGCCACGGGCGATGGACACGAAGGCGATCGATGACTGAACCGTAGAGGGCAACAGACAGACGTAGAGGACGCCCAGGTACAACGGCTGGGTCAGGACCGATGGGACCAGGAGACTTGCTGCGATTCCGAGGATCGGGAAGAGCGCGAACGTTGCTGCGAGGATGGTGACGTGCAAACGCCAGTGCCTCAGGCCGTGAAGCGCCTCCCGTGAAGACAGCCTCGCGCCGTACAGGAAGAACAGCAATCCGATGGCCACCTTGACAGCCCACCCGAATGCGGTGAGCGCAGAACCGTCTGCGGGCAACAGGCTGGCAATCCCGACGGTGATCAGGATCCCGAGAATGAACGGGTCGAGTCTTCCGAGCAGCGGGATTTTTGTCAGCATGGTTCGAGGGTATGGAACTCCCGGATATTTTGAAAGCCGATCGAGACGTTTACTGTAATCGTGAAACGTGATAGCAATGGGTATGTTTGATCCCGTTCACCTTCGGAGTTTTCTCGAGGTTGCGCGCAGCCGAAATTTCACGGCGGCGGCCCGGCGACTGAACTTGCGACAATCGACTGTCAGCCAGCACGTGGGAAAGCTGGAACTCGCTGCAGGACGCCGTCTGTTCTTGCGGGATACGCACTCGGTGGAGTTGACCTCGGACGGCTCCGTCATGGTCGGGTTCGCCACGTCGATACTCGAGCGGCATTCGGATGCCGAACGCTACTTCACCCAGTCCGGTGTCAGGGGACGGGTGCGGTTCGGCGCGTCGGAAGATCTCGTTCTACACGAACTTCCTCGAATTCTCTCCGAATTTCGACGTAGCCATCCGCTCGTCGATTTCGAACTCACCGTCGGCCTGAGCGAGGTGCTGTTCCGGCAACTGCACGAGGGGCAACTGGATCTGGTCTTCGGTAAGCGTCGTCAAGGCGAGCGTCACGGAGAGCCGGTGTGGACCGACCGGCTGGCCTTCTTCGCGGCACCCGACTTCGTCCTCGATGATGGCGGCCCGGTTCCGTTGGTGACGTACCCTCCGCCGTCGATCACGAGGGAAGCGGCACTCGACACGCTCGAGAGATCCGGCCGCGGTGCACGCGTGACCTGCGTGACCAGCAGTTTGAACGGATTGCGAGCAGCGTGCCTTGCCGGCCTGGGCGTTGTCTACCACGCTCAGACCCTTCCGCCGGCGGGGTTGGTACCTCTTCGGAGTCGGCTGCGCGAGGCATTGACGCCTGCCGTTGAGGTCGAGTTCGTGTTGGAATCTCGGCGCAGCGTACTCAGCAAACCGGAGCAGGCTCTGCGCGCCGTCATCATCGAGAACGCGGATCGGTTGCGCGGGTGATGTCGGCGGCACAGCCGCTGCCCAGGCTCCCAGCCGTCAGAAGATGAAGCTCCCAGCCGTCAGAAGATGATGACAGACAGTGCGGTCGCCAGCACCAGTCCCGATACCACCGGGACGAAGCACTTGCGGGCCAGGTCGAGTACTGGCACTCGGGCGAAGCCGGCAATCGCGATCAGCGATGACCAGGCAACCAGGGTTCCGCCGCCGGACCAAATATTTCCCATCTGACCGATTGCCGCGAGGGTGGCGGGGTCCATGCCCACAGCCGGTCCGAGCGCGCCGGCGAGAGATCCAGTCAGAGGAAGCCCGGTGAATCCGGAGCCTTCGAGGCCGGCGATCATACCGATGATGAGAATGACGAATGAGGTGACGATCGAATTCTGCGGCAGGTGAGATTGACCGGCGTTCACCAGGTCGAAGAGGATAGTCGGACCGGTCGAGGATTCTGGATAACCGAGGATTGCGCCGGAGAAGTCACCGTTGCCGATGAAGAAGAATCCGGCAATCGGAATCACGATGCCCATCGCTTTGAACGCGAAGACTAAACCGTCGATAAGGTGCTCGGATGTCGTCTCGAGGAAGCCCTGTTTGTCGTTCGTCGCGGCAACGGCAAACAGGATCAATGCCGCGATTCCACCCACCATCGCCGCGGCGTCACCGCCCTCGAGGCTGGGCACGAGATCGGTGAACTTGCCGATTACGAGATAGATGATGAATATCAGGTACGCGACAGGCACCATGACCGCAAAGGTCTTCGCGGCGCGGATGCTTCTGAGCGTGTCGTCGACGACCTGGCGAGCTGAGACAGTGACCGGTTGTGTGAGAACTGTTCCGGAAGCATCTTCCCTTGGGTTGACACCGCCGGGGGTACCGGCGAGTTCGGGCGAACTCTTAGAGATCCCTTCGTCTGAAGACGTCGAGTCGCCCTGGGGCGCGGCGCCGCGGCCTTGTTTTCCGAAGTCGCTTTCCGAGCGCGATTCCCATTCGGTGAGCAGTTCGGGCGAGGGCCGGCGCATGTGCTTGCGCTGAGAGAAGTATGCGATGACAAGTGCTGTGATGCCGACGATCAGAGACATCACCAGTGCGCGATCAGCGACCGTATCTGGATCGACGCCTGCGGATTTCGCCGACAAACCGGGCGCAACCTTGATGATGTAGTCCGATGACAGAGCCATGCCCTGCCCGCAGATGGCGATCGCCATTCCGACTGCCAGCGGCGGAAGGCCAGAACGGATGGCGACCGGTATCAGGACCGCGCCGATCAACGGAACTGCCGGTGTGGGCCAGAAGAAGAGCGAGATCGCGTAGGTGACGGCGCCCAGCACGATGAAGCTGCTGGTTCCGCCACGCATGATGCGCCGGAACGGCGCGACCATCAAGCGGTCGGCGCCCATCTGCCGCATTGCGCCGAGCATCGCCGTCACCAACGAGATGATCAGGAAGATATTGAACAGCTCCTGAGCAGCGACCAAGCTGGCGTTGAAGATCGATGCGAGTCCGGTTACGAGGCTGCCCGAAAACACGAACGCAGTCAGAAACGTGCCGAAGACGGCGGGAACGACGATGTTCTTCCGCAAGAGCATTGTCCCGAGGATGACAACGATTCCCCCGAGGTAGATCCAGTGCGCGGCTGTGAGAGTTACATCCACGATGTGCCCTTCGACATAGGCGTACAGACTAGTGGCTCTAGTCACAGGGCTGTGATGTTGCACCTGGGCGTCCGTAAGGGCAACAGCAGACAGCACATCGACAGTCGAGGCAGCTGTGCATAGTGCCCAGAATTTTTGGTTTGAATTCCTTGTTGTCACACGCCAATAGAGGAATCCTCTGCAGAGACGTTATCGCGCTGATCGCGTACTCATCCTTGGGTTACGAGGCCTCATCGGAAGCCGGAATCACCGCACCCGCATCTTCGAAAGAAATTGGACCCGTACATGAAAACGGCGGTTGACAAGCCCCACCTTCCCGCAGGTGACGAACTTGGTCCCGGCACCTCTCCGGCTCTCGCGGCGTTGTTGGCCGGAACCTTCGTTGGGACCATGAGCAATAACATTCTGAACGTCC